>CAYXGP010000082.1:0-31448 GCA_964464515.1 uncultured Enterobacterales bacterium
GCCACTACTGGCGCGCGCAGGAATCCCTATCGGGACTTCTGCCGAGCACCATTAGCCGGATTTGGAGTCACTGAACTGGAACAGGCAGCGGGAACTGGAACAGGCAGTGGCCTCGAACGAGGCCTAGAACGGGATGTCGTCTTCGCCGTAGTTCGGACGAGAATCCCCACCACCGGTACCGCCGCCACCGCCACCGCCACCACCGCCGCTGTAGCCACCGCCGCCACCGCCGGTACCGCCGGTACCGCCACCGCCGGTACCGCCGCCACCGCTGTAGCCGCCGCCGCCACCACGGCTGTAGCCGCCACCGCTGCCCTCAGCCGGCTCCCCGCGACTGCCCAGGAAGCGCACGTTGTCTCCGACGATCTCGGTGGTGTACCGATCGCGACCGTCACGATCCTGCCACTTGCGGGTCTGGATGCGGCCCTCGACGAAGATCTGCTTGCCCTTGCGGCAGTAACGACCGACGTTCTCGGCCGTGCGACCGAAGACCACCACGTTGTGCCACTCGGTGTGATCGGTCCAGGCGCCCTCGCGGTCCTTGCGGCGATCGCTCGTGGCGATGCGCAGGTTGCAGACAGCGGTGCCGCTGCCGGTGGTGCGCAGCTCGGGGTCCTGCCCCAGATTGCCGATCAGGATGGCCTTGTTTACGGTCATGGGAATTCTCCGGTGGGAGTGGGGGTGCGTTTCAGGCACTAGTTAGGGTGCGTTCGGACTCCTGACAACCAGACCACCTGAAAACGGACAGAAACAGTCCGTTTCCTCCGGCCTCTGCTCGACAGCGGGACACGACGTGTCAGCCGCCTGGCTTGATTACAGGAAATCAGCGAAAGAACCCGTGAAATTATCGGTCCAGCGGGCCCAGGCCTCGTCTGTCGTCTTCTCACCTGCCCCGACATCTGCGCAGGTGCGCACGTTGTTCGTGGTGTAGGTGCCGTCCTTGGGCCCGTAGAGGTGAATCGCGTAGTTGTTGGGTGCGTAGATCGTGTCCTGACGGCTGGTCCCGCCGTACACCGCGTATGTCCCGCCGCCGGGCAGATCTCCAGACCAGTTCTTCTCCACCGCGGCGAGGGTCGCCGCGTCGAACACCGACCAGGAGCTGCGCACCATGAAGTCGTGTACCCCGACCGGGCTCACGCAGCCCGGGTACTCCCCGAGCGGCATGGGGGTGTTGTCCGAGGGATCACAGGTCCCCTCGCTGTAGTCTTCCGGATCGTAGGGGTAGCGCCAGTTCTCTGGCCCGGCGGCCGCGAGGAGCAGCTCCGCAGTGGTGCACAGCCGCCGCCCGTAGACGGTGATGGTGTCGCCGAACGCCGCGGCCTGATCATAGCTCAGCCCGTCGCTGGGCCAGGCGTCTCCGGCCTCCCCCGGGAAGGGGTAGACGTCCACGCAGAAGCTCTCCACCGTCAGCTCGATCTCGGGGATCGCGCGGCCCTCGTAGTAGGTGATGTCCGCCTCGTTCCACTCCCCGAGCGTGAACGTGCCCCCCTCGACGCCGACCATGCCGGTCGGGCAGGCGATCGCGGGGGTGGTCGGTGTCGTCGTGCTCGTCGTCGTCACCGTGGTGCTCGTCGTCGCAGGGGCAGCGGTGTCCGCCTTTCCCCCGCAGGCCGCTCCCAGGAGCGCGACCGCCAACCACTGGTGGGTTTCCGTCATCACGCCCCACGGTATCATCGGCACAACATCAGGTGTTAGGCCCACCCGATGCCATCTCCCCTGCTCCCGCTCCTGATCGGCGCAGCGCTGGGCGCGGGACAGAGCGAGCTGGCCCCCCGGCGCGCGATCGACGGCGCGCAGCTCCTGGTGCAGAGCGAAGACCACACCCGCTGGGTCGTCGTCGACGCCGACAACCGCCTGTGGATGGGCCGACGGCGCCTGCGGCCGGTCGATCAGCTCGTGGGTCGCCCCCAGGGCCTGCACCTCGATCACACCCTCGTGGCCTGGACCGAGCGCCGGGAGGGGCTGTGGGTGCGCACCCGCATTCGGCTGTGGACCCCCCTGGGCGATCGCGTCCGCGATCACACGATCGAGGGCCCCGTCACCCGCGTGATCTCCACGCCCGAGGTGGTCCTGGCGCTCTCTCCGGGCACCGTCCACGTCCTCCCACCGAAGGGACCGGTGCAGCGGATCCCCCTGCCGTTCAGCGAGGTGGATGAGCTGACCTGGACGGACGACGAGGCCACGCTCACCGCTCTGGACGGCACCGAGCTCCGCGTCTCCCTCCCCGACGGCTGCCCGCTCTCGGAGCCCTTCCCCCCGAGGGGTGCGCTGGAGACCGAGCAGGCCTGGCAGCGCGCGGCGATCTGCGGTGATCCCGAGCCGCTCCCCCAGGGGATGACCGAGGCAGCGGCCGCGGAGCGGGACCTCCGCGCGAAGGTCGCGCTGGTCACCGGCGACATCGATCGCCTCTACGCGCTGAACCTGGGATCCCAGGCCAACCTGGAGCGCCTGCGCCCCATGGAGCAGGAGCCCCCGCAGCGATTTCGCACCGAGAGCGGCGGCCCCGGCGCCCCGATGCGCGCCCATCTGCTTGGTCCACAGGGGACGATCGTGGTGACCCGGGCCCGACCGGACATGGATCTGGCTCGCTGGGTGGACAGCCCGAACGCCGCCGGCTGTCACGCCCGCGTGGTCCTCTCGTCGGCCGATCCCACGGTGACCCGCATCCTGCGAGCCCGCGCGGCGTCCCTGGCCGACGCCCCCTGCGGTGACGCCCTGCGGGTGGCCGAGCCCGGGGAGGTGGGCACATGGAAGAAGGCGCGCACCTGGTACGTCGATCCCCGCGGCACCATCCGGGGCGGCCGACGCGGCCCGGTGACCCCGCTGCTGGCCCGGCTCGATCTGGCGCTCTCCCTCGATCGCGACAGCACGCTGGCGCACCTCGCGAAGGTCCCCGAGCTGTACCCCGACTACAGCGTGGGCCCCGGCCCCGCGAGCCACCTGCGCCTCGACGTCGACGGCGGGTGGATCGCGGACTCCGGCTGGTCGGTGGTGCGCGCCACGGCAGACGGTCAGCACCTGAGACGCATCGAGCTGCCCGGCCCGGTGGACGCGCTGCGGGTGCGCATCGACGGGCGGATCGAGGCGCTGGTCGGCGAGCAGCCGGTGGAGATCGACCTCGACACCATCCTGCCCACCTGGAAGCCCGCCGGGCCGTCGTTTGGAGACGTGCTCACGGCCTCGCTGTCCGAGGCGGCGCGCGGACGCCAGGAGATGACGCTGGGCGCGAAGGAGGCCGCCGCAGACGCCGCCGCTCGGAAGGAAGCGGAGCAGGCGGAGGGCAGCGGTGAGCTGCCGAGCGAGGTCCGACCGCCCGGGCAGGAGGACGGCGCGCCGCCCATCGATGCGGTGGCCCCCCCCACGGTGTCCTCCACCTTCCACGGCGACGAGATCGTCACCGAGCTCGGTCCGTGGCGCCTGAAGGACGGCGTGCTGAACGTGACGGAGGGCCCCGAGGAGCAGGTGATCTCGCTGGGGATCCCCATCCGCGCGTTCACGCTCAGCAAGCACGGGCTCATCCTGGTCACCGACCTGGGGCTGTGGTGCGTGAACCGCAACGGAGAACCCCGCTGGCGCCTCACCGAGGTCGAGGACTGGGCGGTGAACGGCGGGCACCTCATCGCCGCCACGCCGTTCGGTGTGCGGGGGTACCGCCTGCCATGACCGACCCAACCATCCAGGCCGCCGCCGACGCGCTCCGGCGCGGAGAGCTGGTCGCCTTCCCCACCGAGACCGTCTACGGGCTGGGCGCGCACGCGCGAAACCCCACGGCTGTTCGGAAGATCTTCACGCTGAAGGGGCGCCCTCACGGGCACCCGCTGATCGTGCACCTGCCCGACGCGCAGCCCCTGGCCGACTGGGCGAGAGCGACCCCCCTGGCAGAGCGCCTGGCAGAGCGCTTCTGGCCCGGTCCGCTCACCCTCATCCTCACGGCGCTGCCAGATGTCCCGGCCGAGGTGACGGGCGGGCGACCGACCGTCGGCCTCCGCAGACCCGATCATCCGATCGCCCGCGCCCTCCTCACCGCGCTGGGTGACGGCGTCGCCGCCCCCTCCGCCAATCGCTTCGGAGCCATCAGCCCCACCACCGCCGCGCACGTGCGGAGCGAGCTGGGCGCTGAGCTGCGCATCCTCGACGGCGGTCCCTGCGCGGTGGGGATCGAGAGCACGATCATCGACCTCTCCGGCCCGGCACCGGCTCTCCTGCGCCCGGGCGGGATCCCCGCTGCGGAGATCGAGGAGCTCACCGGCCGCCTGTCGCGAACCTCCACGACCGCGGCCCCGGGCACCCTGAAGTCCCACTACTCACCACGCACGACGCTCCACCTCTCTCGGAATCTCCGCAGCGACACCGCCGATCTGTTGGCGGCGGGACAGCGGGTGGGGGTGTTGACGGCTCAAAATCCAAGGCGCTACGCCAAGGATCTGTACGCCGATCTCCGAAATCTCGATGATGAGGGTTGGGACGTTATTCTCGTAGAGATGTCCCCCCCGGATGGGGTAGGAGAAGCGATCAATGATCGCCTGGTTCGGGCTGCCCACTCTGAAAAGTGGGGATAAGCGCTGGACAACCGCGTCCATTCTCGCTTTCTCACTCGATGGTCTTCTCTGTCGAGCCTCTCCTGCTTCCCCTACTCGGAGGTGATGGTTGCGTTTCCTGATCCCCCTCATGACCTTGCTCGTGGCATGTCCCACCCCCCCGGAGTCCGGCCCTGGCGCCGGCGGAGGGCCAGGCGCCGCAGGCAACCCCAACGCCGGAGGCGGCGGTAACCAGCCAGCAGGTGGCGGTCCCGGCGGCGGCGCTGGTCCCACCGACGGCGGCGGCAACGCCCCTGGCGGACAGGCCGCCACACCCATCGGCAACCCCGAGACGGGCTCCATCCTGGTCAAGATCTCCGGCGCTCTCAGCGGCGAGCCTGATCCCGGCCAGACCCAGGAAGAGGTGAAGGCCGGCAACCACGTCACGTTCAGCGGCGAGGCGATCTGCGACGACTGCACCGAAGCGCTGGTGCTGCGGGTGGTGCCGTTCATCAACCCCGAGGAGGCCGGCTCGTCCACGCCCCCCGGGCCCTTCACCATAAAGACGCTGAGCAGCACAGGCGCCTACGACATCGCGGTTCCCAAGAGCAGTGATGCGGTCGTTTTGGAGCTGCTGGCCGACTCGAACAAGGACGGCAAGCCCACCACAGGTGAGCGCCTCGCCGTCCTGGAGAAGGCCGGCTCGCTGATTCCCGACAAAGATGCCAGCGATTTGATGCTCGACGCCTCCGACAAGCCGAGCAACATGGGCGCAGGTGGCAGCCCCAACACTCCGGACCAGTCCGGCGGTGGCCCCGCCAGCACTCCCCCCAACGCCGGCAACCCACCCACCCCCGGCGAGGTCCCCACGCCGAGCGATGGCGGCCCTGGTGGCGCCGCGCCTCCTGCGGGTGGCGGTGGACCCGGCGCCGCGGGAGCGCCCGGTGGCGGCGACGGCCCGTCCGATGGCGGGACCAACATCGGTCCATCCGATGGCGGGACCAACATCGGTCCCCCGGGTCCCCCCCCCGAGGGCGCCTCCCAGGCAGGTCCGCCTCCAGACGGAGGCAAGTGATCCCCACCGGAGGCGGACCGTCACTGTCCGCCTCCGGGACACCGTCAGATGGACTGCGTATGTCCCTGCTTGTTCCTGATGAATCAGGTGGAACAGTGGGGGTGATCACCCGCTCCATCCGACAACGACGCCCGCTGCTGTGGTCGCTGGGAGCGCTGCTCATCGGGATCCAGGGATGTGGGCCGCGCGCTGCGGTGCCGCCGCCTGCGTTCAGCATGGCGGCCTCTGAGCTCTCCTCGACAGAGGGTGCGGAGATCTACAACCGCTACTGTCAGACCTGCCATGGAGAGAGCGGGAAAGACCAGCTGACGTGGACTTCGTCCTCTCCTTCAGTCGCTCGCTCCACAGAGGAGCTGCGGGCCATCATCCGCGATGGTCGAAGAGGAGACTCTGGCCTGATGCCTGCCTGGAACGGTATTCTCGATGAGCGAGAGATCGCGATGGTCACGCACTGGATCGAAGAACATCGATGAACCCGCGGATCGGGTCTTCCCCTTTCCCAGGCGCAAAACGGGATGACTTCCACACCTCTCCGGAAAACCTCTATCTTCGATAATGGTCGCTCAAAGCTGGATTATCGAGAGTGTATCGCCCCTTTCCCCGTAGCGCATCCTCCACTTCTCCACAGGATTATCCGGTTTTCCATAAGTGCTGGAGGAGGCGATGCACAGAAGAGCTGGATCCCCACTGGATCCGCAGGGTCCTTGATCGGTTTTCCCTAGAGTTATCCATAGGAGGGGAAAACTAAACGTCCTTACAGCGGCACGGCCTTTCGGGGTATCCGCTGTCTGGTTCCGGACTACCGACGGCGACGCAGCGCCACGAGGAAGCCCACGAGCAGAGCCACCGATCCCATCGGCTCGACCGCGGCGCACTTCTTGTCGCCCGTGTCCTTGCCGCAGCCCTTGCCGCTGCCGCCGCTGCTGCCGTCGCCTCCCGACGTCCCGCCGCTGGTCGCGGCGTTCGATGAACCCGGGGTGGGCTCCTGACTGGAGAAGTCCACGGCGTTGTCGTCGCTGTCGGTGCCGTCCGATGTGCGACCGAGACTGCTCGCCTCATCAGGCACCGCCGCGGTCGTCTGATCTCCCAGATCATCCAGCAGCTCGGTGTCCTCCAGATCTGCGTCGGCGTCGCCCCACAGCACCGTGTCGACCACCGCAGGCGTCTCACCGCAGTCCAGCAGCCGCACACCATCCGGCGCGGTGCCGCCGTTGCCCAGCGACAGCGAGGTCGCGATGTGATCTGCCGGCACGTCTGCGCTGCTCGCGATCAGCAGGAATTCCCCGGGCGCCAGGCTCACCCCGCCCGGGAAGACGAAGTCCTGCGACCATGACGAGGTGGCGCTCTCGATACTCCAACCGTCGAGACTCCACGTCTCAGAGCCGGCGTTGTACAGCTCCACCCACTCCTGGCCCGAGTCAGTGCCGTCGGGGTTGGGGAGCAGCTCGTTGAGCTTCACCCCGGAGGAGCCGTCGTCGGTCTGGCAGACCGTCGGCACACACTCCGGGTTGGCCGCACCCGGCGTGGCCTCACCGCTCACCCAGTCGCTGCCCAGGTCGTTGTCGTAGCCATCGACGCAGCGGGCGATGGTCGCGCCGGCAGAGGGCTTCGGCGCGAGCGTCGCCGCATCCCCGTTCTCGTCGGTCCACCCGTCGGAGTTCTCCTCGCCGTAGATCACCACGTCGGCCGGCCGACCGCCGCAGTGAATCAGGCGGATCCCGTCGGCGCTGGAGCCGGCGTTACCCAGCGAGAGGGCGACCTCCACGTCTCGTTCATCCACGCTGGCGTCTCCCAGCACCAGGAAGCCGCCGGCCGGGATGCTCGTACCCTCAGGCAGCTCCTCTGAGCCGCTCCACGAGGACGTCCCCCACTCCAAGCGCCAGCCGGTCAGGTCGATGGCGTCGGCGGCGCTGTTGTACAGCTCCACCCACTCGTTGCCCGCGTCGCCCTCCTTGCTGTCGGGATCCGGAAGGAACTCGTTGAGCTTGACGTCGTCGCTGCCCGGACAGGGGATCTCCTCGGTGTTGCTGCTGCCCGGCGTGTTGAAGTCCGAGATGACGAAGTCTTCGCCAGCCAGATCGGTGTCCAGCCCGTCCTCGATGCGGCTCAGACTGGAGCCCTCGGCGGGCTGCGGAGCCAGGGAGGTGGCGACCGCCCCGCTGTCATCGACCCACAGATCGGTGTTGTCGTCCTTTTTGTCGCCGTCATCGCCGTAGATCACGGTGTCCACTGCGAAGCCATCGCAGTCGGCGAGCTGAACGCCGTCGGCGCTGGAGCCGGCGTTGCCCATCGAGAGCTCTGCGAAGACATCCGCGTCGCTGATCTTCTCGTCGCCGATCACCAGGAACTCACCCGGCGCCAGCGTCGTCCCCGAGGGGATCTCCTCGTCGCTGCTGAAGCTGCCCTGCGTACCCCAGGTGATCCACCACCCGGAGAGATCCGCGGTGCTGCTGCCGGCGTTGATCAGCTCGATCCACTCGTTTCCGCCGTCCGATCCGGGCGGGTTGGGCATCAGCTCGTTGATCATCACCCCGGGATCCGGACAGTCTCCGGTTCCGCCGGTGGTGCCGCCCGTCGTACCGCCGGTGGTGCCGCCGCCCGTCGTGCCGCCCGTGGTACCGCCGGTCTTCTCCTCATTGACCGCGCCTGGTGTGGGCGTGGAGTAGTCGGTGAAGTCCGCGCCTGAGTCATCGGTGTCGGTGCAGAGATCGTCGCGGCCGATCGAGTGGCCCGCGGAGACATCGGGCGCGAAGCTCGCGCCCTCGCTGCCGGAGTCATCCTCCAGGCCGTTGTCGTTCGATTCGTCGTACAAGACGGTGTCGACCACGAGACCACCGTCATCGACCAGCCGCAGTCCGTCGGTAGACGAGCCGCCGTTCTGCAGGTTGGGATCGAAGGCGCCCGGGTGCTCCGTCGAGCCGTAGCCCACCAGAAGATACTCCCCGGGAGCGATGGCCGCGCTGCCGAAGGTCCACACCTCGCTCCAGCTCGGTCCAGCGTTCTCGAAGGTCCAACCGGTGAGATCGATGATCCTCCGACCGGGATTGCACAGCTCGATCCACTCGGTACCGTCGTCACCCCCCGAAGCGCTGGAGTCGTAGAGGACCTCGTTGATCACCACGGCCTGCGCCAACGTAAGACGCGTGAAAGCAAGCATTACCAGCATCATTCCTCCAGGGCTGCCCGAAGAATAGCCGGTCGCTCTCTGCCCGTCCCGCAGGACGTCTCATGGCCAGCGCTACGGAATGGGGCGGGGGTGATGTCGTCGTCCCCGACGTGCCCCGCCGCTCCCGTCAAACACCACGCAGATCCCGAGCTCCGTTCGCCAGCGCGGTCCCTCGGCCATCGCCCACTCGGGTCCAAAGGAGGCCTCGAACCCCACCTGAGGAGAGGGGCGCGCGCCGAACCCGAGCGAGAGCCCGGTCCAGGGACCGGCCGTTTGATCTTCTCCAGACAGACCCGCCGTGAGCCGACCCAGCCCATAGAGGCCCACGCCGGGCGGTGATCGCGGGCTCAAATAGAGCCGTCCCGCCAGCGCCGCTCCGAGATCCCACTCTCCAGAGAACGTGGAATCTCCGATGATCTCCAGCGCCGCCTCCGGGGTGGGCTCGAATCCGACTCGCAGACCGGGTCGCAGCGCCATTCCGCTGGATCCGACCACCGCCAGCGCCGGCCCCACCGTCACACCGGCTTGAGCCACCCCCAACACCGTGAGAATGACCAGCATCGTCACCTCCCTACCGCGGGTCGAACATCATCTGATCGCTACCGTTGATACCCCACTACCATTGATAGAGGGCTTCCAGCGCTACCTGAGGTCGTATCATCACCAGATCGAGCTGCTCGCCCTTGGAGTATCCGCGGTAGAAGAGCATCCGTCCGCTGGCCCGCAGACCGATGTGATCCTTTCGGATCAGACCGTCCAATCCTGCCAACAGAGCGGGAGCGGCTTGGAGCGTGTGATCGTCGTAGGCGTCAGAGGTCCAGGTGGTGGCGAAGCCACCACGACCGATGAGATCCCAATTCAACCCCTCCTTGTGACGATGCGGCAGCCGCACCCCGGGCGCGACGTACAGCGCGTGTCGGAGCTGGAGCTGTTCGTCTGCGCCGCCCGTGGTGCCGTCGTTGCCTGGGACACCCACGCTGATGAAGGCGCCCAGATCGACGTAGATCAAGCGGGTCAGCCGAGAGTCGAGTCCGAGTGAGACTCCGGGATCCTCGATCTCTGCCAGGGAGAAGCCGGCGTGAATGCGGGTCTGGGGATCGAGCGGCATCCGCCCGGCCAGCGCAGTCCCCATCATCAAGCCAAGCACGGTCAATGTCATGATCACTCCCTGTGCAGAGATACGGTGTGCAGAGATACGGTGTGCAGAGATACGGTGTGCAGAGATACGGTGTGCAGAGGTATCAGGGGTGGGCCCACCTTATGCCACGGTTCAAACCCGCCTGCCCACAACGTCAATCGTCGGTCAATCGTCAAACAGGTGGTTCCCCACCAGCTGCAAACTGGGCAGATCATGCACCTCTCGCAGCAGCCGCGGAACCGACCACAGCGCCTGCCGCGGCCCGAGCTGGGCGGTGACCATCCTGATCAGCTTCTCCTCGTGCGTGGAGAGCTCGCGCAGGCGGCGATGGGCCGCCCCCAACCGCGCCAGAAGGCTACGCACGGTCTGGGATGAAACATCCCGCACCTGGGTGAGCGAGGACTCCAGCACCTCACCAGGCGCGATCTCCCGACCCAACGTGATGTGGCGCTGGTTGATGATCACGCCCGGGTTGGGCATCCCTCGCTGCCGCAGCTCACGGAGGAAGAACCGCGCCACGTCCAGCGACGCCGCGTTTGGTGCGCAGACGATCACGAAGGCGGTGCTCCGCGCGCGGAACATCTCGACGACCGCTTCGTGGCGTTCACGGAAGCCGTCGTACAGATCTCGAAACGCCATGAAGTACTCAGACAGCTCCGCCAGGAATTCGCGACCGAAGATGTAGCCCAGCAGTCGAAAGACCACGCTCGACGTGCCCAACAGCAGGCGACCGAACACCCGCTTCTCGTCGTAGGGAGTGAGGAACCACTTCATCACCCGGCGATCGAGGAACCGCGCCAGCCGCCCCGGCGCCTCGAGAAAGTCCAGCGCGTTCTTCACCGGAGGGGTGTCGAGCACCACGAGATCGTACCGATCGGAGCCCACCACGTCGTACAGCTTCTCGGTGGCCATGTAGTCCTGGCTGCCGGAGATGTTGTCGGCCGTGGCTCGGTAGATGCGGTTGCTCAGGATACGATCGCGTGTTGCCTCGTCGGGTGCCAGCCGCCCGATCAATTCGTCGAACGTGCGGCGATTATCGAGCATCATCGCCCACAGCTCGCCGCCACCTTCACCAGTCTCACCGAGACCGCCGGAGTCACCGAGACCGCCGGAGTCACCGAGACCGCCGAAGTCACTGTCTTCGAGGGCGGACAGGTCGATCCGGGTCTCGTCGTTTCCGAACCGTTTCAGCCCCAGCGAATTGGCCAGGCGCTTCGCGGGATCGATGGTGAGCACCAGCACCCGCCGCCCCTCCTGCGCAGCGCGCAGCGCGATGGCGGCCGCGGTGGTGGTCTTGCCCACGCCCCCGGATCCGACGCAGATGATCAGCTTGCGCTCGACTATCAGCTCGGAGAGGCTCATCCCGCCTCCCGCGAGCGCTCGGAGAGCTCAAAGCGCTGGATGGCCGAAGCCATCTGCTGCAGCATCCGCGTCGGTCCGCCTCCGAACCCGCCCAGCGCGCCGAGGCGCGGGAAGTGCAGCACCGGTACACCCAGCTCAGCCTCGATACGATCGAGCGCGGTGGCGGTGGACTCCTCCAGGCTGGCCTCCCAGGCTCCCGCTCGCAGCAGCTCCCGCGCTGCGTCATTCGAGACGCTCTCCTGGAGACGGAGCAGCAGATCGCGCTCAGCGTCGGTCAGGCTCGGAAGCGCCGCCCGATTGAGCACCACCAGCGGGAGGCGGAGCATCGGCACGCGCTCCCTCAAGCTCTCCCACAGCTCGACGGTCTCGTTGACCACCATCTCCTCGGGGAGCGCCGTGATGACCAACGAGGTGGACGCCGCGCCGAACAGCGCGAGGAGCTCCTTGGAGCGATCTCGAATGGGCCCGCCGCGCATCAGGTCGATGGCGATGTTCGGCACCTGGAGCAAGCTGATCGCATGCCCGCTGGCCGGCAGATCGACGATCACCCGCTCGTATTGCTCCATGAGCGTGAGGATACGGGAGAGGATCACCGTCTCTCGAACGCCGGGGGTGGCGTTCAGAAAGTGATGAACGATGCGGTTGCCCAGGATGAGTTTGACGATGCGCTGACCGGGGACAGTCCGCTCCAGCCACGCCTCGAGCGCTTCGCGCCAGGTGATGTTGCAGATGTCCAGGTTCGGGCGAACCGATTGGGCCTGGAAGGTCGGTGGTGTGCCGAACAGCTCGGTGAGCGACGGCTGGAAGACGTCGATCTCCACCACGATGGTCCGCAGACCGCGCTCTGCCAGGACGCTGCCAAGCGCCGCTGACAGGGCACTCTTACCGGTGCCACCCTTGCCGGTGATCATCACCAGCCGGCTGTCCAGGACCTGCCGAAGGCTCACCGCTCCCCCTGGTGATCCGAGCCATTACCCCGAGCTTCCTCACTCCGGGTTTCCTCACCTCGAGTTCCCTCACCTCGAGGTTCCTCACCCCGAGATCCCCTCACTTCGAGGTCAGACACTCAGATATCGAGATTGCGAACATTCAGCGCATTCTTCTCGATGAATTTCCGACGCGGCGCCACGGCGTCACCCATCAAGACGCTGAAGATGTGATCGGCCTTGACAACGTCGCTGACCTCGACCCGGACCAGGGTCCGGCGCTCGGGGTCCATTGTGGTCTCCCAGAGCTGATCGGGGTTCATCTCACCCAGTCCCTTGTATCGCTGGATGTCGTAACCCTTGCGCGCGCCGTCGAGGACCAGCTTCCACAGCACCCACCAGCTGTCGATCTGCTGAGAACCGTGGAGCTGAAGCGGCAACGTCAGTTGCTCATGGAGACGGCGAACGATCTCCAGCAGACCCTCGCGCTGTCGATCACCCGAGGTGAGGATCGTGTTGGTCTGGACACCATCTCGCAGCGTCTGAACCTCCACAGCCCAGCGCTGCGGGATGGGCTCGTCGTCGAGCGGCTCGTCCGATACCTCCTGCACCTCCTGCACCGAGATGTCGATGACGAACAGCTCCGGTGCGAGGCGAGCGATCAGCTCTCGAAGCTCCGGGATCGCGGCCTCGAAGCGCTCGCGCTGCGACGGATCGAAGGTATGACCGCAGAGCACGAACCAGGCATCGAGCACCTGGGGCTGGCTGCGGCGACTGCTACGGAGCAGTCGCTGAGAGTAGCGCCGGATGTCCTCGAACAGCGTCAGCAGCTCGGCCCCCTCCAGGATGGTGTCGGTGGCGGTGCGGATGACCAGCGAGCGCACACCTCGATTGAGGAGGAAGTCCTCCAGCTCGCGATCGTCCTTGAGGTACCGCTCATCGCGCCCGCGCTTGACCCGATAGAGCGGCGGCTGGGCGATGTACAGATGCCCCTCGCGCACCAGCTTCGGCATCTGCCGATAGAACAACGTGAGCAGCAGCGTGCGGATGTGGCTGCCGTCCACGTCGGCGTCGGTCATGATGATGATGCGGTGGTAGCGGAGCTTCTCGCGATCCCAATCGGCGCCGACGGCGGTGCCGAGGGCCGAGATGATCGTGCGGATCTCCTCGTTCCCGAGCATCTTGTCCAGCCTGGCCTTCTCGACGTTGAGGATCTTTCCGCGGAGCGGCAGGATGGCCTGGTAGCGGCGATCCCGGCCCTGCTTGGCCGAGCCTCCCGCGCTGTCACCCTCGACCAGGTAGAGCTCACAGCGAGAGGGATCCCGCTCCTGGCAGTCCGAGAGCTTGCCCGGCAGCTCACCACCCTCCAGCGCGCTCTTGCGCCGCGCCAGATCTCTCGCTCGACGCGCAGCCTCGCGGGCGCGTGAAGCCTCGACGGCCTTGTTGATCACCAGCCGCGCGGTCGAGGGATGTTCGTCGAGGAAGTACCCCAGGTGCTCGCTGGTGATGCTGTCCACCAGGCCCTTCACCTCGGAGTTGCCCAGCTTGGTCTTGGTCTGCCCCTCGAACTGCGGCTCGGGGATCTTCACGGAGAGCACGCAGCTCAGTCCCTCGCGGATGTCGTCTCCGGAGATGGACTCGCCCTTGGCGGTCTTCAACATGTTGCGCCCCGTGGCGAACGTGTTGAAGGTGCGCGTCAGCGCCGCGCGCAGCCCGCTGATGTGCGTGCCGCCCTCGACGGTGTTGATGTTGTTGGCGAAGCTGAGGACATTCTCGCTGTACGAGGTGGTCCACTGCAGCGCCAGGTCGACCTTGATCCCATCTCGCTCACCGCTGATGCGGATGGGTGAGGGATGCAACACCG
This sequence comes from uncultured Enterobacterales bacterium, assembly GCA_964464515.1. Taxonomy (GTDB): domain Bacteria; phylum Myxococcota_A; class UBA796; order UBA796; family UBA2385; genus CAYXGP01. The sequence goes on from CAYXGP010000082.1 coordinate 14,049, forward strand.
TACGGGCCTCGTTGAGGTGCTCGACGAAGCTGCTCAGCCCACCCTCGTAGGAGAAGTCCTCGTGGATGTCGTCGCGCTCGTCGGTGAGCGAGATGCGCAGCCCGGGGTTGAGGAACGCCAGCTCCTGCAACCGCTTGGCGAGGATGTCGAAGGAGAAGGTCTGGGTCTCGGTGAAGATCTCGGCGTCTGGAAGGAAGCGGATCTTTGTTCCGCGTGACGACGAAGGCGCGATCGCGGCGAGCGCCCCTTGCGGATCCCCGCGGCTGTAGCGCTGCCGGAAGTGCCGACCGTCCCGCCACACGTCGAGCTGGAGCCAATCAGACAGGGCGTTGACGCAGGAGACCCCGACGCCGTGAAGGCCGCCAGAGACCTCGTAGGACTTCTTGTTGAACTTCCCGCCAGCATGCAGCGTGGTGAGCGCCACCTCTGCCGCTGGCCGACCCTCGGTGGGATGGATGTCCACCGGTATCCCCCGCCCGTCGTCGCGGACGGAGAGGGAGCCGTCCTCGAACAGCACGACCTGGATGCTGACACAGAAGCCGGCCATCGCTTCGTCGATCGAGTTGTCCACCACCTCGTAGACCAGATGGTGCAGCCCCTGGCTACCGGTCGACCCGATGTACATGGCGGGTCGCTTGCGGACGGCCTCCAGCCCCTCGAGGACGGTGATGCTGGAGGCGTTGTAGTCAGCCGCAGGTGTCATAGCCGTGGGGTGGGAAGCAGCCGCAGGTATGGGAGCAGCCTCAGCTGTGGAGGTGCCCGAAGCTGCTTGATTTGTTGCTTTGGGCTTCATCCACCATTCCTTGCCTTCATCGACGATTGAGACCCCTCCCTCTAACCGAGAGGCCCCACTCTGTCCATCGGTCAGAGCTGTCTTGAAGCGATGATTTCAAACTTCAAAAATCAAGATTGGAGGCGTCTTTTCGGGTATCCAACTCCACGCTCCGCGGCGCCGCCGTCCACCCGCCAGGCGGCCACATCCGAGCCTGGAAGCGGATCGATCCACGACCGCTCGGTGGTGGTGATCCAGACCTGCCCATCTCGCGTGCTCAATTCAGCGAGAACGGCAAGCAGACGTCGCATTCGGCCCTGATCGAGCTCTGAAGTGAGATCGTCGATCAAGAACAGCGGAGTGGTTCCCCGGCGCCGCGCGGCCTGCAGCTCGGCCAGCTTCAACGCGAGCACCAACGTGCGCGCCTGACCCTGTGACGCGAACGATCGCGCCGACCGCCCCCCCAACAGGATCTCCAGATCATCGCGATGGGGTCCGACGAGCACCTGTCGGCGCCGCAGCTCGTCAGCGCAGGCGGCATGCAGCGCCTCCCGCAGACGCGCAGCGATCACCGCCTCATCGGCGGGCGGCCCGCCGTTACTCACCAGCCGCAGACCCACAACCTCCGCTCGTCCGGCGATGGCTGCCACCATCTCCTCGAACGGCCCTGACAGCTCCGTGAGGAGCTGGTGCCTGCGATGAACCAGCCGCGCGCCGTGGGCGGCGAGCTGCGCATTCCAGGCCTCCATCTGCCTGCGATCCGCTCGTCCGCTGCGCAGCAGCGCCGCCTTCTGACGTTTCGCGCGCCTGTAGGCCTGCGCGACCTCCAGGTGTCTCGGACGCAGCGTGAACGCCGCCCGATCGAGGAATTGTCGCCGCGCAGTGGGATCGCCCCGGACGATCGTCATGTGGGCGGGGCTGAACAAGATCGCCCGGAGAGCTGAGAACCAGACCTGCAGATCGGTGACCGGCGCTTCGTCTATCTGCAGCGTCCGCCGCCCCCGCGGCGCGCGCATCCACACCATCCGTCGCAGCCCGCTCGTCCCCCTGGCCACCCCATGGATTCGAGCGCCGCTGCACCCGTGGCGGATGAGGCGCGTGATCCGATGTTCTCGAAAGCTGCGCAACGTCGCCAGCATCCACGCGGCCTCGAGCAGGTTGGTCTTGCCCTCGCCGTTGTCACCGAACAACACGACGAAGCCAGCGTCGGTGTCGATCGCCGTAGCGCTGTGGTTCCGCCAATCGCGGACCGCGAGGTGGACCAGGCGCAGCTTGGACTCCCGCCCGAATCAGTCGATGCGCATCGGCATCACCACGAACAAGCAGTCTTCCCGCTCGCCGAGTCGGATCAGGCACGGCTCCAGCGCCTCCCCCAGCCCGAGGGTGACCACCTCATCCCGGGTCGCGCCGAGGACGTCCTGGAAATAGCGCACGTTGAAGCCGGTGAGCAGGGGCTCTCCCTCCAGCTCGGCGGGGACCTCCTCGCGGACGTCTCCGGACTCGATGTTCTGGGCGCTGAGCACCACCTGCTCGCGTTCGAACGAGAAGTGCACGGAGTGGTGGCGATCCGACGCCATGATCGCGACATGTCGCAGCGCTTCGAGGAACTGTGAGCGATCGAGCTTGACGCTCCGCATCTGTTTGCGGGGCAGGACCTGCCGGTAGTCCGGAAAGTCCCCCTCGATCAGGCGCACCATGAGCGCCAATCCCTCGGTGCGAAACGTCGCGGTGCGCTCGCCGAACGCGATCTCCCAGTCGGCGTCACCGGCCATCTTTCGCAGCTCGCCGAGGGCCTTCCGCGGCAGGAGCATCGAGCGCCCCATGCCAAACGTGCCCTGGTAGGGGATCTGCGACCACGACAAGCGACTGCCATCCGTGGTGACCATCCGGATGTGGGGCTCCTCACCGCTGTCGCTCTCTTCGAGGTGCGCGCCGTTCAACCCGTAGCGGTTGTCATCAGCGCTGAGCGAGAAGAGCGTCTCCTCGATGCACCGACGAAGCCCCGTCCCGGAGACCCGGAGCGGCTCGCACTCATCGGGTTTCGCGATGGGCGGGAACTCCGACGCCGTCGCACCCATCACGTTGAAACAGGCGCGTCCCGCGCTCACGCGCAAGCGCTCACCACCCACCTGCTTCAAGTTGACGGTTGAGTCTGACAGCGAACGCGCGATGCGAAACAGCGTCTGCGCGTCGACGCTGAGCCTCCCGGGGGTATCGACACGCGCCGGGTAGTCGGCGACCAGGGTGAGCTGGGTGTCGGTGGCGGTCATGCGGAGGTTGTCGGAGTCTGCTTCGAGGAGCACGTGCGCCAACGACAGGTTGGTGGTGCGCCGTTCGACGATGCCTTGAACCCTGGAGAGGCCGGCAATGAGCTCGCTTCGGTCGATGTACAGGTCCATTGCAGCTCCGTGGGCAGGAGATCGAGGCGCTGAGCCGCCCTCTTCCTATCCGATCACCGCTGACGCGGTGTCGGGCCCCTTCTACCACTAGAAGATCAGGATCCAATTCTATTCGTAGTCGTAGATCCATAGGGGACTGTGGAACAAGTGATAAGTCTGTGGATCACCATCAACGGCGATCCATCGCGCACCATGAGAGCGGATGGTGCTGTGAAATGCCGCGGAGGAGCTGTGAACAAGTCGCCATTTCTCCACAGGCTGATCTTCTCCATCGCTCGTGCATCGCGCTGTCCCGGCATGGATCGGCGGATCTCCACAGGTTTCTCCGCGCGCTTCCCTAGCATCCGAGGGTCCGCTCGAGGGCGCTGATCGCGTTCTGGAGATCGGCGTCCTTCTTCAATTCCCTGGTGATCTTCCGGCAGGCGTACTGGACGGTGGCGTTGTCGCGGCCGAAGGTGCGGCCGATGTCGGGGAAGGAGTGCGCCGTGTGCTGCCGCACCAGGTACATCGCCACATGGCGCGGCGTGACCAGGTGCTTGTGACGGCGCTTGCCCTTGAGCTCCTGGACGGTGATGTTGTAGAAGTTCGCGACCTTTTCGACGATCTCTTCGGCGGTGAGCTTGCGGCGGTTTATCGGCAGCATGTTGCCCAGGTGGACGCGAGCCAGCTCGATCGTGGGCTGGGTGCGCTGGATCTGACAGACGCGGCTCAATCGGTTGATGACGCCCTCGATCTCGCGGACGCTTCCGAGGGCCCGGTTGCCGATGAAGTTCGCGAGATCGCTGTTCACGTCGAGGCCTTGTTCAGCGGCTTTCTGGTGGATGATCGCCACCAGCGTCTCGTGGTCGGGGGGCTGCATGTCCGCCAGCATTCCGCTCTCGCAGCGCGAGCGAAGCCGCGGCATGAACAGGTCGATCTCTCGGGGGAGCACGTCCGCGGTGAACACGATCTGGTGCTGGTGCTTGTGGAGCCACTCGAAGGTGTGGAACAGCTCGCTCTGCGTACGATCCTTGCCGCTGAAGAACTGCACGTCGTCGATCATCAACAGCGTGGGCTCGCGCTTCCGATACTTCTCGCGGAACGCAGACATCTTCTTGTAGCGAAGCGACTCGATGAGCTCGTTGGTGAATTCCTCAGCGGTGACGTAGAGGATCCGCGTCTCCGGGCGGTGGCGCCGGATGTGGTGGCCGATGGCATTCAGCAGGTGGGTCTTGCCCAGCCCGGTAGATCCGTAGATGAACAGCGGGTTGTAGTGCCGGTCGCCGGGAGTGTCCGCGACCGCCAGGGAGGCGGCGTGGGCGAACTGGTTGCAGTCCCCGATGATGAAGCTGTCGAAGGTCTTGCCCGGCGCCAGATCGGTGAGATCGGTCCGCTCGATGAGATCGGGTCGGATCACGGGCGGAGCTGTCGGGGGTGTGGGCCGCGCCTGGGGAGGCACGACGGGAGCCGTCGCGGGCGTCACCTGTGAGCGCTGCGGGGTGGGGCGACGGGTGGGCTTTCCTCCGGCTCGCCGGTTCGGCCCGCCTGTGCCCTGGGCGATCTTGAAGATCACCTGCACCGCGCTCCCCAGCTCACTGGAGAATTCGCTTCGGAGGAGCTCCTCGTAATTGGCCTGCACCCAGTCCTTGAAGAACCGGTTGGGCACCTGCAGGTGCACGGCGCCGTCCGCGATCACGTGCAGGCTGATCGGCCGGATCCAGATCTCCCAGGCCTGGGGATTGAGCTGCTGCCTCAAGCTTCCCTGGACGTTCTTCCACGCTTCGCTCGTCATGCCTGCACCACACCCATCGCGCGGATTCCGCGCGCTCAGTTCGAGACTTTGCTGAGGGGGGATGAGGACCTCCCCTCGCCCCGTGAGGGTAGCAGCACCGATCCGTGATGCACAACGTTCCACACGAGGTATCCACAGGGCTGATGAGGGGGTGGAAAACTGCAATTATCCCTATACAGAGGCTATTCTCGAGCAGTGATCAGCCTGTAGAAAAACTCTTGTCGTGTCCATAGTTCTGCATGTCAAGTGCGCTGGTTCCACGCCCCTTGAGGCTCTGAGACCTCGATGAAGATCACGGCGCCTCGCTGATGTCGGTGGTGCCCTTCTCGCGCCCCGCGGCCCCGTGGACGGCGGAGGGCGGTTCAGATGGTTGCCGCGTGGCCCCCGAGCGAATAGCCAAGGGTTCCTCTGACAGAGCCACGGGTGCGTGATTGCACCCACCGCGCTCTGCTCAAGTCCCCCAGCACCGATCGAAGGTGCTGGCGCCCTGCTGACGCCGCCAGACCTCCATCGGTGATGTGTCCGTTGGCGGGTGATCATCGGAAGTATTCGGAGTTCGTCGTGAAGCGCACCTACCAGCCCAGCAACATCAAACGGAAGCGCTGTCATGGTTTCCGTGCCCGCATGAGCACTCCTGGCGGTCGTCGTGTCCTCGCGCGCCGTCGGGCGAAGGGTCGCAAGCGCCTGGTTCCCACGGTGCGCACCAAGAAGGACTGAGCTCTCCGCTCCCGATGTCGGGGCAGTCACAGCGGTCCTGCAACACGAGCGGGTTTTGCTTTCCGGAGTCGATGCGGGTTCGTCGGACGACGGACTATCGGCGCATCCAGCGAAACGGACGCCGGGTTCGACGGCGCGATCTGCTGGCTCTCGTCCTGCGAAACCCCACCTCTTCAGTGGCTCGCAGTCGCTTCGGCATCACCGTCAGCCGCAAGGTCGGAGGCGCCGTGGTTCGAAATCGGGTCAAGCGCTGGCTGCGTGAGGCGCTTCGGCATGAAGGACAGCGGGTGCCAGATGGTTGGGAGGTGGTCTTCATCGCTCACCGCTCCTCAGCCGAGGCCGGCGACGCGCGCCTCCGCCGTCAGGTCCGCAGTGTCCTCCGCACGCTCGCGTGAGCGAGCCGATGTCATCTACCCGCTGGACCCGCGTTTTCGTTCGATGGACAATTCGCGGCTATCAACGCCTTATATCCAAGTATACACCGCCGATGTGTCGGTTCGAGCCCTCCTGCAGTCAGTATGCCATCGACGCAGTCGCCGGATGGGGACCGTGGCGGGGTGGCGCGATGGCCGTCGCCCGTCTGGCGCGCTGCAATCCCTTCCATCCGGGTGGTCACGACCCGGTCCCCCCGCCGCCGGGTTCGATGGTTTCCGGGCGAGGAGGTCTCGTTGAACACTGAGCAGGATCGTCGGGCGTTCCTTGCGATCGTCCTGAGCGTCGGTGTGTACTTCATCTGGCAGGCCTACTTCGCGCCTCTGCCGCCGACGGAGTCCGCTGCGGCGATGTCGATCGACGCGTCCGTCGATACATCTCCGTCGACTGAATCGGCCGAATCGGTCGAGTCCATTGGATCGGTCACCCCCGCAACCGCGGTGCCCGCTCGCCCGTTGGCGGCGAGCGCGGTGGTGGCAGAACGCACCGAGGCGGTGTCCGGTGACGGCTGGGAGGCTGAGATCCACTCCGGCAACGGCACCTTCCGCGACATCTCGCTGCAGAACTACACGCGATCTCCCCAGGTCAACCCCTTGTACTCCTGGCTGCTCGACAAGGTGCAGGGCAAGGCTGATGGAGGGTGGGCGCCGTATGAAGGGGGTGATGATCCCCAGCCCCTGATGTCCGAGAAGGGCGCGCTGGTGCTCGCCGGCGGCGGTGTGCTGGATGACGATGGCGCCGACATCAGCGGTGCACCAAGCGTCTACGCGATCGAGCGGCACGATCAGGTGTGGGTGGCCACCCGAATGCGGAGCGATGGCCTGCATATCACAAAGCGCTACGCCCCCACCGATGAGCCGTTTACGTTCGATGTGGAGATCACCTTCCGCAACGACACCAGCAGCTCCATTCCGCAGCTCTGGGTCGGCGCCGCGGACGAGATGGATCCTGGGGCCGGTCGGTTCGACAACGCCCTCCGTCCGCTCGCTCACGTCGATGGTTCCATTGAACATCTGCTGGATCTGGAGGATCTGGAGGGCGCGCAGGATGAGCGCTACATCGGCGCTGTGGATTGGTTCGGGGTGGGTGATCGCTACTTCATGGCGGTGCTGGTTCCCGAAGAGGCGATCAACGCTCAGGTGGTGATGGACACGCTGCCCAGCGGCCGCTCAGGGAGCTTCCTGCTCGACAACCGCACGCTCGACACCGGCGCGTCCCGCACCTACGCCCTCAAGGCGTTCCTCGGTCCCAAGGACCTCGACTACCTCAAGGCGTACGGCCACAACCTCGACACCGCCGTGGAATTCGGCTGGTTCGGCTTCTTCTCGAAGATCCTGCTGTTCCTGCTCAAGATGTTCCAGTCCGGTGTAGTCAACTGGGGTGTGTCCATCGTGTTGCTCACGGTGCTGGTCAAGCTCGCTTTCTTCCCGCTGACCCAGAAGGCCTTCGTGAGCAGCCGGCGGATGCAGGTGCTCCAGCCAAAGCTCAACGAGCTGCGCGAGAAGTACAAGGACAACAAGGAGCTGCAGACCCAGGAGACGATGAAGCTGTTTCGCGAGAACAACGTGAATCCCATGGGTAGCTGCCTGCCCACGCTCATCCAGCTCCCGGTCTGGTTCGCGCTGTACAACGTGATGCTCTACAGCGTCGAGTTGTACGACTCCAGCTTCCTCTACCTGCAGGACCTGTCCGCCGAGGACCCGTACGGCCTGCTCCCAACGATCTACGCCGTCGTGTTGTTCGTGCAGCAGCGCATGATGCCGATGGCCAACATGGACGAGACCCAGCAGAAGATCTTCCGAATGATGCCGCTGCTCTTCGCGGTCTGGATGTTCGTCTTTCCCAGCGGCCTGGTGCTCTACTTCTCGATCAACATGCTGCTGACCATCGGCCAGCAGTGGCTGATCCGTAGGCGCTTCAAGGAAGAGGCTGCGTAGCGTCCCCTATCCCTGCAAACGAGAACCGAGGAAACCATGTCAGGAACCGCAGAAGCCCGCCAAGAGATCTCCGTCGAAGCCCGAACCGTGGGTGACGCCCTCCGAGCCGCGGCCACGCAGCTCGGTGTCGACGCCGAGCTGGTACAGCACCGCGTCGACATCAGCCATTTTCGCACACCCGAAGGACGTCCTCGTCCGATGGACACCGTCCGTATCCTCGCCTGGGGCCCCAACCCCGACGACGTCGCGGGGGCGCTCAAGGGGCGCGACTGGGTCCGAGGGCTCCTGCAGCACATGGAATTCGAGGCGACCGTCAAGATGCGCCTCACCGGCGACAAGATGGCCGAGCTGATCATCGACAGTCCGCGCGCGCGGCATCTGGTCGGTCGTCGGGGCGCCAACCTGGAGGCGATCACCTACCTGCTCCAGGCCGTCACCGGTCGGCAGCAGCTGGGCTGGACCTACACCCTCTCGATCGAAGGCGGTGAACGGCGGGATGACCGCCGCGACGGCGAGCGGCGGAATGACCGTCACGACGATGAGCGTCGGGGTGGTCGTCGGAACGGGGCGCGGATGTCCCGCGACCAGCGTGACGATCGCCGAGATAGCCGTCGCCGCAGAGATGAACGCGGCCGCGATCGCGACGGTGAGGGGCGCGGTGAGCAGCGCTCCGAGCGGGATCTCGAGCGTCTGCGGGGGCTGTCGCGCCGTCTGGCGCAGGAAGCGCTGGATACCGGAGAGCCGATCCGCATTCGTCGCGCCCTCAACTCCTTCGAGCGCCGGGTGGTGCATATGACGATCGCCGGGATCGACGGCGTCAGCACGACCAGCGAGGGCGAGGGCTCTCACAAGACCGTGCTGATCGTCGCGGATGCCGCCTCCTGAGAGGGTCGGTCCTACAGCATGACCATCGTCGCCTGCGCCACCGCCTGGGGCCGCAGCGCGGTGGCTCTCCTTCGCCTGAGCGGAGCGGACGCGCTCACGGTCGGGCAGCGCCTCTGCCCGGCGGGACCGCGATGGCGACCCCGCCGCGCGGCCCTGCGTCGGGCCGTCGATCCAACCGGCGCGCTCATCGACGAGGTGCTGGTCACCTGGATGCCCGGGCCGCGCAGCTACACCGGCGAGGATGTCGTTGAGCTGAGCTGTCACGGAAATCCCGTCATCATCGAGCAGCTCCTCGATCGCCTCGTGGTCTGCGGCGCGCGCCCCGCGCGTCCCGGGGAGTTCACCCGTCGCGCGGTGGAGCAGGGTCGCATCGATCTGCTCCGCGCTGAGTCGGTCGCAGCGCTGATCGCGGCGCGTGCGCCAGCGGGGGTGGCTGTCGCGCGTGCCGGTCTGGACGGCGCTCTGGAGACGGTCATCGGGGAGCTGCGCGAGCGGCTTCTCGACGCCATCGCAGAGCTTGAGGCCAGGCTCGATCACGGAGATGACGAGCTGACCCTCGCGAGCGACGCGGCGCTGGGCGAGACCCTGGCCCGACTGGCGCGTGAGGCGCGGACCACGGCTGACACCTGGCGCGCCGGGCGCGCTCGGGTCGCCGGGGCGCGGGTCGCCCTGGTCGGGCCGGTCAACGCCGGGAAGTCCAGCCTGTTCAACCAGCTCGTTGGCCGCACCCGGGCGCTGGTCGGTCCCCAGCCGGGCATCACCCGCGACGTGGTCGAGGAGAGCGTTCTGTTGGACGGGCTGGAGGTGACCTTTCTCGACACCGCGGGTCGTCGGTCGGGCGGGGACGCCGTGGAGCGGGCGGGGATGGCGCTGGGGGAGACGCTGACCGCCGACGTCGATCTCAAGCTCGTCGTGATGGCCCTGCACATGCCGCTGGCGGCTGCGCGGATCGACGCCCTGGCGGCTGGATGCCCGGCGCTGGTGGTGGGGACGCACATCGATTGTAGTCGATCGGATTTAGAGGGTATCGACCACGCGGTCAGCAACCTGGACGGGACAGGCATCGACGGTCTGCATGCAGCGATTCGACAGCGGGTGGGGGGGGACCTGCCAGCGGGTGCGCGCGCTGTCCTGGTCAGTCAGCGGCAGCACGAGCTGTTCGTCAGCATCGCCGGGGCCTGTGATGCGGCGCGGGAGGCGCTGCTGGGGTGGCTCGGTCCGGCTGTGGCCGCTGTGGAGCTGACGGGGGCGCTGTCGAGGATCGCCGAGCTTCGAGGAGATGATGTGCGTGAGGACGTCCTCGATCGGCTGTTCAGCCGGTTCTGCATCGGGAAGTGAGCGCTTCGGTCGGATAGCCGGATCGGGTGGAGAATATCGACGAACCCCGCGCCGGGAGGTGGGTGGGCCGTGTCCTCGGGCCATCGCTGCTGCTCCTTTGTGCGGCAGCAGTGCTCCTGGCCCACGGTCGGCTGCAGAGAGACGCGGCGTCATGGGCTGTCGAGCGGACCCGCGCAGGTCCGCCCGATGAGGTCACGACCCCCATCACGACGTTCTGGCAGGGACGTCGGGCGGGGCTGGAGGGCCCGCTGGCCATGGATCTCGTGCTGCAGCGGATCCGGGATCTGAGACGGGCGGCCGATCTGCGCGGCCTGGACATCTCGGGCGCGCTGCCGGGGGCAGAGGCCCTCGCTCGTCTGTCGGTGTGTCGCTCGATCACCGACGAGCCCTGCGCATCGACCCTGCGCGATCTCGACAACCTGGCGGCGCGAATGGGGGCGCAGTGAACATGAGGTCGCTGGAGGATCCGGTCGCCCGTCGGGGCGGCGCCATCGCGCTGTGGGTGGTGCTGTGGTGCCTGGTCCTGGGGGGCGTCACCGAGGCGCTGGGCTTGAAGTACGCGCAGCGGTTTCAGTGGCCCACCGATCTGCTTGCCTTCCAACACGGGGGCTTCGAGCAGATCGACGTGGCGATCCTGGGGTCGAGCCGGGTGGGGTTCGGCCTGCCGGCGGATGGGGTCGCGGACTGTTTGCAGTCCGCTGTCGGGCGCGAGGTCACCGCGGTGAACCTGGCGCGGATGTACAGCACCGTGTTCTCGATGGAGGCGCTGGCGAAGGACCTGCTCGACGGGGATTACACCCCGCAGGTGCTGGTGCTCGGTATCTCGCCGGAGGCGCTGGATGATCACAATCCCAAGCGCGCGCTCAACGTGCCGTTCCACGCAGACTACGATCAGCTCCCGAGCCTGTTGGCGCAGGTCCGGAGCTGGAGCGATCTGGTGGCCACCGTCCGTGTGGTGGCTCGCGGACCAGAGAACCTGGCGCTGTTCGCAGCAGGGGCGCACGATGGGCCGGGCCGGATGCGCTGGTTGATGCTGCATGAGGGCGGGGGCCAGTGGTGCTTTGGAGACGAGGGGTGCATCGAGCTCAACGAGCGCTACCGCAAACGCGAGCGGGGCCGCTGGGATCTTCGGATGATCGATGAGATCCCACACCTCGCGCAGACGCGGTTCCCCGACTTCCAGATCGGCGGCCGCGAAGCCGAGGCTCTGGAGCGGCTGGCGATCTGGTCCAGGGAGCGGGACGTGACGTTGATCCTGGTGGATCTGCCGGTGCATCGCGTGTTTGCGGCGCAGATCCCCGATGAGATCGACGCGTTGTATCGAGCCTGGCTCGATGACTTCTCGGAGAGATCTGGCGTGCAGGTGCTGAGCGGGCTCGGCGTTCGGCTGCTCTCCCATCGCCAGAATTTCATTGACCCGGATCACCTCGCGCCCCGGGCCGCGCGCACATTCAGCGCTTCTCTCTGCGAGAGCGGTCTCGCGGCGATGCTCGATTCTCCGGGATCTACCGTTAACTAACGAAATCCTGATCGCGATCCGATACGGTCGAACAGCACCCCCGGAGGGTCGGATGAGTAATCCCCGAAGCCGCGCCCCAATCGCCATCATCGGACTCGTATCTGTCGGCGCAATCACATTCACCGCGCTGCAGCGCTACAGCACCGGCAACCCCACGGGTCGGGCGGCGGGCGCGACGGGTGGATGCGCGGGGTCGGTAGAGCCGCTCGCGGAGCTGCCCGAAGACCTCCGCGTGGGTCCGGAGGCCGCGGTAGAGCCGGAGGCGGTCGAGGCAGACGGGCGGGTCCTGGTGCGCTTCAATCAGGAGCCTCTTGAGGAGCGACTGAGTGCGCTCCGACCGCTTCGGCAGATGCGCCTCGGCGACGCCAGCATCCTTGAGATCGACGCGGAGATGGCGGAGGGACTGAGCGATGACCCGGATGTCGCGTGGGTCGAGCCGGTGATCGCGATGCACGTCTCCTACGCGCCCGATGATCCCTACTTCCCCTACCAGTGGAATCTGGGAATGCTCGGGCTGTCCGAGGTCTGGGCCACCACGATGGGCAGCGGGGCGGTCGTCGCGGTCCTGGATACCGGCGTCTCCGAGGAGCTGGATGGCCTGAACAGGGTGCTCGACGGCTGGGACTTCATCGACGACGACGATGATCCCTCCGACGAGCACTGGCACGGCACGCACGTGGCTGGCACGATCGCGCAGAAGACCGACAACGGCACCGGGGTGTCATCCGTGGCTCCAGCGGCGTCGATCCTGCCTGTGCGCGTGATGGACGAGAACGGCTCAGGAGACAGCGCCACGGTCGCCGAGGGCATCGTCTGGGCGGTCGACAACGGCGCGCACATCATCAACCTGAGCCTGGGCAGCAGCAGCCGCTCCGAGGCGGTGGCCGAGGCCTGCGCCTATGCCGCTGAGAACAACGTGCTGGTGGTGGCTGCGGCGGGCAATGATGGCGACAACGCCGTTCACCATCCGGCGGCGATCGACTCGGTGATCGCGGTCGGCGCGGTCGATCTCAACGGCGATCTCACCGACTACAGCAACTACGGCTCCGAGATCGACATCGTGGCTCCCGGCGGGGACAGCTCAGTGGATCTGGACGGTGACGGCGTGCCTGATGGTATCAAGCAGGCCACAAACCTCGACGGGGAGTGGGCGTACGTGCTGGCCGAGGGCACCTCTTCGGCGACGCCGCATGTCGCCGGGGTGGCGGCGCTGCTCTACAGCGCTGGCGTGACCAACGCGGAAGATCTCGCCGACGCACTGTTGAGCAGCTCCGAAGATCTCGGCGACTCTGGTGTAGACGATCTGTACGGTCACGGCTTGCTCGATCCACCTGCTGCGTTGGCGCTGGCTGGTGACTATGGCGGCTCCTCTGAGGGCTCGTCTGATGCCGAAGACTCCGATGAAGACGACGGCGGCAGCGCGGTTGTTGTCGATGAGGGTTCGAGCGGTCCCGCGAATTCCACGCTCGGGCAGGGTGAGTCTGGCGGAGGCTGTCAGCATGTGACTGCACTCGCAGGGTTTGGGCCATGGGTGTGGCTGGGAATGCTGGGCTGGGGGATGCGGCGTCGCTGAACCGCTCGGCGCTGCTGCTCGCGGCAGCGCTCGTCCCCTACCTCCCGCTCGTCGGCGCACCCCTGTTGGTAGATGAGCGGGTTCTGGCGTTTGAGGTGCGCAAGTGGATCAGCCTCGATCCACTCTCACCGTGGCACCTCCCGCTGGGCGGCAGCTTCACGTGGCGGCCGCTCACCGCCTACACCTACTGGCTGGACGCAGGCGCGGGTCCGTGGGTGCAGCACGCGACCAACCTGATGCTCCACGCGCTGACCGTTGGGTTGGCGCATGGATGGCTCCGGCGGCACCTCGCGCCGGGGCCGGCGCTGGCGGCGGCGCTGATGTGGGCGGTGCATGCCTCTCATGTGGCGACTGCGGGGTGGGTCGCCGGGCGGGCCGATCTTCTGATGACCCTGTTCGCCCTGCTCGCGCTGCGGGCCCAGGCAGACGGTCGATCCTGGGCCTGCGGGCTCTTCGCCGCAGCAGCGATCCTGTGCAAGGAGACCGGAGCGGCGCTTCCCCTGTTGCTGGTGGTGGTGGCGGCCGTGACCGCTCCCCCGCGGGGATGGCGAAGCGCAGGACTCGCCAGCGTGGCTGTCGCTGCGGCGATGGCGTGGACGCTGAAGGTGGCGACGGTCCACCCGGACTACCTGCCGACCCCCGCGCATGTGGGTCGGGCGCTGCCGGCGCTGCCGCTGTATGCACTGGAGCTGGCGGTGCCGTGGTTCCAGCCCGCGGGCTTGTTCGAGCTCTCGCGAGACATCATCGGGGCGAGTCTGGCCCTGGTGATCCTCGGAGGGATGTTCGCGGCGGGGCGCAACAGCGTCGGGTTCGCGCTGGGGTGGGCGCTGGCGGCCCTGGCGCTGCTCCCGGTCGTCCACGTGCTGCCCAACGACGGCGGTCAGTGGTACCTGCTGCTGCCGTCGCTGGGGGTCGCGCTGGCCTGGGGAGCGGTGGCGCAGGCTCGACCCGGGCGCTGGGTGCAGGTCTTCATCGGGTTCTGCGCTGCGGTGACGCTCGCGGAGTCGATGGCGTGGCGCGCGGCGGCGCTGGAGATCGATCGCGTCATCTCCGCGGCGGCAGAGCTTCCGGCGGAGGAGCGGGAGCCGCCGCAGCGCCAGCGACCGGCGGACTGGCCGCATCGGGGACCGTCGTTCTGCTGCGGACTGCCCTACCAGCTCTTCGAGCCCCCGCCCTGAGAGTACCCGCTCTCGGAATCTCCTCTCCTGGGTGGAGTCTCTGCCCTGAGTCCCCCAGACGGAAGCTGAACGGAGGGCGGGCGGGTCGTCTGTTCGTCGGCGGGGACATGTCCGCGGGGGTTTACGCTGCAGTGATCGCAGCATGTCCAGGGCTCACCCCGGAGGAACCCCTCCCGCATGCTGGTGAGCACCGGCCCGTTCCAGATCTCCGCGAACGACTGCTCGCGGAGGTTGCCCGCCACCGGGCGGCCCGGCATGCAGCACGGGGTGACGTCGCCGCCGATGGAGATGAACGTCCGCGCCTGGAGGTAGTGACAGGGAACCCGTCCCTCCGCTCGCCACGACCAGAGTCGCAGTCGCAGTCGGTGGGTCAGCGCGCGGAGCTTTCGGTGACCCCCGGCGCCGCGCCAGGTCGCCCGCTCGCGGCGGAGCCAGGTCCGTCGCGCGGACAGAGAGATCGGCTGGGGTGTGCCGTCCATGCGCGGGGGAGCGGTGAAGACGACGCGTCGGGCGTCAGCGCGGTGCCTGGCCGCGGCGATCCAACGCTCCGCGAGGTCGGGATCGTGGCGGAGCGACTCGCCGTCCAGCTCGGGGGTCATCACCGTCAGGTGCGCCATGCCGATGGCGTCGAGGCCCAGGTCGGCGCAGAGATCCACGAGGTCGGGGAGCTGGTGGATGTTGCGTCGCATCAGCACCACCGACATCGCGAGATCGGGTCGCTGGTCCGTGGGCAGCTCGCGTCGGGCCTTCACCACGCGGCGGATGTTCTCCAGCACATGCTCGAAGCGCGCCCCCACCCGGATCGCCTCGAAGACGGCTGGCGTGGCCCCGTCGACCGAGAAGTGGATCGCGCCGCTCTGCGCGAGGACGTCACGGAGGAGAGCGTCGTCTCGGATGAGGGTGGCGTTGGTGGTGAGCTGCAGGCGGACACCGTGTCGCTTCGCGAGAGCCACGAAGTCGCGCAGGCTGGGTGACGCGAACGGCTCGGCGGCGACGGTGAGCGCGAGCTGGTGTGCGCCAGGGAGCACCTCGGCCTCGACGCGCGCCAGCAGCTCGTCAGACATGACCCGGTGGGTCCGCGTGATGCCCGTCAGATGAGCAGCGCACATCACGCAGGACAGGTTGCAGCCCAGGCTGCTCTCCAGGTTGACCAGCGTCGGGGGAGGCAGCGGCGGGAGCGGCGCGGAGCCCTGCCTGCTTCGACGGGCCACTACTTCGCGGACCCATTGCTCGGAGGAGACGACTGTGACGGTCGGGCGGCGCCGCGCTCGGTGAATCCAGAGATGTTGTAGGGCTGCCCTCGCAGCCGGTTCAGCGTTGTGCGGGTCTTCCACGACAGGTAGCTGCTGGTGAAGGGGATGGCCTGCTTGGGGTCGAGGTAGGGGTTCTTGAGCCCGCCCAGCGCCACGAGGGTGAGGAGCTGCTCGGAGACGCTCACCGGGCAGCCCTTGAGGCGGAGCACCGGCGAATTCCGCTCGCGGAGCATCGTGGAGGAGACGCGCACGATCTTCGCGTAGGTGCCCTCGTAGGTGGCGTCTCGAGGGTCCATCCTCGAGCGATCGCGGTAGCGGCTGCGCTCGTCGATCTGCTGGCCGCCCACGGTTCCCTTGTATTGCGCGCAGTCACCGATGAGCACCAGCTTCTCACCGGGCTTTGCGTCGATGGCGCCCTCATAGTCGCCGAAGATCACATGGATCGGTGGCATCTTGTCGTCGGTGGAGGCGTCGAAGACGCGCAGGATCTCGATGGCCTCCTCCAGCGCGCCGGGGCAGCCTCCCCAGCAGTAGTCCAGCCGATCTCCCGGCGGGCGCCCGCCGTAGGCGTGGATGTTGGTGCCCTTGAAGTAGTCTTCGACGCGGATGAGGCCGGTTCGAAATCCGCTGGCCTTCTCGCTGGCGGCTTCAAGCGAGACGTCACCGCCGACGTGGATCGCGCTGAGATCCGCCGGGCCGAAGCCCCGCTCGTGCACCATCCTGATGTGCGGCACCTCCAGCGGGTCCAGGCCGATGATGTGGCAGCAGACGGTGTCCACCGCGACCTGATTGTTGCCCATGATGACCAGCCCCATGTCGAAGGGGATGGGGGTGAGCATCCGGCCCTCGCCGGCGGTGATCGCGTCGATCGCGATGAACTGGGGCTGCACGACGTACTGCAGATCGGCGACCTTCTCGTCGAGCTGGTGGTGGTGATCGATCAGCCGGTGACGGTCGTCCTGGATGCCGATGTAGTTCTTCAGGCTGAAGGTCACCGTGGTCCAGGGGTGGGCCTTGAACTTGGGGCAGTTGACGAAGAAGTCCGCCGCCGCCACAGGCTCGGGGGTGTAGATGGAGTCCCGCAGGCGGCCCTGGTGGTAGAGGGGGATCTCCACCTGGGTGCCCTCATCGAAGTGGTGCATCAACACCCCGCCCACCCGGTCGGCGACCTCGTAGTAGCCGGCCTCACGGTAGGCGAAGCGGGTGGGCACCGTGATCCCGCAGCGCTCGCCGATGGCCAGCTCGGTCACGCCCCGCGCGCGGTCCTTGAGCGCCAGCAGCACGCCCTCGGTGAACTCGGGGCGGGTGTAGGCGTGGGGGAAGTGCCGGCCGCTGGCGACCACGTTGGGCTTGAGCAGCGTGCGGCCGTGAGGGTGCAGGTCCAGCGCCTCGAGGCCCTCGCGCGCGATGCCGCGGATGCGCTGGGCGTCATAGGCGTCGCAGGCGCGGAGGATGACGGTGGGGGTCGGCATGGAGCAGCTCCTGGATGAGGGAACTGTACCCCGCCGCGCCGCCCCCGACCGGCGCCATCCGCGGACGGCGCCGTGAGCGCGCCCCTCAGAGCTCAGGCAGGGACTGGTTGCTCCGCCCCGGCTGCGCGCCGGGCGCCACCCGCCAGTCGCCGTC
>CAYXGP010000083.1:0-31385 GCA_964464515.1 uncultured Enterobacterales bacterium
GCGGCGCGGCGGCGGGCGACGAGGGGCAGGGGGGCGGGGGGCGGCCGCCGGGGGTCGGGCCCGGCGGCGGGGGCCGGCGCCCGCAGACCCGCGCCGACGTGGCGTCCGGGGAACATCGTCAGGCGGAGCGGGCCCACATCTTGCGGCGTTCCCGGCGGAGCGACGCGGATGCAGGTGCGCCCCTCCGTGCGGCTCCGAACCCATTCGGAGAGGGCGGGCGGCGTGATCACCTCCACCCGCGGGTAGGCGGCCACCAGGGCGGGCACGTCTCCGACGTGGTCGTGGTGACCGTGGCTCACGACGATCTGATCCGGCGCTCCCCAGGAGGCGGGCGGGCAGCGGGGGCCTCCCCAGCTCGACCAGTGCGGATCCAGGAACAACCGACCGCCGGTGAGCTCGATCGAGAACCCCGACCAGCCAAGGTACCGGACGATCGCGTCGCCGCTCACCGGAGATCGAGCCGGTCGGCGAGGCGACGGATCCGGTTCCAGGCCTGCCGGGTCGGCCCGCCGTCCAGGCGGTGGAGATCCACATAGAGCTGGACCAACCGGAGCTCGGGGGCGTGGTCGAAGCGGCGGGTCCGCCACCGGCGCTGCTCGATGCGGTTGAGCAGCCCGACGACGCGGTTCTGGATGGGATTGAGCCCCTTGGTGCGCCAGGTCGCGAAGGCGCAGAGCGAGGTGTATGAGATCGTCTCCAGCCGCCGCCGCTCTCGGGCGCTCAGCCAGGGGATGTTGGCCTTGTTCCAGTAGAAGCTCGCCCAGCCCTCGAGCTTCTCGGGCGGCTCGAAGCCGTGGGCGATGGCCTCGTCGTAGAACGCGGTGCCCGGGTAGGGCGTGTAGATCTTGATGTCGGAGATGTCGAGGCCGGGATGGATGCGCAGCAGGTCGTCGATGTGATCGAGGGTGAGCTGCAGATCCCGCTCGGTCTCGTCGGGGTGGCCGACCATGAAGCCCATGAGCGCCCCCAGCCCGTGGCGCGCCGCGGAGCGGGCGATGTCCAGGTGCATCTGCGGGGTGGCGCCCTTCTGGATCTTTTAGAGCATGCGCGGCGAGCCCGACTCGGGCCCCCAGTACAAGCGCACGCAGCCGGTCTCCTTGAGGAAGCGCACACGATCGTCGTCGAGGTAGCTGGCGTGAAATGAGATGCCGTAGGTGAGCCCGCGCTGGGCCAGCCCCTCGGCGATGGCGACGGTCCGGTTCCAGGACGGCGCGAAGTTGTCGTCGTTGAAGAAGATCGAGTCGAAGTCGTAGCGCCCCGACAGGTGATCGATGTCGGCGAGGACCTGCTCCGGAGACTGCCCCGACCAGGTCGAGCCGTGGAACTGCGGGCCGTAGCAGAAGGTGCAGTGGTGGGGGCAGCCCCGCGTGGTGATCATCACCAGCGTGCGCCTGCCGAGGCCGTAGCCCTCCATGAGGTAGGGGGTGAGATCGACTTCGTCGTAGTCGTAGATCAGCGGCGGGTGATCGGCGGGCGGCGAGCGCTCGGTCGCCACCGGCTGGCCGCAGTCATCCAGCCAGAGCACGCCGGGCACGTCGTCGAGCGGCGCGTCGTCGGCCAGGCGATCGAGGACGTCGGGCAGCTTGCGCTCTCCCCAGCCTTGAATCACGTGACTCACGGCGGGGTGGCGGATGGTCTGCTCCGGAAGCTCCGTGGGCAGGATCCCGCCCCAGATCGTGGGGACCTCGGGCAGGTTGCGCCGAACCCACGCGCTGTCGTCCAGCCCGTAGGAGAGCTGAGGTCCCATCATCGAGGTGAAGCAGACCGCACGCAGTCGCCCCCGCAGCTCCGGATCGAGCAGCCGCTTGCGGGCGTCTACCAGACGGCTGTCGAGGATCAGCGGGGTGTAGCCCCGCTGCTTCAGGTCGGTGGACAGCGCCATGAAGTTGTAGGGGGTGAACAGCAGCGTCGGCCCGGTCCGAGGCATGATCATCGCGACGACACCACGGTCCATGAGAGCTCCCGGCTGGACTCTGGATCTGTACCGCCGGGCGGTGATCCCGGGGCTGACCTGGGTCATCTCCGCGGCGGGGCCGGGCGATGTGGGCTCAGCCGTGCGGGGCTGCGCCGGCTCAGATAGCCCATGAGGAGAGCTGGGGAACGCTCAGCGAAGCGATGACAAGAGGACCGTGGCATGAGAGCAGGGGCATGAAGGCGCTCGTCAAGGCGCGCGCAGAGGTGGGCATCTGGATGGAGGACGTCCCCCTCCCCGAGTACGGCCCGAACGACGTCCTGGTCCGTATCCGCAAGACGGCCATCTGCGGCACGGACATCCACATCTACAAGTGGGACGACTGGGCGCAGCGCACCATCCCGGTGCCGATGGTGGTGGGCCACGAGTTCTCTGGCACCGTCGCGGCGGTCGGCGGTCAGGTGCGGGGCTTCGCCGTCGGTGATCGCGTCTCTGGCGAGGGTCACCTGGTCTGCGGATACTGCCGGAATTGCCGCGCAGGCAGGCGGCACCTGTGCCGCAACACCCAGGGCGTCGGCGTCGATCGCTCGGGGTGCTTCGCCGAGTACCTGGTGATCCCCGCGTTCAACGCCTTCAAGCTGCCCGATGAGCTGCCCGACGACGTCGCGGCCTTCCTGGATCCGCTGGGCAACGCCACGCACACCGCGCTGTCGTTCGATCTGGTCGGCGAGGACGTGCTGATCACGGGCGCCGGTCCCATCGGCTGCATGGCGGTGGGCATCTGCCGACACGTGGGCGCGCGGCGCGTGGTGATCACCGATCCCAACCCCTACCGCCGCGCCCTCGCCGAGCGCATGGGCGCCACCGCCGCGGTCGATCCGGGCGCGCGCTCTCCGCGCGAGGTGATGTTCGACGTGGGGCTCAAGGAGGGGTTCGACGTGGGGCTGGAGATGTCCGGAAACCCCTCGGCGTTCCGCCAGATGCTTGAGGCGATGAATCACGGCGGCCGGATCGCCCTGCTGGGGATCCCCCCCAACGGCACGGCCATCGACTGGGACGACGTCATCTTCAAGGGGCTGATCATCAAGGGCGTCTACGGCCGCGAGATGTTTGAGACCTGGTACAAGATGGCGAGCATGCTGCTGAGCGGGCTCGACGTGCTGCCGGTGCTGACACATAGATTCGGCGTCGATGACTTTCAGGAGGGCTTCGACGTGATGCTGTCGGGGCGCTCGGGCAAGGTGGTGCTGGACTGGGGCGCGTGACGCCGCTCCTGCTGCTCCTCGGGTGCCATTCCGCCGCGGTCGATGGGGTCGCGGAGACCACCTCCGAAGGCGGGGGCGGCGGCTTCGGTGTCGAGACGGTGGGCGGGGTGACCGGCGCCGACTGGGATCCGGCCTGGGAGACGGAGCTGCTGCCCGTGGAGATCGATCTCCCCGCCGAGGACTGGGCGGCCCTGTGTGACCAGCGACGCAACATCGTGGAGGTCCTGGCCGGCGACTGCCAGAGCGGTCCGCTCGAGAGCCCCTACACGTGGTTCGAGGCCGACGCGGTGGTCGGCGGTCAGGCGCTGGAGCGAGTGGGGGTGCGCAAGAAGGGCCTGGTTGGCTCCGAGAGCGACACCAAACCCAGTCTCAAGTTGGACTTCGATCACTACGTCAGCGGGCAGCTCCTCGACGGCGCCGAGCGACTGACCCTGAACAACGCCCGCCAGGACCCCTCGTATCTTCACGCCTGCCTCGGTTACAGTGTCTTCGCCGCTGCGGGGGTGCCCGCGCCGCGCTGCGGCTTCGCCGAGGTGACGGTGAATGGTGAGCACCTCGGCCTGTACGCCAACGTCGAGCCCATCAAGAAGCCTCTGCTGCGTCGATTCTTCGATGACGACTCGGGCAACCTGTACGAAGGAACGCTGAGCGACTTCCGCGACGGCTGGGTGGAGACCTTCCAAGCCAAGAACGACGACGCCGACCGCGCCGAGCTGCGCGCGGTGGTCGAGGCCCTGGCAGCCGATGATCCGGCCGCTGCCCTCGAGCCGCTGGTGGACATGGACGCCTTCCTGCGGTTCTGGGCCGCGGAGGTGCTGATAGGGCACTGGGACGGCTACGCCGGAAACACCAACAACTTCTATGTCTACGCCGATCCCACCACGGGCCTGCTGTACTTCCTGCCCTGGGGCGCAGACGCGGTGATGGACAGGGAGTACCCGTTCGGAGACGGGCAGCCGACGGCCACGGTCGCCTGGGGGGCGCTGACCGCCGCCGCCATGGCCGATGACGGCCTGCGGGAGCGCTACGCCGCAGAGCTGCGCTCGCTGCTGGAGGAGGCCTGGGACGAGGCGGCGCTGCACGCGCAGGTCGACGAGTGGTCGGAGCGCATCGCGCCGGCTCTCCACGACGACGAGCAGGCGGACTTCGCGGCCACCGTGGAGGAGATCAGGGGGTTCATCGATCGGCGGCGCGGTCAGATCGAGGGCGAGCTGGACGCCGGGCTTGCGTGGCCGTACGGGCTCCGAGACACCCCCTGCCTGCTGGAGCGCGGCCAGATCTCCGCCACCTTCCAGACCACCTGGGGCTCTGCCGGCTGGGCTGACTGGACCTCCGCCGGTGAGGTGGAGATCGATCTGGAGTGGGACGGGGCCGACGTGCCGGCGTCCGAGGCGGGGGCGGTGGCCGGTCCATCTTCGGACAGCGTCGGCGTGGTGGCTTTGACCGCCACCATCGGGCACGACACCGCGGTGATGGCCTACATGGAGATCCCCACCGAGCAGATCGCTGTCGGCACCATCGATCTCGACTGGGACGGCACCGCGACCTACCTGTTGTACACCACCGATCTGGTGAATTGGTCCGTCGTCGGGTATCTCTACGGCGGCGCGTTGACGCTGAGTCAGGCCGGGACGAGCAGCGGAGACACGATCGCGGGGGTGCTGGCGGCGGCGGCCTGGGCCGGCCAGTGATGCGTTCAGACGCGCCCCGGAGGCGCCGTCACCGAGCGGCGGCGGCGTCCTCGTAGATCCCGGTCGCGGTCGTCCAATTGATCAACGGCCGCTCGCTGTCATCTCCGAAGTCGGTCTGTATCCGCTCGATCAGCTCCTCCAGCCAGTCCGCGCTCTCGTGCCGATTGCCGTCCTCGTCTGCGAGGTTCTGCGTCAGGCTCAGATCGTGGATGTGGAAGTACCATGTGTTGATCGCGCTCGGCTGGCGATGATTCAGCGCGCTGCGGAGCGACTGGTAGATCACGTCGAAGTCATCCTCTGTGTACATCTGCGCGCCTTCCTGTCCGATGACGTCCCGCACGTCGTCCTTGGCGTCCAGGAAGTCGCCCATGTGCATCCCCGAGGCCTGCCACTCGTAGGCCTTGAGCGTGGAGATGGGCATCCCGCTGAAGAACACCACCTCGGAGTACGCTGAGTCTGCATACCAGGCGACGGGGTCGTCGCCCATCCACCACGCCTGCACCCGGTCGGCGGGTCGCCACGGCGCGGGGTTCTTCTCGCGGGAGTCGTTGAGCGCGATCTCCCCGCTGTAGGCGCGGGCCTGCGCGAAGAACGTGATGTCGAAGCCGGTGCGGCCCTCGCGGGCCATGTCTCGGTAGGCCTGGACCCAATCGAAGCCCCACAGGCCGTGGCGATCCGCCCCCACGATGAATCGCGCGCCGCCCGGGATGTTGCGATCGACCACCTCGTTGTAACGGGCGAGGAACGCCTCGTAGCAGTCCTGGTCGCTCGGCACGCAGTAGTTGGAGGTCTGGGGATAGAACGGGTCTTCGCTGCCCTGGAAGGCGCAAGACGTCGAGGTCTGGGGATCGCAATAGAACGGTGAGTTTCCAGAGCACGACTCGGCGAACTGATCGGCGTACGGTGTCTTCTGCAGCGACTTGTCCGTGCAGCTGTAGGTGGGCTTGTTGTGGACCATCGCCCCCATCTCGAACCCGTACGACTCGAACGTGGAGAAGATGTCGGTCTGCTCGCAGATCTCCGCCTTGCTGATGAAGTTGTGGGTGAGGCCCAGCACGACGGGGACCCCCAGCCCGGCCAGCACCGCGGCGTTCTGCTCGACCCGAACGATCAGGTCATCGAATCCGTCGTCGGCTCCGCTGGTGCAGGGCGCGTCGAAGTAGTCCTGGTCGAACGGCTCCTCGATGCCCGCGAAGAGGAACACCTGCAGGGCCGGCAGGTCGTCGGTCCCCGGCGGGCGCGGGGCGAGCACCCGGTAGCCGTACCCGGCCGGGGTCGTCTCGGTGATCCCCGTGTCTGCGGTGTCGAGGCCCGTCGTGACGGAGGCGTCGGTCTCTTCGCGATGGGTGATCACCACGAAGTCGCCGGTCTCCCCCGGCTCCGCGATGTCGATCACCCGCTCGCCAGCGTCGAGCGGCAGCGAGCCCACCTTCAGCCCCTGGTAGAGCAGCGTCAGCTCCCAGCCGTCCGCGCGGGTCGCCACCAGGGCGACGCCGTCCCGCGCCGCGACCTGCTCCACGTCTGCGCCCAGATCGAGCGTGACCTCGTCTTCTGGAGCCAGCGGATCCAGGACCGTCAGCCCGCCGGGGCCGTCGGCCAGGTACGCCGCGCCGCGGACGCGGTCGATCGCCAGGTCGAGCAGGCCAGGACGAGCGTCGGTGATCGCCGTCTGCGTCTCGGCGGCGGTGTCGAGCAGGCTCAGGCTGCCGTCTTCTCCGCGCGTCAGCGTCCACGCGTCGGTGACCTCCATCTGCGTCGGGAAGGAGGTCAGCGGGGTGGGCCACAGCCGCACCTCCGACGCCTCCAGTGTGTTGGTGCCTGTTCCGGTGAGCACGAGGCTCGCCACCTGGCGGGTGTCGGAGCCGGAGATCAGGATCAGCTCGTTGCTGTCGGGGAGGAAGGTGCAGCCGCCGGTGAACGAGCCGACCTCTGCCAGCTTGCCGGGCAGCCGGAACGTGGCCCCGGCGCGGTTGTAGGACAGCGCGCGATCCCCCTCGATGGTCAGGTCGAAGACCTCGATGCGCTCTCCGGGCGCCTTGAGGGCGAACAGCCGTCCGTTGGCGCGGTCCGGGCAGACCGCTGAGAAGCCCGTGGCCTCCTTCCTGGTGGAGGCGCTCGGGAGCAGACGGCCGGAGGTCCACTCGGTGCCCTGGCACTGCCCGGTGTCGGGGTTGATCGTGCCGTCGATGCAGTAGTCGCCGACCGGGTGGACGTAGAGATCGGTGACGTAGTGTGCGCCGCCGCCGTCGGACTGGAAGGCGTAGGTGAACTCGTTGCTGGGGTTGGTGTACGAGAAGCCGGGGTCGTCCGTCATCTCCGGGAAGGCGCCGCTCGCTACCTCCGGCAGCGTCCAGTTCGTGGACGTGTTCACCACGACCGTTCCCCCGGTCGAGGTGGGAGTCGTGACGGTGGCGCTGTCGCTCATGTCTGGCGGGGTGATGCGGAAGCAGCCGGCCAGGCTGAGGGACCCGGCGAGGGGCAGAGCGAGGGTGAGGACGTGTCTCATCGCGGCGCCTCCGCATAGCCGATCTGCGTTCCTGCGCCGGACACGCCGCTGTACCACATGCGGTAGCGGTCCGACTCGATGAGGAGCGCGGCCCCCAGCGTGCCGGTGCCGGTCCAGGTGCCGCCCTCGCCGGTGCGTACGATGGGGCTGCTGTGCCGCTCCCAGTGGATGCCGTTGGCGCTCGTGGCCCACCCCACCTGGAACTCCCCGGTGCCGCCCGCCGAGTAGGTCATCTCGTAGCGACTGCCGGTGTAGATCACCTCGCTGGACTTCACCTGCCCGCGCTCCCACGTGTAGCTGTCGCCGCTGAGGACCGGGCCGCCGCAGTACTTGGTGAAGGTCGCGCCGTCGTCAGCCGAGATGGCGTAGCCGACGTGGTGCAGGCCCGTGGAGTACCAGACCTCGATGAACCCGTCGCGCCGGATCACGGCCGGATGCGCGACCGCTGCCCCCTCCCAAGAGCTGTGGGTCTCGGTCCAGGTGAGCAGCGGGTTTGCGGGGTGATCGGAGAACGTCACGCCGTCGCTCGTTGTGGAGACGCCGATGGACAGCTCCGAGGTCTCTTCCTGCCGTCCGGTGTACCAGACCTCCATGTCGTCGCCGAAGGCCACCGCCGCCGGTGAGTTCGTCGCGTAGCGCTTCCAGTCTCCCTTCACGTCGCTGGCGGGGAGCACCGGGTCTGCCGCCAGGCGGGTCCAGCTCAGGCCGTCCTGCGACCGCGCGGCGCCCACCTCGTAGTTGGCCTCCGACGCTCCGGCGTAGAACATGTAGAGACTGCCGTCGGTGTGCTGGACCAGGGCGGGGAGCATTACGTCCTTGCTGTCCCAATCGCCCTTATCGCCCAACGTGAAGACAGGGTTCTTCGCGTACGGCGTGAACTCCGGCGGCGCGGTGCTCTCGAAGTCCTCGGTGGGCTTGTCCAGGCCCAGGTCGTAGCCGAACGGTCGGATGTCGAAGTCGCTCGTCGTCCGCGCCATGTGGCCGTCGCGACGCGCGGTGAAGGCCGCCGTGCCCGCTCCGACCGGCAGCGGGACCGGGCAGACCTCTGCGATTCCGTCGGCGCCCGTCGGCGTCCCGTCGCTCACGAAGTCTCCCCCCTCGATCTCGATGATCACGTCCGCGTCGGAGACCGGCGCGCCCGCGGCGTCGGTGACCGCGGCCGAGAAGCACACCATGGCGCACTCATCGACCGGCACCGCGGGCTCCGGCGAGAGCACCTCGATGGTCAGCGGCCCGCTCGTCTCCACCGGGGCCGTGGGGAGCACCCCCGTGGTGGTGGTGGCGGTGGCAGTGTCTGCGCCGCTGTCCCCCTGGACGCTGTCGGTGGGGTCGCCACCGGAGGTGCAGGCGATCAGCAGGAGTCCTGCAGAGGTGCTTTTCATGCTCGCCGCCGCGCGCAGGTGGTGAGGAGCGCCAGCCACCACAGCCCCGAGGCTGCCCCGGCGCCGGTCGCGCAGCGCGTACCCGCCGAGCCGCCAGAGGTGCCGCTGTCCGGCTGGCCTGACGTGGTGCCGGTGGTTCCGCCGGTGGTCCAGAAGCTGTTGCTGGGGGGCCCGGGGGTGCCAGTGGTGCGGGTCGTGCCAGTGGTGCCGGTGGTGCCGGTGGTGGCGGTGGTGCCGGTGGTGCCGGTGGTCCCGCCGGTGTCGGTGCCTTCCTGGCAGGCGGGATCCGCCTCATCGACCCGGCCGTTGCAGTCGTCGTCGGTGCTGTTGTCGCAGATCTCGGTGGCCGCGGGCGAGACCGCCGAGTCGGCGTCGTCGCAGTCGCCGTCGGTCGGCGTCCAGCCGTCGCCGTCATCGTCCCACGCGCTGGTGTCGATGAAGCTGGGGCTCAGCCACAGGTACTCCTGCGGGGAGCCTCCATCCTTCGCGGAGGCGTCGCCGTCTTCGCAGACGCCCTCGCCGTACCAGGTGTCGCGATCGAACTCGACGGTCGCGAACAGGTAGTGGGGGACCTCCGAGCCGTCGATGGAGACCGTCCAGACGCCGCCGCCGATCGACGTGGCGGGCCAGGAGGTGTCGTTGGGGCCGACGACGAAGACCTCGGAGAGGAGCGGGTCGTCCTCCTCCGGGACGCGGATCTCGATGTCGAGCGCCGCCTTGGCCGGCAGCGTGAAGTCCTCGCCCATCCCGCCGAGCAGCTCACCCCCGGCGCTGAAGTCCACCCGGGCGGGCAGCAGCGGACCGGTGGTGGTGTAGACGCTGCGGGCCGCGATGGCGTCATAGATCGCGGGGCGATCGAAGTCTGTGGAGGCGTCGATCACCGCGACGGTAAGCCCCCCGCCGTACGGATGCTGGGGCTGGTAGGCGTCGATGTCGCACACCGATCCCGGGCGGGTGTCGTGGCTGTCGGTGCCGCCGACGAAACCCATCTGCAGATCGAAGCCGGTCCGCGAGAGCACCTCGGGCACCATCCGCTCTGCCCGCGGATCCTTCCAGATGATGTCGTAGTCGTCCCACTCGGCCCGACCCATGCTGCTGCCGTGCTCGGAGTAGACCTCCACCACAGGGGCGTAGGTGCTGGCCCTGGGGTCGGCGTGGCACGTCCAGTCGGTGCCCATCGGGTTGGCCATCCCCGGGTGGTGGGGGATGAGCAGAAGCGCGCCGTAGGTCTTGCTCGCGGCCTCCGCGAAGTCCCAGATCTCCGCACAGCTGCCGACCGCCTGGCTCGTCCCGTCGTACTGAAAGACCGTCATGTCCAGCGAGCTGTCGTCGCCCTCAAACAGGAACATGTTCTTGTGGCCCAGGCCCGCGCCCCCGCTGTCGTAGAACCAGACCTCTGCGGAGGGGATGACCACCCGGCCGGCATCGGGGTCGTGGAGGGCCAGCGCTGCCGCCATCATGGTGGCGTGATCTTCGGGATCCGCCGCCATCTTGCCGTTGACGTGGTCGGTGAACCCGACGAAGTCCAGCCCCGCCTCGTCGACCAGCGTCTCCAGCTCGGCCACCGCCCCGCAGTCCGCGCACTTCGTGCCCACGTCGGTGGAGGCGGCGTCGCCCGACGCTCCGGTGTGGGCGTGGAGATCACCCAGGTAGAACCCCTGACCTTCGAAGGTCTCCGACGCGGACGCCAGGGGGACCATGAGGAGTGCGATCATGAACATGGCATCACCCGAGGCCGCGCACCTTAGCATGGGCACCATGCACCATCAATTCCGGGGTCGACAGCACTGAGCGGGGGCTCAGCAGGCTCCGGCGGGTGGCTGCCGAGAGAGCGGACGGGGTTATCCGACCTCTCGTCCTCCTCGCGTCCCTCCACGACTTCCATCTCACCAAAGGCGGGTGCATCGTGACATTCCTCCTCTCGCTCGTGCTGGCCTGCGGCTCTCAGGCCGAGCCCTCATCCCCCTCGACCGAGGCGCCCTCTGAGGCCCGGTTCGCGATGGCCGACGAGATGCCGGGCTTCCACGACGCTGGCGCCTGGACCGGCGAAGGGCCCGCGCCGGTCTATGTGACGCTCTCCCTGAACGTCAACGACTTCCTCCGGCCCGAGCGCGAGGCACAGGCGGTCGCGCGCGTGCTCGACGACACCCGCAAGGCCGGCGCGGGCAAGCTGGAGATCTCCATGACCGGGCACGTCCTGGAGGCCATCCAGCGGGTCGACCCCGCTGTCCTGGATCGGATCAAGAGCGAACAGCACACCATCCTGGAGCACCATCGCCTCCTCGAGTGGCGGGGGCTGGTCTCCACCGAGCGAGAGCTGTACTGGACCGATCCCGAGAGCCTCCAGCTCGATCGCACCCGCAGCGGCCCGTTCGTTCTCTCCCAGCAGGTGTTCGGCGTCTCTCCGCGAAATCACGGAGAGCTGCTCGGGGAGCTGATGCGCGCGTCCTGGGAGGAGGGTGAGGAGACCCGGCGGCTGGAGGCGGCCGGCGCGCACCTCCTGGAGACCGGGCGGGGGGTCTGTCACCCGAGCCGGCTGGTGGCCAGCGCCCTGGAGCCGGACGGCGAGGACGGACACCGGGCCGTCGAGGCGCACCTGCGCGTCTCGCTGCTCGCGGAGCGAATCACCCGGGGAGACACCCTCCGCGACGACGAGCTGGAGGAGCGGTACGTCGATCTCGTTCGGATGGCCCAGACGGTCAAGACGCTGGGGTTCGACCTGGGAGCGGTGGCGGGTCTCGACGCCTTCACCGATCACGCGCGGCTGCCAGACTACACCCCCCTCTTCGACAACATTCAGCCCAGCGAGGCCGAGCGGGCGGCGTTCCGCAGCCGGGTGGAGGCCGACGCCGCGGGCGTCAAGAGCGAGATGACCGCCGTGCTCACGGCGCTGACCGAGCGCATGGCCGCGCTGCCTGATCTCGCCACGGAGATCACCGCCAAGATCGCGCAGCTCCCGACCGATCGTATCCACATCGCCCGCCTGGCCTGGCATGCCACCGACGACTACACCGTCGGGTCCTGGGCTCAGAACATCAACCAGAAGCGGCGCTTTGAGCCTGTCTCTACGCGCCCTGCGGACGAGCAGCGGGCCATCGCGGCGGCGATGACCGCGGCGGTGAAGGCCCTGGTGTCGCCCGAGCGGGTCCAGCTCATCAGCCTCGGAAACGACACGCAGTGGGCCCCTGAGAACGCCGCCGCGCCGGCCTATGATCGGCTGGGGGTCTCCCTCACCGCGCTCCCCGAGGGCCTCTCGGTGGCGGCGATCGAGGAGGCCGCCAGCGAGGCCGGCGTGGTCAGCGTCCAGCAGGCCGCTCCGCGACGCGGCAAGGCGGGGAAGGCCGGCAAGGCTGGCAAGATGGGGAAGGCCCGCGGCGGTAAGCGCGGCCGCGGTCGATGAGGCCGCGCGGGGTCAACGGACCCTGAACCCCGCGGTTATAGTGGCGTCCCCGTGACCCTCACTGCGCCATGATCTCCTCGCCACTGTTCCTCATGGTCGTGGGGTGTGTTCGGATCGCGCTGGAGGAGCCCGCGGACTGCTCGGGGCCACCGGCCGCTACCGACACCTCTTCTTCGATCCCCACCACAGACACAGGCACCACCTGTGAGCTGGAGGAGTGGTTCGAGGACGCTGACGACGACGGGTTCGGCGACGACGCCGTCTCGGTGGAGGCCTGCACCCAGCCCAGCGGGTACACCGAGGAGTCCGGCGACTGCGATGACGACGACGACGACGTGAACCCCGACGCCTACGAGCCCTGTGGTGGCGAAGATCTGAACTGCGACGGGGAGGTCGAGGAGTGCCCGAGCACTGTCTTCCTGGGGCTCGCCGACATGGACGTCACGCTTCCGGGAGATCTGGCCGGCGATGAGATGGGATCGGCGGTGGGCATCGGCGATGTCACGGCAGACGGCCTCCCCGATGTGCTGGTGGGAGCGCGCTATGCCCTGGACGCCGGCGCGGTCTGGCTGCACCCGGGGCCGCTCACCGAGCCCCAGCTTACCACCGGCGCCGCGCTCGCCCGATTCACCGCCGCCAGCGCGGGGGAGCTCGGCGTGGACAACTGCGTCGGCGATGATCTGGACGGTGACGGGGTGGGAGATCTGGTGGTCGGCTCCCGCAAGGCCGGCGAGGACGACGAGGGGCGGGTCTGGCTTCTGTACGGCCCGCTGTCCGGCCTCCTGACCGAGACGAACGCCGACGGACGGTTCGACGGCACCGCCACCGACGACCTGACCGGCGTGGACCTGAGCTGCGGCGGAGACATCGACGGAGACGGGCGGGTCGATCTGCTGATCGGCGCGCGCGGGCTCGGCCGGATGATGGACGACGGCAACGAGCTCGAAGAGAGCGGCGCCGCCTTCGTGGTGACAGAGCCCATCACCGGCGCGGTGGGTCCGGAGGTGGCGGTGACCATCTGGGGGGAGCGCAGAGGGCAGCGGGTCGGGCGCGCCGTCGACTCCAGCTCCGATCTGGACGGAGACGGGCTGGCGGACATCGCGCTCGGCGCGTACTTCGACAGCACCCACGGCGACCTGGCCGGCCTGGTCTACATCGTCGAGGGCGGAATCACCGACGACCTCTACCTCGAAGACGCCGACGCGCGGTTGTTCTACGACGAGGAGGGCGCCGCGGTGGGGCGCGACGTTGCCACCGCCGGAGACATCGACGGCGACGGCGTGGGCGACCTGGTGATCGGCGCGCCCGGCGCCTCGTCGGCTGCCGGGGCCGCGTTCGTGGTGACGCAGACACCCTCGACCGACATCGATCTGGCCGACGCCGCGCTCATCATCCTGGGGGGCGATCCCGACGGCTACCTGGGCTACGCGGTGGGCTCCGACGGAGACACGAACGCCGACGGTCTGGCCGACGCGCGCGTCTCTGCTCCGGGCCAGCACGGCGCACCCACCGACTCCTCGCTGCCCGGAGTGCTGGGGATCTTCTACGGCGGCGCCGGGACCCGCGCGCTGGCAGAAGCCGATGTGGTCATAGAGGGCGGGGGCGCCGGCGAGTCAGTGGGCTACGATGCTTCTCTGGCTGGCGATCTGAACGGCGACCAGGTTGACGATCTCCTCATGGGGGCCACCTTCGCCGCCGGAAACGCCGACGGCTCCGGCGCGGCCTTCGTGCTCTTCTCAAGCCTGGACTGACCGTCGTGCGCAGAACCGTGGTGTTGGTAGCGCTCCCCCTGGTGGGGTGCCTCGTGCGACCGGGGGCCTCCAGCCCGGACTGCACGGGTGACAGCGGCAGCACTACCAGTGGCAGCACCTCCAGTGGCAGCACCACCAGCGGCAGCAGCGGCGGCACCACCGGCGGCGGCACGACGCCCTCACGCACCCTCGTGGGCGAGGCGTCGCTGAGCGAGGCGGCCCGCTGGGTGTTGATGGGTGAGTCGTCCGGCGACTGGGCGGGCATCTCGGTGGCGCCGGTGCATGACGCGTTCGGTGCGGGGACCGCGGCGGTGCTGGTCGGCGGGCGGAACGCCGACGACGAGGCTGGCGCGGCCTGGATGGTGTTCGACCCCCCGGACGGTGTCTCCGCGCTTGCGGACGCCGACGTGCGTATCCGCGGATCCGATGGGGAGCTCCTCGGCTGGTCGGTGGGCTCTCCGGGAGATCTCGACGGCGACGGCTACCCGGAGATCATGGTGGGCGCCCCCAACGCGGGGAGCGGGGGAGCGGCCTACCTGTGGTACGGCCCGGTCTCCGGAGATCTCCCGCCCTCCGGCGCCGACGCCACGGTGGCGGGCGAGGAGATCGGCGAGCAGGTGGGCACCCGAGTGTGCACCGCAGGCGACGTCGACGCCGACGGCCGACCCGAGCTGATCGTCGGGGCGTGGCTCGCGGACGACGGAGGAACGAACGCGGGCGCCGCGGCGCTGCTGCTCGATCCCCCGACGGGGGTGGTGTCGCTGCGGCAGGCCGACGTGATGTGGCTGGGTGAGACCGCCGACGACTGGGCCGGGTACACCGCCTGCGGCGGCGGAGACGTCGACGGCGACGGCGGGCCCGACGTGGTGGTCGGCGCGGACGGGGTGGACACCGGCGGGACCAACGCCGGGGCCGGCTACCTGATCACGTCGTTCCAGCCAGGCACCTGGTCGCTGTCGGAGTCCGCCGCCAGGTATGTGGGAGAGGCGGAATACGACAACGCTGCGCACACCATCGAGATCGTCGGAGACACCGACGGCGACGGGCGGGCGGACGTGCTGGTGGGCGCCCTGGGGAGCGCCGCCGCTCGGCCTCGGGCCGGGGCCGCGTACCTGCTCACCTCTGCCCCGACGGGTGAGGTCCCGCTGTCGGAGTCCGACGTGGTGCTGCTCGGCCAGGAGCACTCGGCACACTTCGGCTACACCGTGGCCGGCGCTGGCGATGTGGACGGTGACGGCCTGTCGGATGTGCTTATCGGCGCCCGGTTCGACCCCACGGGCGGCGAGAGCGCGGGCGGCGCGTGGCTGCTCTATGGGCCGGTCACCAGCACCGACACCGCCGAGAGCGGCGCGCACTGGTGGGGCGACGCGGGCGCGGAGGCCTCTTATGGGCTCGCCAGCGCGGGCGACATCGACGGTGACGGTCGCCCTGAAGTGGCGGTCGGCGCGTACCTGCAGCAGGGCGTCGGCGCTGTGTATATCCTGGGCTCTGGCGGCGCGGGATCTGGTGGGGGGTCGCGATGATCAACGGTCTGTTCCTACTCTCTCTGCTCACTGGAGCGCGCGCCGCTGGAGAGGCGGATCGGGTGTTCTTCCTCGTGCTCGATGGGCTGCGGGCCGACGAGGGGGTGGACGCGGAGGACACCTGGCTGCCCTACGTGTGGCTCGAGGCCCGCCCCAGGGGCGGGCTGCTCCGCCACGTCGAGAACCGCGGCACCACCCAGACCGACGGGGCCCACCGGGGCATCATGACAGGACGGCGGCAGCCGCTCCCGCAGCTCCCCTGGTACCCGGGGAGGACGCTGCAGCGCGTCTGGACCCCCACGCTCACCGAGGTGATCGGGGCGGCCCGCACCTGCCAGACCCCTGGCGGGTACATCCTTGGCAACACGGTCTTCATGGACTCGCAGGGGCGCAGCCTTTACCCGACATACGCGGCATGCGGCGCCGAGGAGGCCACCACCGAGGAGAACTCCACCTGGAGCGACGCCGAGATCCTCGATCTCGCGCTCTCCGAGATCACCGCCCACCACGGGCTGGTGTTGCTCAACATCCACGAGCCGGACAAGCGGGCTCACGCGGGCATCTGGGACGGCTACACGGAGGGGATACTGGGCGCGGACGCGCTGATCGAGATGATCACCGCCCGGGCCCTCCCCACCGACGCCTTCTTCGTGTTCTCCGACCACGGCCGGCACCTCGGAGAGGACTGGGCGGGCCACGGCGACTCCTGCTCGGGCTGCCGGGGCTCGTGGCTGCTGGCGTACGGGGCGGGCGTCGCCGAGGGGGTGGAGGTCTCCGAGGGCTACGAGCTGGAAGACCTCGCGCCCACCGCCGCCCACCTGCTGGGCATCGACTACCCCTGGGCCCGCGGTCGGGTCATCTCCGAGATCCTCATGAACCCCCCGCTCCCTGCGATGTGGGAGGACGCTCTGGTGGATCCGGTCATCGCCCGCGACGCAGGCGGCGAGCTTCACCAGATCGCTGGCGTGCTCACCAGCGCGGAGGGCGACGGCGAGCTGGCCTACCGACGGACGGTGGGCGGGGAGTGGGCTGGCTGGGAGCGATTCGGCTCCGAGCAGGTCGTCCCGGAGCTGCCGACGATCGCCGCGACGGGCGACGCCGTCGTGCGCGCCTGGCGGGCCTGGCAGACGGATCTGCTGGAGTGGGGTCTGTTCGCGCAGACCAGCACCGACGGCGGCGAGACCTGGAGCGAGGTGGAGCGCGTCTCAGAGGAGATCCCCTTCTACGCGCGCCTGCAGCTCACGGGGACAGAGGAGGGGGCGACCCTGCTGCGATCGGCCGACACCGAGCACAGCGCCGACGAGGAGGCCGATCTGGTCCTCTCGCGCTACTCCGGCGGCGCCTGGAGCGAGCAGACGATCGACGGCGAGGCGTTGTTCCACCAGCCCACCCAGCTCAGCACGGTGTACGTGCCGTCCGCGGGGACGATCGGCGCGTTCGCGGCGATCCCGACCGAGAACTACGATCCTCCCGAAGATGACGACGTGGACAACCCCGGCAACGAGAACCGCGACATCTACGTGGTCACGGGGCTGGACGACGGCGCGCTGGGGGCGGTGCGCGTCACGCAGACCGACGGGGTGTCGTACTGGCCGTCGATGGCCGCCGACGCGGCGGGGACCCTCTACCTGGCCTGGGCGGAGCGCTCCGGAGCGCTCACCGACGGACGCTGGGCGACACTGGCCGCCTGGAGCGACAACGGCGGTCAGACCTGGTCGGAGCCGATCACGCTGAACGACGGGCAGATCGACGCGTGGCGTCCCGTGGTGGTGGGGCTGGACGACAGCGCGCAGGTGCTGTGGACCGAGATCGATGAGATGTCCCACAACATCGCCCACGCAAACCTCTCCGGCGGCGCGGCGACCGCGCCGCGGTTTGTGGTCACCATCGACGCGGTCATCGAGCAGGTCTCGGCGGTGGCGGACGCCGGCCAGATCGTCATGACCTGGGGGGAGGTCGGCGCGACCCACTCGGTGCAGACGAGCACCATCGTGCCGGGCGATGGCCCCGGCCACGGCCCGCCGGTCACCCTGGATGACGCGCCCATCACCGACGAAGAGCTCCCGACCTACTGCAGCAACTGCACGGGATCCCGAGCCGGCGTACTGCTCGGTCTCGGCGCGCTCCTCGTGGGGGTCCGTCGGCGGAGGTGAGCGCGCGGGATGGATGGCTTGCCCAAGACGGCGCTGGCGACTTAGGCCACCGGGTGCATTCACTGAAGAGGTGTCCCGTGGCGCGACTGGTCTGGCTGCTCCCGCTCTTGCTCGGCTGCTCCGACGCCACCCCCTCCGAGGAGGTCGGCTCCGGGCCGCAGGCCATCCCGGGTGGGGCCTCTCCCCTCTATGTTTTTCTGTTCGCACATCACTATGGTGGCACCGGCGGGTTCTATGCCGAGACTGACAAGATCCAGTCGATAGGGAACGCGTGCATCGAGCGGGGGATCACCGACAAGTGCACGCTGTTCTTCGACGGCATCCTGGTGCAGGAGCTGGAGCGCAAGGCGCCGGACTTCCAGGACTGGATACGCCTCCATCGCTTCCCCGTGGGGTACCACGGAAACGACATCCACGGGCCCTATCCGATCATCGTGGACTTCAGCGAGTGGACCTCCGGCCGCTCCGGAGAGAAGAACCGCGTGGTCCAGACCGGCGACTCCTGGGACCAAGCTGTCGACGCCCTGCGCGCGCGCTACTCCGGGAAGCTGTCCGGGTACCAGATCGGCGCCGACGGCTACATCGATCGCAGCGGGTCCGGCATGCGGATCGACGACGCTGCCCAGGGCGGCATCTCCGCGGTCCGCTCCTACATCGGACGCGATCCGGAGATCATCACCGGGAGCGCGCTCTACCAGCCCGCCGCTGGGGAGGCGCTGCGCACGCTGTCGGACTTCACGGTGTACCAGGACTCGGGGGCCTTCCAATACAAGCACGCGAAGCGGGTCCCCGATGGCGACGCCCTCAGCGCGGCTGTCGAGGGTTACCTGGGCTCCGAGACCACCGTGTTCTGGTACATGGGGCGCCTGGCGTTCAAGGGCTCGGTTGGCACCGTCCTGCCGCGCTGGGGCGACCCGGTGGCCTTCAGCGGCGGTGGCGGCAAGGGCGGCAAGGCCGGCAAGGGCGGCGGCTTCCTGTCGGCGGACGCCCAGGGGAGCGGCCCGATGGGGAGGAGCTCCGGCAAGGCCGGCAAGTCCGGAAAGTTCTCGGGCAAGTCCGGAAAGAGGGGTAAGCGCGGCGGGCAGGGCGCTCGAGGAGCCGGCGTACAGTCGAGCGGAGCGTCCGCCGGTGGTGACGCGCTCAAGCAGACGCTCGCAGGGATCTCTCGCAAGTACACCCAGATGGTGTCGATGTCGATCGACAGCACCCCGGAGGAGATCACGGCGGCCCTGGATCTGCTGGGCTCCACCGAGAACGTGCAGTTCGTCACGGCGGAAGGCCTGCTGGAGCTCATGGCCGAGCCAGACGTCTCGGCCGACCCGGCGGCGACGGCCGCGGCGCTCCTGGACGGCTGGAGAGACGGCCCCCCGGACTCCGTCACGGTGAACGAGACGCCGCTGAGTCTCACCGACGCCTTCCAGATCCTGGCGGGGGCCCTCGAGGGTAACAACAGCACCAGCGCCTCCAGCACCCTCGGACCGATCGGAGAGCCGGGCGCCCTGGTCAACGCCACGGGTACGGTCACGGCCGAGCAGGTCACCGCCGCGGCCGCGGGCGCGCGCGCTGCGGCTGCCAGCGGCCAGCTTCCGCTCAACGTGGAGGTGGGCGGAAAGCAGGTGGGGTTTCATCAGTATCTGCACTTGATGGCCCAGGCCACCGGGTCCGGCAGAGGGAGCGCGAAGCTGGACATCCCGCGCACCGAC
Source organism: uncultured Enterobacterales bacterium (assembly GCA_964464515.1). Classification (GTDB taxonomy): domain Bacteria; phylum Myxococcota_A; class UBA796; order UBA796; family UBA2385; genus CAYXGP01. Next base: position 19,287 of record CAYXGP010000083.1, read on the forward strand.
CACGCGCCCCAGTTCGCGCGCTGGCTCAGCGACGCCATGCGGCGGGAGAACGCCGCCTCCAATTTCTGGATGGAGTGTCAGTATTGGACGGTGAAGGCAGTCGACTGGAAGCAGTAGCCCGCGCTTGAGTCAACCGTCGGTCACGTCCACCACGGTCAGCGCGATCGGCGCGGGGCTCGTGCAACCCAGACACTCAAGCCCCAGCAGCCAGACTCCGTCGGTGGTGAACCCGTCGAAGGGTGTGCCGTCGGCGGCGGTGGCGTCCGAGAGCGCGGCGCGGTCCGTGCCGTAGGTCTCGAGGTGGTAGAGCGCGTCGGTCTGATCGAGGAGCTGTACGAACAGCGCCTCGACGTCGGAGACCGCAGCGGCGTCGACCCGGCCGATCATCAGGCGGTCGGCGCTCTCGGGATCGAGCGCATGGCCGGTGGCGTCCGTCGTGAGCCCCGACCAGTCGAGGTCTCCGGTGGTACCCGAGGTGACCTCCAGGCGCTGACCGGTCGACAGATCGGCCGTGAAGTCGAGCGTGGCGGTGTCGTCATCGAACGATGCGCTGGTGGCAGAGCTCCCGCTGCATGGATCGATGAAGCCCAGCGTGCGGAAGTCGTCGCGCCCGTCGATGGAGGAAGCCAGCGAGATGAGCCAGCTCGAGTCGGCGTCGCAGACGAACGACGTCGCCGGATCGAAGGGGTTTCCGAGGATCTCGAACTCGCTGAGACAGGCTTGCCCGCCGCCGGAATTGTAGAAATCGCGGATATCGATGACGCTCTTCTGAGAGAGATCGTTGGAGGCGATGTCGGCGAGGACTTCCTGCTGACTCAAGCGCAGGCGCACAAGGAGCGCCGTGTCGACATCGGCGGCGACCATCTCTCGACCGCGGAAGTCCACCGACAGGCCAGACCAGTCGATGCAGACGTCGACTCGCTCGGCGACGTCGTAGGACGCGGCGTTCACGGAGCCTGAGTAGGTGTAGTTGTGGGCGTCGGTGAACAGCAGATCTGCTGCCGCGACGCCGGAGTCGGAGTCCTTGCCGTCGCAGCCGACGAGGGCGGTCAGGATGATGAACATCGGACGGACCATTACTCGGAGCCTCAATCGATCGTGTACAGAGAGGGCAGGTGATAGACCCGCCCGACGCCGTTGCCGAGATCGACCTCGGCTTGCCAGACCACGTCACCGCCGGGCTCGATCTCGCGGAGCACGCCGATGCTGGTCCAGGCCGTGAGGTACGTTCCGCCGGCCAGCTTTCGGCAGTCGCCGAGCAGCGGGATGAAGGTGCCATCTCCAGGGCTCCACGACCACACCAACTCCGCGGTCATCGCGGTCTCGTCGAATGCGATCTCAATGATGCGCGACTCGCCGTTATCGCCCGTCTTGACGTCGTGGTAGCGGTTGTCGAAGATACAGGCGCCGCCGTCCCACATGTGTGAGTAGTGGCCGTGACTCCAGCGCGCGTCGTTGCTCATCTTGAAGTCGCTCTCCGTCCCCCCAAGCTCCCACAGAACGCTGCCTGTGGAGCGTTCGATCTTGAGGATGTGATCGAGGTTCTTGGCCATCATGTAGAAGACATCCTCGGCGTCTTCGTAGATGAGCGAATTGGCGTGGGTGCAGTCGTCGTCTTTGGTGCCGTAGGCCTTGGGGTGAGTGTGTCTGCAGGGATCACGGCTGTAGTCCACGGCGTAGTCGAAGTCGATCTGTGCGTCCTCGACCTCCTCTGAGGTGGAGCCCTCGTCCACCTCGACGAGCGAGTCCACGGCGCTCGCGGGATGGTCCTTGTAGTCGAAGCCCACCCGCAGGTACGCGTACCTCCCGTCGCCGAGGTCGGCGAAGTCGTGGTGGGCCATCACGGCGCGGGTGGTGGTCTTCTCGGAGCCGTCCAGGGGCACCCGCACGATGGCGCCGAGGTCTTCGTCCTGGGTCTTGGCGGCGTGGGTGAACACCACGCTCGCCCCGTCGGCTCCTGGCCCGGACGTCGCGATGGAGGCCTCGCTCTCGCCCCGCACCCACCACACCGGATCGCCGTCGCGATCGAGGATGATCACCCAGTCGTCCTCGCCGATGGAGGAGATCATCACGAAGCCCGGCTCCACCCGCGCGGGGTCGTGAGCGGTCACCGTGAAGCCGGGCAGCTCAGCGGGGGCGATCTCGGTCTCCAGCTCGCAGCTTCCTGCCTCGATCGTCTCGCCGGCCTCGTCGATGGTCACCGCGGTGAGCGTGTATTCGCGGTTGGGCTTGAGGCCGAGCACCCGGATCGAGTGCGACAGGGTGGACTCGGTGGTGATGGGGGTGGCGACTCCGTCAGCGCCGTCCAGGGCGGACTCGACGTAGGAGACACCCGCGGTGGCGGTGGTCCAGGAGACCTCGACCACGGTGCCCAGCTCGGGATCGGGGATGGTGCACTGCACACCAGTCGAGGTGGTGGTCGAGCTGGTGCCGGTGTCTGTGGTCACACGGCCGCAGCCGAGGAGGATGAGCGAGAGCGCGAGCATGGGGGTCATCCGGCGCGGCAGGTTTCGACCAGGATATTGGAGCCGTCTGCCTTCTGAGTGGTCCAGACGTCCTCGAGGACCCAATCGCAGAGCTGGTCGTGGAGCTCTGCGCGGACGGCCTCCTCGCTCTCGGCGAGGTTGCGTGTCTCCTCGGGATCGGTCGCGAGGTTGTACAGCTCCTCGGCGGCGCTCGTGAAGCCAAGGGTGTCATCGCCGATGTATGGGATGCACGCCTGGAATGTCTCCATCGGGTTCAGCACATACTTGTAGTCGCCGGAGACCACGCCGGCTGTCTCCACGCTGCGCTCGAAAAAGACGGGGGTGTCGATCGACTCACCGAGCGCGAGCTGGCTCGACAGATCCTGCCCGTCGGCGAAGGTGGTCCAAGGCAGCCCCGCCACGGTCATCATCGTGGGGGCGATGTCGGTGATGCTCACCGTGTCATCGACGCGGGCCGGCGACAGCGCACCCGGGGCGCGGATGGAGTAGGTGAGGTTGTTGACCGGATCGTAGGGCGAGCAGGCGTGGAAGATGTAGTCGTTGTGGGCCCACAGCTCGTCGCCGTGATCCGAACCGAAGACGATCAGGGCGTCGTCGTAGCGACCCACCGCGTCGAGAGTCTCGAAGAGCTGTCCGATCAGCTCATCGACCGCGCGGACCTGACTGGCGTACATGGCCTCCATCTGCGCCAGGTCTTCTGTGGTCATCTCGTCTTCACCCAGCATCATCGCCTCCAGGACCCCGTCGTCGGAGAGATCCTTGCCGCCCGTGTAGGGCTCCGGGTGGAACTCCTCGTACCAGGGTGATCGCTCCTCATAGGGGGAGTGGGGGTCCATCAGGTGCAGCCAGATGAACAGCTTCTCGTCTTCGAGTCGCGCCTGCAGGCTGTCGCCGAGCCACTCCACCAGCAGCGCGTCGCGCTCTATCTGATCGCCCGCGGACTTGTCGTCCCACAGGCAGACACGCTCATCGATCGCGGTGTTCAGGAACGGGTCGCAGAAGTTGTTGGAGTAGCCCAGGGTGGTGTAGCCGGCCTCCTGGAACAGCTCGTGCATCATCGGGTAGGCGGGCATCGTCAGGTTGTTGGAGTAGTTCCGGAGCTGGTGGTGACGGGGGTAGGTGCCGGTGAGCAGCGACGGCAGCGCCACGTAGGTTGCGCCGCGGACGGTCATGGTGTTTTCCAGCACGACCGACTCGTCGAACAGCCGATCGAGGTTGGGACTGGTGTCCCACTCGTCGTGGTGCAAGCCGAGGAAGCGCTCGTTGAGAGTGTCGACCGTCAGGAGGAGCACGGTGTCGCGCTGGGGGAACGTCAGGGGCGCGGTGGTGCTCGTCGGAGAGGTGGACGCGCTGCCGCTGTCCGCTGTGGTCACCTCAGGCTGCTTCGGATCGCAGGCCAACAGGGCGGTGATCAGCGCGATGTTCATGTCGGAGTCCCCCCAAATGCGGGTGGAGTGTAGCGCTGCGGGATCGCTCTCGCCGGGACGAGTCGCTCGCTGCCCGCTCCAGCACCGATCGCCGAGACCCGCGGGTCGGGTCAGGCTCGCGCGCGGGCTCTATTCGTCGGGATCGTACTCTGTCAGCACCAGCGCGTGCACGACGCACATCTCGTCGAGGTAGCCGTTGCCGATCTCGGTGTCCAGCGGCGCGTCGTAGCCGCTGGACGAGAGGGCCTCCATGAGCTGCTCGTTGTCCTCGCTGTTGTCGTAGGTGCAGTCGAAGACAAAATCATCGCCAGAGTACAGCTCGGGGAGCTCCTCGAACGGCGCGTCGTACTCGTAGGTGCGCTGCCAGTCGAAGTCCCACTGGGGGATGTCGATGAAGCACTCGCTGTCGCCCGTGGTCCGCTCGACGGAGATGCGCAGGCTCTTCATCGAGTAGTGCGCGTGCGGGAACCAGCCCCAGATCCGATGGGAGACGTCCTCTTCGTCGGCCTGGCGTATGTGCGGCTCGACCCAGGTATTGGTGTAGTCCGGATCGCCGGCGGGGATGAGGAACGGCACCTCCTCCCACTTCTGGCTCCGTGTCTCCGCAGGATCGGCGGCGCCGAGCGCCAGCACCTTCACCTCGTACGGGGGCGGCTCGCTCGCCCAGGCCACCGTGAGGGTCGTGGCGTCGAACTCCTCGGTGTCGACGGGGTGGTAGTGGGTCGCCGAGACCAGCCGGGTGCCCGCCGGCAGGTGCGCCGCGGAGTTCTCGGGGAGCAGGAACGGATCGGCCCCCGGCGCCCACGTGCCCAGCATGGTGGCGTCGGGGACGTCTTCGCCCTCCGGAAGCGGACAGGGGCCATGTGCGGAGCCGTCTGCGGGGGCGGTCACTCCGTCGAGGTCTGCCATCAGCACGGCGTGGTGGAGGATGTTGAGGTTGTCGGGGTTGACGCGCAGCCCCGTCAGGTAGCCGTCCTCCTCCAGGCCCAGATCCCACGACCAGCACAGGTAGGCGTTGGGCGGGCTGTCGGCGTAGGTGGTCATCTCCAGCCCCGGGAGCTCCTCGACGACGTCTCCGCCGAGCTGCCGGGACTCGGGCAGGGAGTACGGCGCGGGGGCGTCGGCGTCGCCCAGGGGCGTCTCGGCGTCGATCCACTCCTGGAACATCGCCTTCTCGGCGTCGGTCAGGCGGAGATCACCGCGGTAGGGCAGGTCGGGCGAGCAGTCGCCGCTGTCGACCACCGGGAAGGGCGGCATCACGTAGGGGGGGACGTCGTCTGTGTTGAGCTTGACGTTGATCTCGTCGGCGATGCTGGTCACGATGCCGGGGTCGGTGAGCGGGAAACTCTCGGTGCTCACGCCGTGACAGTTCCAGCAGTGCTCGGCCATGAGGGGCTGGATGTCCTGATACCAGGTGGGGGCTCCAGCCGGGGTGTACGTCGTCACCGCCGCGGTGGTCACCGTGGGGTCCGGGGGCTCTCCGCTCCCGTCGCCGCAGCCGGTCGATACACAGGCCACCGACACGCAGGCCACCGACACGCAGGCCATCGACACCCACGCGGGCAGCTGGCCGCTGGCCGGAAGGGAAGCTGAAGGAGAGGGTGAATCCGGCATACGTGACTCAGGGCAGAGGGAACGCCTTCACCTATATACAAGCCCACGTGTGGGTGTCTACCGCAGACCTGACCGGGTCACCGGGGGCTGATCTCCGCGGCGCCTGGGGCGGCAGGCGGTCTGGTCATCGACCAGACCTCTCGATCTCGCGACGCGGCGGCTTCACGGCCCACGCCGATCAGGGCCGCAGACGAGGATCGGGAGTCATCGATCAGGGCGCCGCGAGGCTCGGGAGGCGGTGGCGGTACTTCCGCGGAAGATTGATCTTCCAGGCCAGCCCGAGCCGCTCCAGCAGGCGGATCACCCACCACGACACGTCCGGCCCGCCGTCCAGGCCGTGACAGGCGCTCCGCGGGAAGCGGTGGTGGTTGTTGTGGTACCCCTCACCGAACGTGATGGCGGCGATCCACGGCACGTTGCGGGACTGATCGCGGTTCTTGTGATCCTCGCGGCCGAACCGTGGGCTGTGGCAGATGGAGTTGACCGACCAGCTCCCGTTGGTGAGCGAGACGTGCAGGGCCCACAGCCACGCGATGCCCCACCAGCCGCCGATCAGCCAGGCCGCGGCGAGCTGCGCGCCGAACAGGGCGGGCGTGACGAGGGGGACATCGAGGATGCGCATCAGGCGGAACTTGCGCAGGTCGGGGACCATGCTGTGCCAGTCGGCCTCGCGATGACCCGTGAGGCGACGGATGTCCAGCCACAGCAGCGTGGCCTGCTGCCCGAAGCCCGAGACCGCCAGCAGGACGGACGGCAGCACGCGCTCGGTGCCCAGCAGCCAGCCGCAGTGGCCGAACCAGAAGCCCCGAGTGGGCGTGTGTGGGTCTTCAGGGCCGTCCGACTTGGCGTGGTGCAGACGGTGCAGGCCGACCCACATCAGCGGGCCGCCGCTGTGCAGCGCGCCCAGCAGCGTGAACAGGCCGCGCACCCACGGATGCGTGTGGAACGCGCGATGGGTGAGCAGGCGGTGGTAGCCGACGGTGTTGCCCAGGCCGAGCGCGATGTTGGCGCCCAGGAGGCCGAGCAGCGCCAGCAGGGCGGGGGTGGTCATACGGGACACCTCTCGCGTGCGTATAGCGCGGGCTCGGGCGCGGTGGCGGTTGACAGGCCGCGTCGGCACGGAGTATGCGGCGTCTTCTGACAGATGAATCCAGCCATCGTCCCATGATCCGCATCTGCAACGTCACCCGCCGATATGGTGATCTGGTGGCCGTCGATGACGTCTCGACGCGCATCCGTCGCGGCGAGATCGTTGGTCTGCTCGGGCACAACGGCGCCGGCAAGACCACGCTGATGAAGCTCATCTGCGGCACGATCGCGCCCAGCACAGGCACGGTGGTGGTGGGACAGTGCGACGTGGTGAACGATCGCCGAGGGGTCCAGAGGCAGATCGGCTACCTGCCCGAGAGCGCGCCGCTCTACCCCGAGCTGATGGTTCAGGAGTACCTGCTGATGAGCGCGGAGCTGCGCGGGCTGGGACCGGACGAGCGCGTCCCCGCGGCGCTGCGGGCGGCCCGCCAGACCGGCCTGGTAGAGCGGCTCACCCAGCGCATCGGCACGCTTTCCAAGGGGTTTCGGCAGCGCGTTGGCATCGCGCAGGCGATCCTGCACCGGCCCGACCTGCTGGTGCTCGACGAGCCCACCAACGGGCTCGACCCGGCGCAGATCCAGGCCATCCGCGCGCTCATCCGGGACCTGGCGAGCCAGACGACCATCATCCTCTCGACGCACATCCTGCAAGAGGTCGAGGCCGTCTGCGATCGCGTGCTGGTGCTGATCGACGGGCGCCTGGTGGCCGACGCTCCGCTGGGCGAGATGCTGGCCGGCGGCGACGTACACCTGAGCGTCGGCGCCGCCGCTGTCGACGTTCCGCAGTCCATCATGTCGTTCGAGGGGGTGGAGGGAACGCGCATCATCGGCGAGGACCCCTCCCGCGACGGCTACCTGCTGTGGTCGATCACCTGCGAGCCGGAGGTGCTGCCCGAGATCGTGCGCCGCGGCGTGGGGCTGGGCTGGAGCATCGGAGGGGCGTACCGCCACCGCGAGACCCTCGAGATGGTCTACAGCCGGCTCGCCGCAGAGCACGTCGCGCGGGCGGGGCACATCGACACGAAGGGGGCGCCATGAGCGCGGCTCTGACGGTGGCCCGCAAGGAGCTGCGCGCGCTGTTCCACTCGCCGATCGCGCTCATCTTCCTGGGCGTGTTCGGCGGCGCCACGCTGCTCATCTTCTTCACGATCGAGCGGTTCTTCGCGCGGAACCTCGCCGATGTTCGTCCGCTGTTCGAGTGGCTGCCGCTGCTGCTGATCTTCCTGGTCTCGGCCGTGACGATGCGGGCGTGGGCAGAGGAGCGCCGGTCGGGGACGCTGGAGATCCTGCTGACGCTGCCGGTGCGCACCGCCGACCTCGTGCTGGGCAAGTTCCTCGCTGGGCTGGCCCTGGTGGGCGTGGCGCTGGCGCTCACGCTCCCGCTGCCCATCCTCGTCTCCACCCTGGGCGTGCTGGACTGGGGGCCGGTGATCGGCGGCTACGTGGGCGCGCTGGCGCTGGGCTGCGCCTACCTGGCGATCGGGCTGGCCGTGAGCTCGCGGACCGACAACCAGGTGGTGGCCCTGATGGTCACGGTGGTCTGCGGAGGCCTGCTCTACCTGGTGGGCGCCGACGGCGTGGTGGCGCTGTTCGGAGATGACGTCGCTGGGGTCCTGCGGAGCGTGGGCAGCGGCAGCCGGTTCACGAGCATCGAGCGCGGCGTGCTCGACCTGCGCGATCTGGTCTACTACGGCTCGCTCACGGCGCTGTTCCTGGTGGTCGGCGGGGCCTCGCTGGAGGCCACGCGGCTCGACCCCAGGGCCAACCGTCGGCAGATCGGGGGGCTGCGCCTGCTGGTGGGGCTGTCGGCGCTGAACGCAGTGGCGCTGAACGTGTGGCTGGCGCCGGTCTCGGGCGCGCGCCTCGATCTCACGGAGAACGGGGACTACAGCATCAGCGCGGTCACCGAAGAGGCGCTGTCTTCGCTGGACGGCCCGCTGTACATCTCGGGGTACTTCTCGGAGCGCTCCCACCCCCTGCTGGCGCCGCTGGTGCCGCAGATCAAAGACCTCCTCGCTGAGTACGTGCTGGCGGGCGAGGGGCGTGTGGAGCTGTCGCTGCACGATCCGGCCACCGACGCTGAGTTGGAGCAGGAGATCGGCGAACAGTACGGGATCCGCAGCTTCCCGTTCGGCGTGACCGATCGCAACGCGCAGAGCGTGGTGAACGCGTACTTCCACGTGCTCGTGCGCTTCGGCGACGAGTACGAGGTGCTGAGCTTCCAGGACCTCATCGACGTGAGCGCCAGCGACGACGGTCTGGACGTGCGCCTGCGGAACCTCGAGTACGATCTCACGCGCACCATCCGACGTGTCTCCCAGGACTTCCAGAGCGCAGGGGCGCTGCTGGCGCAGGTGCCTGAAGGCGCGCGGATGACGCTGTACGCGACGCCCGGGCAGATCCCCGAGGAGTTCGCTGAGACGGCCGAAGCCATGCGTTCGGTCGCCGAGCAGGTGGCGGCGCGCAGCGAAGGGCGGCTGCGGTTCACCGAGATCGACCCCGCCGGCGACGACGCGCTGGCGCAGGAATTGTACGAACGCCTGGGGCTGCGGCCGCTGGCCGCCGACCTGCTGGGCACCCAGGTGTTCTACCTGCACCTGGTCCTGGAGATCGGCGAGCAGGTGGAGCGCATCCTGCCGCGCGGCGCCCTGACGTCGGCGGACGTGGAGCAGGCCATCGAGGCGTCCGTCCGACGCGCCACGCCGGGTCAGCTGAAGAGCGTGGGGCTGGTCACCGAGACGCCCGAGGCGCCGCCGCCCAACCCGCAGCTCCCGCCGCAGCTCCAGCCGCCAGCGCCGCAGCCGGACTACCGCGCGATCGAGCAGATCTTGAGCGAGGGCTACCAGATCCGCCGCGTGGAGCTGACCGAGGGGCACGTCCCCGATGACGTGGACGTGTTGGTGGTGGGCAAGGCCGGCGCGCTGAGCCCCGCGCAGCAGCTCGCGATCGACCAGTACCTGATGGGCGGCGGCTCGGTGGTGGCGCTGGCCGGCGCGTGGCGGGTGGGCGTCGATCGGGGTGGGCTGTCTCCCACCCGTGAGGAGCGCACCCTCGCGGACATGCTGGAGACCTGGGGCGCGGTGGTCGGCGACGCGCTGGTGATGGACCCGTTGAACGCGCCCTTCCCCATCCCCGTCACGGAGCGCCGCGGGATGTTCAGCATGCAGCGCATCGAGCTGCTGCCGTACCCGATGTTCCCCGACGTGCGCGACGACGGGTTCTTGCGGGGGCACGCCGCGCTGGCGGGCCTGGGCGCGGTGACGGTGCCCTGGTCCAGCCCGCTCACGGTGCCCGAGACCCTGGAGGGACGGCAGGTGGAGATCCTGCTGCGCAGCTCCGAGGGCACCTGGCTCAACACCTCCGGAACGATCGAGCCTGACTTCACCGCGTGGCCCGACGACGGCTTCGGCTCGTCCAGTCCGGCCGGCTCTCAGGTGCTCGCGGCGGCGATCACCGGCCGCTTCCCCAGCGTCTTCGCCGATCGCCCCAGCCCGCTGTTCTCCGGAGAGGCGGGGGCGGTGCGGCACATGGAGGCCTCGGTCGCCGACGGTCGCTTGCTGGTGGTCGGCTCATCGGAGATCGTCTCGGACATGGTGGTGCAGCTCTCGGGCCAGAGCGGCGGCGAGCCCCACGCCGGGAACCTGCAGCTCCTGCAGAACGCCATCGACTGGGCGTCTGAAGACACCGCGCTGCTGTCCATTCGAGGAGGGGGGGCGTTCGCCCGCACGCTGCGGCCGCTGGACGACGAGGCGCGCGCCGCTCGGGAGTGGACGACCGCCGCGGCGGTGTTCATCCCGCTGCTGCTCATCGGGATCGTGCCGCGGGCACGCCGGAGCCGCCCCGAGTCGATCGCAGCAGGGACCAGCGCTGCAGGGTCGATCGAGGCTGTCGAGGGTTCGGCATGAATGTGTCGCGGATCAACCGGGGGCTGGCGGGGGCGCTGGCGGCGCAGGTCGGCCTGGCGGCGGTCGCCTGGTGGCCGAGCGCGCCCGAGCGCCACGATCTCCACCCGATGGTGACGCTGTCGGCCGACGCCGTGAGCGCGGTGACCATCACCGGCCGCACAGACGAGACCGCCGCGCCGGATCCGCTGGTGCTGGAGAAGACCAACAGCGGATGGCAGATCGCCAGCGCCGGGGGGTACCCGGCCGACGGGGAGAAGGTCTCGACGCTGCTCGAGACGCTGGGGTCGCTCCAGGTCCGCCGGCCCATCGCCACCGACGCGGTGCATCACGGCGCGTTGGACGTCGCCGAGGAGGACTTCACCCGCCGAGTCGAGATCGCCGCGGGCGAGCGCCAGACGCTCTACATGGGCGCCGCGCAGGGCTCGCAGGTCCACCTCCGGGCCGAGGGCGAAGACGACGTCTACAGCGCGCGGGGGACCACCGCGTGGTCCGTCGGCGACACCGCGAGTCGGTACTTCGAGCCCGAGCTGGTCGCGGTCGATGCAGAGACGGTGACCCGGATCGGCGTGGAGAACGCACAGGGGGCGTTCGCGCTGGTCCGCGACGCGGACGGCTGGGCCTTCGAGGGGCCGGACGAGTCGACCTCTGAAGAGACGCTCCCCAGCCAGACGCCCACAGACCAGATGACGACGCCGGAGCCAGCCGACGACGAAGCCGTAGAGACGCTGGTCAAGGCGCTGGTTCGGCTGCGGGCCACCGCTCCGGCGAGCGGCGAGCGCCTGTCCGGGCACGGCCTCGACGTCGGCACCCACGTCACCTGGACGGTCTCGGGAGAAGATAGCACCGAGACCGGCGGCTACCGGATCGGCGCGCTGGTCGACGGCAAGCACTACGCGGCGGTGGACGGCCGGCCGGAGGTGGCGCAGGTCGCGGAGTACAGCGTGAAGCGGGCGCTGGAGGTCACGTCCGAGGAGCTGCAGGCGGCGGCCGACACCGGAGAGTCCGGGAAGTAGACGCGTTATAGCGGGGAGATGCCGCCTTTCGCGCCACTTCCAGACAAGCTCAAGACCGACATCCACACCGTCGAAGAGTTGTGCGGTCTGGCTCAACAAGGTCGTCTGCGCATTCCCTCGTTTCAACGACCGTTCCGGTGGGATCAGGCGCATGTGCGGGATCTATTCGACAGCATCTACCGAGGGTATCCGGTTGGAGCGTTGCTTCTGTGGCAGCGCCCGGCCCGGGCGGAGCGAGTCCAGATCGGGCGACTGGTGGTTGATGCGGATGCTTTCCAAGATGCACTCTGGATCGTGGATGGACAGCAACGGATCACTACACTGGTTTCGTGCCTGATCGGGGGACTCTCTTTCGCAGAGAGACCACTGGATGTGGAACTATACTTCGACCCAAAGGTGAGGACATTTGAGATTCCCGATCGACGATGCCGGACACCGGATCACTGGGTGCCGGTTCATCGGCTGTTAGACGCGGCAGAGTTGGGGGATTGGCTCTATGAGTGGCGCTATGGACCGAACAGTGACTGGCGCCGCGCGGTATTGAACGCCGGAAAGCGGCTGCGGG
>CAYXGP010000084.1:0-20489 GCA_964464515.1 uncultured Enterobacterales bacterium
GCTCTGCCGCTGCGGCCGCTCGCGGAACAAGCCGTGGTGTGATGGCCGCCACAAGGGCTACGCGGGCTTCCGGTAGCCGGGTCGAGGTCTCGTGGACCGTGGTTCGTGGAGACACGGTCTCGTGGAACCGAGGTCTCGCGGGTCCGTGCTTCCGTGGTTCGCGGTCACGCGGTCACGCGGTCTCGCGGTTGATCGGCAACACGGCTTCACGGTCAACGGAGCCGCTCTGGAGGAGCCACGGTTTCGCGGTACCATGGGTCGCTTCGCTCACGACTCCACGCGAGCGAAGCGAGAGAGCGCAGCGATCCACGGACCACGGTCCCACGAGAGCGATCATCGAGAACGAGTCACGAGCACCGGCCGACGACCAGGACGCCTGACCCACCGGGGTGTTTCCGACACGGGGGCTGGCAGGGCGCTGGACGTTCGCCCGGTCAGGGGGTACCCGGAGGGGGATGCTCACCGCTCTGCTGCTCACTGATCTGTGCTCTGCCGGGTCTCACGTCGAGGCCCTGATCGGCACAGAATTCCCGATCGCTGTCGGGGTGTCCGTCGGCGTCGAGACCCCGTCCCGCCTCCGCGCCCGGCTCGGGCTGGGCACGCTGCCCGGCCCCTACCTCGACACGATCAACGCTGTCAGCACCAGCTACGGCTGGTACGACGACGCCACCGCCAGCCTGATCTCCGCGGCGCTCAAGGGCTCACTGCTCATCCACCCGCACGTCGGCTGGCGGCCGTTCGAGGCGCGGGGGTTCACCCTGGGGGTCGGCTACCAGCTCGCCGCGCTCGGCGGCTCGCTCTCGACTGTCGAGACGGTGGAGGCCCTGATCGGCTCTGAGCTGCCTCTCGACGAAGATGACGCCCGGCTGGAGGTGGCGGTGGCGGCGTCCGACCACATGATCACCCCTGAGCTGGGCTGGCAGCTCCTGCTGCGGGACGACTCGCTGGTGATTCACCTCTCGCTCGGCGGCGCGCTCACCGTCGGCGCCAATTCCACCATGACCATGGAGGCTTCAGGCCCGCTCTCGGGGCGCGTCGACTCGGCCCTTGAGCCTTCCCTGACCAGCGGCGAGGAGCTCCTCGACGAGACGTTCACGTCGTATGTACACACGCCCACGATCGGACTTCGCGTGGGCTATCGCTTCTTCTGAACGCTATCTTTTGACGCTTGTTTTCGCGACAGGGCGCCTGAGCTGCGTCACGCACAACCCAATACAATGCAGCTGTTCTGCCCGCCGAACCCGAACGAATTCGACAGCACAAACCGCGCTGACCGCTCCACCGACCCAGCCAACACATTCACCCGGCACTCGGGATCGGCCTCCCCGAATCCCACCGTACCCGGCAGCCAACCGCCCTCCAAACCGAGTATGGACGCGGCCGCTTCCAATGCACCGGCGGCGGCGATCGTGTGGCCGATGGCCCCTTTGATGGATGAGACGGCAACCCGCTCGCCGAACACCCGCCGGATCGCCTTGGCCTCGGCGAGATCGCCCACGGGTGTGCCCGTGCCGTGCGTGTTGATGTGATCGATGTCTGCCGGCTCGAGCCCGGCGTCTCGCAGCGCCCGCCGCATCGCCAGCTCCGCGCCCCGACCATCGGGATGCGGCGCGGTGGCGTTCCAGGCGTCGGCGCTGGTGGCCGCCCCCAGCACGATGGCCCGGGCCCGCGCGCCCCGGGCCGCCGCCCGATCGGCGCGCTCCAGCACCGCCACCATTGCGCCTTCGCCGATCAAGAAGCCGTCGCGGCGCCGATCGAACGGTCGGCCGGCCTCCGGGCTGAGCGCTCCCAGCACCACGAACGACAGCAGGCCGAGCGGATGCAGCATGCTGTCCTGCCCGCCGACGAACGCCACGTCGGCCTCGCCGGAGCGGACCGCGCGCAGCCCGGCCCCGATGGCCTGTGACGCGGCCGCGCATGCCGAGAAGCTGGTCCCGCACGGCCCGCGGGCGCCGAGCAGCTCGGTGAACCCCGACGTGACCCGCTCGGGCATGTGCCGCCACGGCGCCGCGTGATCGCGGGACAGGTCGCGGGCCATCGCGGCGTGGTCGAGGCGCGTCCCCCCGTCGATCAGGTGGGCGTAGATGTCCTCCGTCAGCTCTCCGGGTGTGATCGACGACAGCCCCGTCCCCAGGAAGACGGACCGACGCTCATCCGGAGGCGCCGCGCGCGGCAGACCGGCGTCGGCCAGCGCCTCCTCCAGCGCCGCGAACGCCAGCCACGCCTTGCGATCGTCGGGGTACCCACGGACCGGTGGCACCGGCTCGGGGACCACCGCCACGCTCCCCACCGGCAGCGCGCTGTCCGCGGGGACCGCGCAGCAGCGATCGGCCCGCAGCGCTGCGCCCAGCGCCGCCGTCCCCGCTCCTGCGGCGCTCCAGACACCGAGGCCGCTGACGACGACCGGCGGGCTCATGGCTGCCGGGTGCAGGCGGACTCCCCGCTGACGAAGCAGTCGTAGACGCCCACGGTGGCGCTGCCCACCACCGCCGTCAGGCGGCTGCGATCGGACATGTAGGCGGTGACGGTGCAGTTGCTGACGGCCTCTGCGTCCAGCGCCGCGGAGGTCGCTCCCTTCGCCCGGGAGTCTTCACAACGCACCTTGATCTTCGCGGTGTCGTCGGCATGCGAGACGAACTGGATCCCTCCCTCTACCGGCGCCGCGGACTCAGCCGACGCGGGCTCAGCCGCCGACGCGGCTGCAGGAACCTCAGCCGGGGAGCCCTCTGCCAGAACCTCTGCAGAGATCTCTGTGGAGACCCCCGCGAGCGCGCGCAGGGTGTCGCGCTGGGAGTACAGCCCCGCAGCGATCGCCGCGATGATCCCCAGCCCCAGCAAACACCCGGCGCCGAGGGCGAGGGCCGCTGAAGACCGCCTACGCGGCGGCCAGTCTACGTCGTCGTCCAGCGGGTCGTCATGGATGATGACCGGCGGGCCCGGCTCCGGCTCGAACGGCGGGAACGTCTCCCCGATGGCGCTGATCGGCTCCGGGGCGGTGGGCGGAAGCGACGGGCCTCGCGCCGGCTCATCGCGCAGGGCTCCATCGCGCAGGGATTCAGCGTGCAGGGACCCAGCGTGCTGAGGCCCGGCACGGTGGGGTTCGACGTGACGGGGCTGGGCGTGGTGGGGATCGGCGCTCAGAGGTGCTGGGTGCTGTGGTGTTGGATCCTGCGGCGCGGGATGCCGGGGTTGGACTCGGGCCGGCTCGGCCTGCGCCAGAACGGGCCGCAGCGCGGGAGCGGGTGGCCTGACGTCGCGCGGCGACTCCTCGGTGATCAGCGGTGCGGTGAGGCCGAAGTCGGACGGCTCTGCCGGGGGCTCGGTGCCGATCGTGCTCACAGGAAGTGCCCGAGGCCGAGACGTCGGTGCAGATGAGGGGGGTGCTGATGAGAGGGGCGCTGACGGAGGAGCTACGGGCGGGGGTGCCGGTGCCCCTGGAGCCGTCACAAGGTCCGAAGCGAGCGGATCGACCAGCTGCGCCGAAGCGAGGGGCTCGACGACACGCGAAGAGACCACCGGATGGGCCGGGGGCTCCTCGAACGCACCCAGCGTGGTGTCGGGCAGCGGCGGGGGCGCTGGCGGCGCTCGCGGGGGGACCGGCGTGACGCGGGGACCGGGCGGCACCACCGGCGCCGCAGGGGCTGGCCCGCTGGGCACAGAGCTCTTCGGCCCGCTGATCAGCGGTGCTAGCGGCGCGGGCGGTCGGCTGCGCCGGGGCGGTCGGGGGGCGCCCACACTGGTGGGACCGTCGTACCAGGGATCCGCGCCGCCTCGGACGCCGCCGCGGGGAGCCGGCGCGCCGGTGGCCGGACGCGGCGAGAAGTCGTGGTCGCCGGCCAGCTCCGCGAGGGCGCCGCGGCGCAGGCGCTCGCCGATGCTCAGGTCCATGTGGCGCGGGAAGAGTCCGCTTTCGGCGTCGTCGTCCTTCGGCCGCTCCCGACTACCGGTGGGCGTGAAGATCAGCGAGTCCTCGATGACGATGGAGTCATCCAGCGGCGTGGTGCGGGTCTGACCGGTCTGCGCGCTCGTCAGCAGCGGCGGGATCAAGCGCTCGGAGAAGCAGCTCAGGTCTTCTCCGGGCATCTGTCGGGCCAGCGCCCGGGCCTGCTGGGCAAGCTCCGAGGATGTAGGGCGGAGCTGGTGATCGAATGCCAGGCAGCCGCAGATCATCTCCTCGAGGGCCTGTCCCTGCTCGGCGGGGAGATCGAGCACCGCCCGCAGCGCCGAGACGCGCTCGACCACCCGCGCGTGGTGCAGCGCCGGGCGCCCCTTGGGTTTGCCCAGCCGCTCGCGCGACAGCAGCTCGTACAGGGTCGCGCCCAGCGCATAGACGTCGGACGCCGGGGTCTCGGGCTCGAAGAACAGACGCTCGGGAGCCATGTACTCGATCGAGCCGAACTGCAGCTCCTGGGTGTGGCTCTCGCGGTTCTCGATCTCCGAGCGCGCCACCCCGAAGTCGAGCACCTTCACCATGCCCGTGTCGTCGAGCATCACATTGGACGGCTTGATGTCGCGGTGGATGACGCGCAGCGGCTTGTCGCCCGGCATCGGGGGCCGGTTGTAGGCGGCGTCGAGCGCAGCAGCGACGGCGTAGGTGATCTCCAGGGCAGCCCGCGCCGACATGCGCTCATCAGCAGCCGTGAGGGCCTGGGTCACGCAGCGCAGATCGACCGCCTCCAGGTACTCCATGATCACGGCTACCCGACCGTCGATCGACGTCAGGTCGAGAACGTCCACGATGTGCCGATGGCGCAACAGGCCAAGCAGGCGCGCCTCGTCCCGCATGCGCCGCGCGATCTCCTCGCTGTCGGTCCACTGCGACTTCAGCAGCTTCACGGCTACGATCCGCGAGAAGCCGTCAGCATGCACGACCTTCGCAAGGTGCACGCTGCCGAAACCGCCCGAGGCGATCTCTCGCATGAAGTGGAAGCGGCGGGCAGCGTCGCGGCCGGGCAAGCAGGCTCCTCGGGGCTCCTCTCGGTTTAGCACGGACCAGGAGGGCGAACCCGTATCCCGATCGCAGGCTGCCCTGGATCGGCGCGCGCCACCAACCGACCGATGCCGCGCCGATGGGCGTGGACCACGGCCAGCGCCAGCGCCAGCACCCCATCAGCGGCACCACAATCGCCCAGGGCGGCATGAAGCGCAGTGTCTTCATCGGGCTCGGCGTCAGGCACCCCTGCCACCTGGGCCCAGATCCGGCCGCCTCGCTCCCACGCCACAGGCAGCGGCTCGATCAACAGAACGACCCCGGCCTCTCCAGGTGGTGTGTTCAGTCCCAATCGAAGCCGGTCACGCGCCAACCCGGTGTGGATCAGGCTGTCGGCGCCGCCGATCAGGGCCGCGGGGCAGCGCCCGGCCGCGACCGCGGCGATCCCAGCCACGGCGGCCCGCAGTCCGGCCGCGGCACCGCCCGCCCACGCGCCATTCTCCCCGCGGATGTCGAGGTTGATCGAGATATGGGCCAGCGCCATGTTGGGCAACGTCCGCAGCGGGAGCAGCGGCGGATAGAGGTCGCGACCGGGCCCGGCCAGGAGGGCCTCATCGAGCTGACCATCTCGCGCAGAGGCGCACAGGGCCGGCTCAGACTGCCCGTCGTCGGCCGGCTCGCGCCCGACCCCCAGAAAAATACCCAGCTCCTCGCGATCGCCAGGCCACCCCGCCACTGCAGAGTCGGCCGCGACCAGGGCGAGCTGGGCCGGGCGGGCCAGCAGCTTGCGATCCTTGCGGCGCTTGAGGGCGGCGCGGAGGGTCTTCGGGCCGGTCACCCAGCCGGCGTGATCGTGTCCATCACCGCCCGGCAGATCGCCCAGCTTGGGGTGGGAGCGGACCCCGCTCAGGCCAGCGACCACCCCACGCTCGACAGCGGAGGGGTCATCTCCCAGCGCGCAGCAGATGCCGAGGCCGGTCACGACGACAGGCGGCGGACAGGCCGACACGCTCACCCCCAGCGCGACACGATCAGCGTGCCGTTGGAGCCCCCGAACCCGAAGGCGTTGGACATGGCGTGGTCGATGCGCGCCGCGCGGGCCCCGCCACGGATGTGATCCAGCGCACACTCCGGGTCGATGGTGTCGAGGTTGCGGGTGGGAGGGAGGCGCCCATCTCGGACAGCCAGACAACACAGGATCAGCTCGACCGCGCCGCAGGCCGCCACCAGGTGCCCCATCATCGACTTGGTGCTGCTCACGGGCGGAGAGGCGTCGCCGAAGACCTGTCGTATCCCGCGGCTCTCGGAGATGTCGTTCATCTGGGTGCTGGTCCCGTGGGCGTTGATGTAGCCGATGTCGTCCGGCGCGAGACCCGCGTCGTCCAGCGCCGCCTGCATCGACTGCGCGGCCCCGCGACCGTCCGGCGGGGAGTCGGTGATGCGGTAGGCGTTGCACGAGCAGCCGAAGCCGGAGAGCTCAGCCAGGGGCGTCACCCCGCGCGCGGCGGCCCGCTCGGGCGTCTCCAGCACGACGAAGCCGGCGCCCTCGCCCAGCACGAAGCCGTCGCGATCGACGTCGAACGGCCGGCTGGCCCGCTCCGGGGCGTCGAGGCGGGTCGACAGCGCGCCGAGCAGCGAGAAGCCGGTGACCATCAGGGGACCGACCAGCACATCGACGCCCCCCGCGATCATCGCGTCGACCTCACCGCGACGTATCCGCAGCAGAGCCTCGCCGATGGCCTGCGAGGAGCTGGTGCATGCCGTCGAGACGGTGCTCTGAGGGCCCTCGGCGCCGACCAGCGACGCCACGCGATCGGTGGGAGCCGCCGGCGCCAGCCGCACAAGCTCGCCCTGGGTGGGCATCGTGCCGGAGACCATCCGCTCTGCCAGCTCCGGCAGTCCGGGGCGCGCCGCCTCGCTGCCGAGACAGACCCCCACGCGGGAGCGTCTTCCCGGGTCTCCCTGGGACCACCGCGCCTGCGCCAGCGCTTCAGAGGCCGCGGCGAGTGTGAGGCGCGCTTTGAGCCCCAGGCCGGGATCGTCCAGCTCAAGGGGCAGGGCAGGCGAGGCGCACTCCGCGGCGAACGTCACCGGGAATGCGCTGGCGTCAAATCGTTGGATCGGCCCCACGGCGTTGGCGCCCGCCACCACCGCGGCCCAGGTGGTCGCGGCGTCCTCGCCCAGGGGTGTGACCATCCCCAGGCCCGTGATCACGGCCCGCCGGGTCAAGCGCCCTCCTCCTCGGACGAGCTCTCCTGGGGAGGATCAGCGCGGGGGGGAGTAGCGCGGGGGGGCTCGGGACAGCCCGACCACAGCCGACGCAGCTCGCGGTGCTCATGGCCCTCGACGCGCTCTCGCTCCTCACCCACCATGGGCACGGCGTTGAAGACGAAGAACTGCTCAGCCTGCGAATGCACCTTGCGACCGATGCGGGCCTTCACCGCCATCACCGCGCTCTCTTCGCGCAGGGCGACGAAGCGGGTCTCCAGGGTGATCTCCTGATCGGGGCGGATGAACTTACGGAATTTGACGCGGTCCATCATGCTGAGGATGGGAAAGGGCCAGTCGCCCCGCTGACGCCGCACGGTGTAGCCGATGAGCTTGCCGGAGAGCTGCGCGAGCGACTCCAGCACGAGCACGCCGGGCACCACCGGGTACGACGGAAAGTGATCGATGAACAGCGGGAGGTCTGCGGGGTAGGTCCGGGCCCCCCGCGCATGCTCCCCCTCGACCATCTCATCGATGCGATCGATCAGTCCCCAGCGCATCGCCCCTCCCACCCGGAGAGCGTAATTCGGATTCCGTGACCGGGAAGGGCCCCCGGTCTCGTCGCGGAATCCGAACAGCCGGGATCCCGAGCAGCGCTGTGCAGCAGCGCCCCGAGCGAAGCCAGGTATGATCGAGCGGAGACCTGGGCTGCGAGGGGATACCATCTCGTGGGCGGCGCGCCACCCCGCGGACTGGAAGCGAGCGCGTCACAGTGGGGTTGAGAGACCGCACGTCGGCTTCCGATCTCCCGCCCCCCGAGACCGGCTCGACACCACACCGGAGGACATCGTGGCCACCATCAACGCCGAGGGTGTGGGGGTTCGACACGCCATCGTTCGCGCCCTCGCGACGGCCAACCTGACCCCCGCCGACGCCACCTTCCGGCTCCACGACGCCCGGCTCGACACCGATCGAAGCGGCCGCATCCTGCGCGCCTCGGTCACGATGGCGGTGCACCGGCCCCGCCCCATCGGGGAGTGGTCGCCGGAGCGACTCCCCGGGCTGGTCAACCCCGACGGCGCCCACCCGCTCATGGTGCGCGTGCCGGCCGATCGCCCGTTCTTCCTGGACGTGTTCGCCGTCAGCTGGGAGCGCTGGCTGCGGCGCCGCGAAGACACCCTCCCACCGTTCATCGATCCCCAGTGCCCCCGCGTCGGGGTGACCCACGCCGCCGCCGCGGACTTCGCGTCGTCGGTCGGCAAGCGGCTGCCGACAGAGGGCGAGCTCCGGCAGGCCTGGGGAGAAGCGCGGTTCCCGTGGGGCGACGACCCGGGGGCCACGGTGGGCCGGGTCGGCGCGCCGCGGTTCGATCAGCTTCCGGAGGTCGGGTTTCATCCTCCCGATGAGCTGGGGCTGTTCGATCTCGGGTGCTGGCTGTGGCAGTGGACGGCCGAGGGCACGCTGACCGGCGGGCTCAAGGACGGCGGGACAATACACGGCGCGGCGCCCGCGGACGGGCTGCGGCCGGTGGGGTTCCGCCTGGCGCAGGACGGGTAGGGCTCACCCGAGCCAGCAGCGTGCTGTAGCGGTAGATCTCCGCTCAGAGTCGCTCCCATCACGCGCCTGCCGGCCGCACCACGAACGTGCGGTCGTCATCCTCAGGCACATCCACGTTCAGGCCCTGTGCAGAGAGCGCTGCGGCGATCACCGCCTTCGGCCCGGCCCACTGGATGCACAGCGCACCGGTGAGGTCGCCGCGGGCGTCGAACGGGTGCCCCTGGTAGTTCCAGAACACCGCGCGCAGGGCCTGCCGCCCGTGCTGGTACACGTCGCAGGCCTCGCGGGCGTCCTCCCAGCCATACGACGTCATCATCCGGTGGTACGGGCGGGCGAAGAACGCCTCGGCCCGCAGCGCGGAGAAGGCCCGACACAGCTGAATGAGGTCGGTCGTCTCATCGGCAGAATCAGCCGACAGCACCACCCGTTCATCATCCAATACAGAGCAGAGGCCGAGCTCGGCGAGGGCGACCTGGACCTTCTGCGGGCCGCCCAGGTAGTGGTGGCTGACCACATGCAACACAACCGAAGCTGAGAGGGCCCCGTCCCGGGTGAACGGCAGCGCCTCCCAGCGCACCGCCCCGCCGACGTCGCCGCCGTCATCAAACATAGCGTCCGGGTCGCAGCGCCAGGAGTCAGAGTCGCGCCGCAGATACGCCATGGCTGCATGAAAGCGTGCGCGGTGATCGGCGCTCTCTGGCGCGGGCGCGACCCAGCGTTGCAGAGACGCCATGATCGCTGCTGTCAGTCGATCGGCGGGGGCGCGGATCTCCAGGCGGGCGGCGCGGAGGTCGGCGACGGCAGTCGGGGTGACTCCGTAGGTGTCTTCGAGATCGAGGAGCGAGAGCGCGGGGAGCGTTCCCAGCGCAGCGACGCCAGCGTCTCCGAAACCGCATGCTTGCAGAGAGAGCCGCTGCACCCCAGCCATCGCGGGCGCAGAGACCAGCCGGGAGACATCGGCATCGGTCAGCTCCGCATCGCAGACGGTGAGGTCTCGCAGCCGGCCGAGGTGCGGACAGCCGCAGATCCCGTCAAGCCAGGCCGCGAGCGCGCCCTCGGAGGCTCCATGGAAGAAAAAAATCAGCTCGGTCAGGTGAGAGAGGTTGGGGGAGGCGAAGAGCCGCGTCACTTCAGCGATCGGGCAGTCATCGAACGAGACGCGTCGGAGCAGCGGCGCCAGCGGGTGCGGCGTTGGGCTGTCGAAGTCCTCGATCCAACCTTCGCGCTGCCCATCGTTCCACGTCGAGAGCACCTCCAGCACATGCGGAAGCGCCGCAGCGGCGATCTCAGGTGAGGC
Organism: uncultured Enterobacterales bacterium; assembly: GCA_964464515.1. Taxonomy (GTDB): domain Bacteria; phylum Myxococcota_A; class UBA796; order UBA796; family UBA2385; genus CAYXGP01. The sequence continues at coordinate 9,993 of CAYXGP010000084.1, forward strand.
TCCCTGCATCCAGGAGATGATCGCGTCCAGGGTCCTCCAATCCGGCGCGCGCGCCAGGATCTCATCCAAGCCTGGTCTCTGTGTCGTCACAATAGCTCCAGCTGGCTTCCGATCGGCTGGAGGAGCACCTCCATCCGCTCTCCCACTGTGACCGACTCCGGCGTGACCACCCCCCGATAAGCCAGCACCTCCACCCCCGCGCTGACAGCCGCCCGCAGCCCCCGCGCGTAAGCCGGGTCGATCTCGTCGGCTGGCCGCACTCCGGTCACGTCTGCGCGAGAGACCAGGTAGAGCTGCACCGCCCGCTCCCCCGCGCGCACCCGACGGGCGAGGGTCTCCAGGTGACGCAGCCCCCGCGCGGTGACAGCGTCCGGAAAGGCCGCGCGGCCGTCGGCGGCCCGCAGGGTGACGCTCTTGACCTCCACCCAGCACCGCGGCCGACCGGCTGACTCCAGCACGAAATCCAACCGACCACGGCCAGGAGACGCCTCCCGCTTCAGGTGATCGTATCCACGCAGCGGCTCGATCTGACCCGCGGCGATGGCCTCGGCGACCACCGCGTTGGGTCGCGCGGTGTTCACCAGGATGGCGGTCTGCCCCGAGTAGGAGATCTCCCAGGTCCAGGCCAACTTGCGGCGCGGGTTGTCCGATCGGGACAGCAGCACCCGCCAGCCTGGATCGCCGCATGTGGTCATCGCCCCCGGGTTGGGGCAGTGGGCCGTCACCAACCGGCCGTCGTCGAGCTGCACGTCAGCCAGGAAGCGCTTGTAGCGCCGCACCAGGACCCCGGCGACGAGTGGGCTCGGCAGGTGCATCTTCGTCCTCCCGTTGTGGAAGCGTCGCAGCGTGGAAGCGTCGCGGTGTGGCAGCGTCGCAGTGTGCCAGCGTGTCACCGGGAGGAGAGTCCAGGCGTTGACCACCAGCGACAGGGGGGCGTGATACATTTCTGGTATCGCACACACATTCAGAGGGTTCCCGGGGTGCAGAACCGCCGCAGCTTCCGGATCGTGGAGACCCTCGGTCAGGGAGGTTTCGGCACGGTGTACCGCGCCGACATGGCTGACGCCGGTGGCTTCGCCAAGCAGGTCGCCCTCAAGATCATGACCTACGAGGGCGAGGCGACCGACGAGATCGCCCGACAGCTCCGCGATGAGGCCCGCGTGCTGGCCCTGATCCACCACCGCGCCATCGTGGGCGTCAACAGCCTGGTCCCCCTCGAGAAGGGCTGGGGCGTGGTGATGGAGTACGTCGACGGTGTGGATCTGTCGGCGGCGCTCAAGCACGATCTCCCCTCGATCGGCGCGTCCCTGCAGATCGTCGAAGACATCGCCGGCGCCCTGCATGCGGCCTACACCACCCGCCCGTATGGCGACTCCCCCCCGCTGCAGCTCGTCCATCGCGACATCAAGCCATCCAACGTGCGCATCACCGCCCTCGGTGAGGTCAAGCTCCTCGACTTCGGCGTCGCCCGCGCGGAGTTCTCCAGCCGTGAGTCCTCCGATCAGCCCTGGGTGATGGGCTCCGAGCGCTACCTCGCGCCTGAGCGCCGCCGCGGCATCGAGACCCACAGCGGCGACGTCTACGGCCTGGGCATCGTCCTCGCCAACATGCTGACCGGCAAGCGCTTCCCCTTCCCGCCGGCCGATCCCGACGACCACGCCAGGTTCATCGGGACCATCCTGTCGACGGTCAAGAAGAGCCTGTCGTCGGCCGCCGACGAGGAGGTCCGCGGCACCGCAGAGGCCGCCAAGCTCCTGCTGCTGGAGATGCTGGCGTTCGAGCACGACCACCGCCCCATCGCCAGCGAGGTCGAGCAGCGCTGCCGGCGCCTGCGCACCCACGTCCCCCGCCCGTGGCTCCGCGACTGGGCCGAGAACGCCGTGCCGCGCATCCGCAGCCTCAAGGCCGACCCGGAGTCGGAGCCCGACGAAGACAGCGGCCGGGTGCTCGTCGAGCGCACGGGGAAGATCGACGTCATGCCGCTCCCCGACGCGGCTCCGGCGTCACCTGCCGCGCCCCCCAAACCCACCCGGTCACCCCGCGAGCTGCGACTGGTGGCGCTGGCCGCCGCGCTGCTCGTGGCCGTGGCGGCGATGCTGCTGCAGGCGCTGCTCTGAGAGGCCCGGCAGCTCTGAAAGGCCCAGCAGCGATCGCGCGGCTGCTCGCGATCATCACGCTGCGGGAGCTGCGCGACAACCTTCGGGAGGCGCACGTCCTGGCGTTCTCCTTCGGGTTTCCGCTGCTGTTCTACCCGCTGCTGCTGTGGGGCGGCGTTCAGCTCGCGATGCTGGAGGAGGGCCTCGGCGAGCACCGCCCTCCCCGAGTCGCAGTCTCCGGACCGCCTGATCTGGTCGCTGCCGTCACGGCCGATCCTGCCGAGCCCACCGCGGTGCCAGAGGCGTTCTGGCAGCTCCCCGACGCCCGCGCCCGCGCCCTGCAGGGGAACGAGCTGGACGTGATCGTCGAGGGCACCGCCGACGGCGAGGCGCTGGCGGTGCAGATCCACCACATCTCATCTCGTCCGCGCTCGGCGCGCGCCCTCCGCGTCGTCCGCGACAGCCTCGATGATCTGGAGGCCGCCCGCTTCGACGCGCTGGAGTCACAGCACGATCTGCAGCCGGAGGCGCTGGACCCACCCGAGATCCACATGCTGGACACCGCACCGGTGGGGCGGAGTCAGGCCGCGCTGCTGTCGCTGGTGGTGCCGCTGATGCTGATGATCACCCTGTGGGTCTCAGGTGTCTACCCGGCGGTGGTCATCGTGGTCGGCGAGCGGGAGTCCGGCGCGCTGGAGACCAGCCTGCTGGCGGCGGTGCCCCGACTGGCCCTCGTCGTCGGAAAGGTGCTTGCGCTGCTCACGCTCATCACCGCCTCCGTCCTGGGCAACGCCATCGCGGCGGTCCTCACGCTGCTGGGGGTGCTGCCGCAGCTCAACGAGAAGGTCGCGGCCCCCACCTTCTCGGCCGTAGACCTCGCGCTGGCGGCCCCCACGCTGGGCGCGACCGTCGCGCTGGTGGCGGGCGTCCTGGTGCTGGCCGCCCTGCCATGCCGTACGTTCAAGCAGGGGCAGAACGCCGTGAACCTCGCGGCGCTGATCGGCATGACCCCCGCGGGGGTGGCGATGATGCCCGCGGTCGATCTCGATCTGATCACCGCCACCGTTCCGGTGATGAGCTGCGCCCTGGTGCTCCGCGAGGCCATGGCCGGCCAGCTCGCTCCCGCCCCCGCGCTCGTCGCGGCGCTCACCACGGCAGCGGCGGCGGCGGCGGTGTTGGCGCTGGGCGCGCGGGTGGTGCGGGCCGACGCGTTCCTGTTCGGGGCGGAGGGGTGGTGGCGGCAGGCGCTGGCGCGGCTACGAGGCCGCGGATGATCACCGTCACCGAGCTGCGCAAGCGCTTCTACACCCCCGCGCCGGTCGAGGCGGTGGACGGCGTCTCGTTTTCGTGCGCCGCCGGGCAGGTGTTCGGTCTGCTGGGACCCAACGGCGCGGGCAAGACCACCACGCTGCGGATGCTGGCGACGCTGCTGCAGCCCGACGGCGGCACCGCGGTGCTGGCTGGCCACGACGTGCGCACGGCGCCGCAGGAGGTCCGGCGCTCGATCGGCTACCTCGCGACCACCACGGGGCTGTACGAGCGACTGACCGCGCGCGAGATGATCCACTACTTCGCGCGCCTCCAGGGCGTGCACGATCCCGACGGCCGCACCCTGGAGCTGATGGCGCAGTTCGACATCACGGAGTTCGCGCACGTGCGCTGCGGGCGGCTGTCCACGGGCATGAAGCAGAAGGTCTCCATCGCCCGCGCCATCGTCCACGATCCCCCAATCCTCATCCTCGACGAGCCCACCACGGGGCTGGACGTGCTGGTCTCCCAGACGCTGCTGCGCTTCATCGAGGAGTCGCGCGACGCCGGGCGGTGCGTGCTGCTGTCGACGCACATCATGTCGGAGGCCGAGCGCCTCTGCGATCGCCTGGCGATCATCCACCGGGGGCGCATCTGCGCGCAGGGCACCCTCGACGAGCTCCGGGAGCGCACGGGCGAGCACTACCTGGAGCAGATCTTCGTGAAGCTCACCGATGTCGGCTGAGCGCGGCGCCTTCGGGGTGCTGCTGCGCGGGGAGCTGCGGTACCTGTCGCGCGACCCCGCTGCGCTGCTGCTGATGGTGGTGGCGCCGGTGCTGTTCTACCCGCTGCTCGTCGCGGGCCTCGGCTCCCTCCAGGAGGCCGGCGAGAAGCGCATGGCGCAGCAGACACACACGATCTCCGCGCCCGCCGAGCTGCACCGGTTCGTCCGGAAGAGCGACGCCCTCGAGGTGGTGGAGGACGCTCCCCAGGCGGCGATGACGCTGGAGGACGACGCGGTGACGATCCGCTTCAGCGGCGATCGCTCCCGCAGCAGGATGGCCTCGAAGCGGGCGCGGAGGGTCGCGAAGCGCTGGCGATCGCTCGTCCAGGAGGAGCACTGGAAGGACGCAGGCCTCACCATCAAGCCGAGCGACGTGGTGGACGTCACCACCACGGACACCGTGGCGAAGGCGAGCGTCGCCGACCGCGCCAACGCCCGCCTGCTGCCGCCGATGCTGGTGCTGCTCGTGATGAGCGGCGGCCTGTACATCGCGCTCGATCTGTTCGCCGGCGAGAAGGAGCGCGGCACCCTGGAGACGCTGCTCAGCACCGCCGCGCCGCGCCGCGAGATCCTGGGCGCCAAGTTCGCGGTGGTGCTGATGCTGACCGTGATGGTGAGCCAGCTCGCGGTGGGGTCACTGTGGGCGGCAGGCGCGCTGGGCATCATCGACCCCGCCGAGGCCGGCGCGACGGGGCTGGGGCTGCGCCCGCTGACCGCGGTGATGGCAGGCGTGCTTCTGATCCCGCTGGCCCTGGAGCTGGCGGCGGTGATGGTGATGGCGGCGCTCGCGGCGCCGAATTTCCGCGCCGGGCAGGCGTTGGCCTTCCCGCTTACCCTACTGGTCCTCGCCCCCGCGGGGGTGGCGGTGCTGCCCGACGTGCAGCTCTCCCCGCTCCTGATCATCACCCCCATCACCGGCTGCTGCCTGGCGCTGCGAGACGCCCTCGCCGGCACCCTCGGCGCGCGCGCGGCGCTGGCGGTCACCGCCGCAGCCGCGGTGCATGCGGCCTTGCTGATGACCGCCGCGGCGCGGCTGATGAACCGCGAGTCGCTGCTGTTCGGCGTCCGCCGCCCACCCCGGCAGCGCCCCCTCCTCGCCGCCGCGGGGGTGTTCGGGCTGGCGCTGCTGCTGATGCTGCACCTGGGCACCAGCGCCCAGTCGCAGCACCTGATCGGCGGGATGGTGTTCACCCAGGTGGTGCTCCTGGCCGGGCTGGCTCTGGGCGCGGCGTGGTGGCTGGGCGTCCCGCTGCGGAGCACGCTCCAGATCCGCCGGCCGCGCGCCGTCGATCTCGGGCTCGCGATGGTCGCAGGACTGACCGCCCCAGCGGTGGGGCAGCTCGTGCTGCACCTGCAGACGCCGCTCATCCCCATGCCGACGGCCTTCCTGGAGGGGTTCAGCGCCGAGCTGGACGTGGGGCTGCCCGCGGCGCTGCTGGTCTTGTCGCTCCTGCCCGCGCTTTGCGAAGAGCTGCTGTTTCGCGGGACGCTCCAGGGGCTGCTCCGACGCGCGCTCCCGGCCTGGGCGATCTGCCTGGTGTCGGGGGCGGCCTTCGGACTGTTCCACCTTCACCTCATCCGCGTCCTGCCCACAGGCGCGCTGGGGGTGCTGCTGGCGGCGGCGGCGCTGCGGGGACGCTCACTGTGGATCGCCGTGGTGGTGCACTTCCTCAACAACGCCACGGTCTTTGTGCTGGCCGATCGCGGCTGGGAGGGAGAGGCGAGCCTGCCGGCGCTGGCGGGCGCGGCGGTGGTCTCTGCGGGCGCGGTGGCGCTGATGGGGCGCGGGCGTGCTTGATCCGGGCGACCAGGCGGCGGACGCTCCGGTGACGCTGGACGACACCGAATCCCCCCGGCGCGGTCCCCCGCTGCGATGCGCGCGCTGCGGCCGGGAGATCGCGGATCCGCGGGACGTCTTCGCGATGCATGCCGGCGGCGCGCTGGGGGCGTTCGTGAACCCCCACGGGTACCTGCACGAGGTGGTGACCGTGCGCCGGGCTTGCGGGCTGGTGCGGATCGGAGAGCCCACGCTGGAGGCCACATGGTTCCCCGGGTTCGCCTGGACGCTCGCGCTGTGTGGGGCCTGCGGCGCGCACGTCGGCTGGCACTTCAGCGGCGAGGGGTCGTTCTGGGGACTGCGCAGGCCCGCGATCACCGGCGCTTGACCGCCCCTCGGCTGTGCCCATCTTCCCCAGCATGAACCGCACGGGCCTTCCTTGAACCGCACGGGCCTCTCATGAACCGCGCCGCGCTCATCTCCACCATCGAGGCCGGGCTTCGTCCCCGCTTTCGCTTCTTCTGGCAGCCCCCGCTGGATCCTGAAGCGCCGCCGTCTCTGGAACTCTTCAGCCAGTGGGCGGAGACCCCATTCGACAAGGGCGGCGTTCGGTACCCCACGGCCGAGCACTGGATGATGGCAGAGAAGGCGCGCTTGTTTGGAGACGACGCCACCCGCGAGAAGATCATCGCCGCGGCGCACCCGCGGACGACCCGCAGCCTGGGACGCACGGTGACGCCCTTTGATGAAGACACATGGCGGGCCAACCGGGTCGAGATCGTCACAGCCGGAAACAGGGAGAAGTTCGGGCAGAACACGACGCTTCGCGCGCTCCTGCTGGACACCGGAGACGACGTGCTGGTGGAGGCCAGCCCGTCCGACCGCATCTGGGGCGTCGGGCTCCGCGAGGGCGACGCGCGGGCCCGCGATCCCCGCCACTGGCGCGGCACCAACCTGCTGGGGTTCGCGCTGATGGACGTGCGGGAGTGGCTGCGCCAGCGCTGACCCCCCTCCCTGTCGACGGGGTCGTCGCCGACGTGGTGGCCGCGGAGCAGGGCTGCGTCCTCGTGGCTCCACCCGGCTCGGGAAAGACCACGCGCGTCCCCCCCGCGCTGGCCGCGGCCGTGGACGGCAAGGTGCTGCTGCTCCAGCCCCGCCGCGCGGCGGCCCGCCTCGTGGCTCGACGCATCGCCGCAGAGCAGGGCTGGCGCATCGGCGAGCACATCGGCTGGCGCATGCGATTCGACACCCGCTGCGGCCCCCGCTCGCGGATCGAGGTGCTCACCGAGGGGGTGCTGACGCGCATGATTCAGCGCGATCCGTTCCTGGAGGGGGTGGCCGCTGTTATCCTCGACGAATTCCACGAGCGCAGCGTCCACGCCGATCTGGCCCTGGCCCTGCTGGCCGAGATCGGCGCGCGGATCGTGGTGATGAGCGCGACATTGGACGCCGCTCCAGTCGCCGCGTTCCTGGACGTGCCGGTGATCCGCGCCGCGGGCCGCGCCTTCCCGGTGCAGATCACGCACGAGGCGGCGCCGCTGCCCGCGCTGGTCCGCCGGCACCGGTCGAAGACCGGACACACGCTGGTGTTCCTGCCCGGGGTTCGCGAGATCGAGGCGCTGGCCCGAGCCACCGAAGACCTCTCCCCCATCCCGCTCCATGGCCGCCTGCCCGCAGCAGCGCAGGATCGCGCCCTGGCGCCGTCGGCGACCCCCAAGCTGGTCCTGTCGACCAACATCGCCGAGACCAGCGTAACGCTGGAGGGAGTCGAGACGGTGATAGACAGCGGCCTGGTGAAGATCGCGCGGTTCGATCCCGGCAGCCAGACCGACCGTCTCGACACAATGCGGGTGAGCCGCGCGTCGGCGGATCAGCGGGCCGGGCGAGCGGGGAGGACCGCCCCTGGAGCCTGCGTGCGCGCGTGGAGCGCGAAGGAGCCGCTGGAGCCCAGCAGCCCCCCCGAGGTCGCCCGGGTGGATCTCGCGCCGGCGGTGCTCCAGCTCCGCGCGTGGGGGGTCGATCCCCTCACCTTCCGCTGGTTCGAGCGGCCCCCGGACGGCGCCCTCCGCGCCGCGCTGGCGCTGGTCGATCGACTGCCCCACCGAGAGCGCCTGGCAGAGCTGCCGCTTCATCCACGCCTGGCGGCGGCCCTGCTGACCGGCCACGCGCGGGGCTGCCCCCGGGTGATCGACGCGCTGGCGCTCCTCTCGCTGCCCGGCGACGGCGACCTGGAGGCACAGACGCTGACACGGGAGGCCCGACGGGTCCGCGACCAGCTCCGGCGGCTGTCCCAGCGTTTCGGCGCGTGGCCGAGCGTCGAGACGGACATCGGTCCGTCCCTGCTCGCGGGCTTCCCCGACCGCGCGGGGCTGCGACGTGCAGATACAGAGCGGTACCAGCTCTCCGACGGACAGGGCGCGCGACTGCGCGGGGGTGGACCGCGGCTGATCATCGCCCTGGAGACAGCGGGAGGCTCTGCGGCTTCCGGCAGACACCGAGAGCCGCACATCCGCCGCTGGGTTGGTTTGGAGAGCATCCCCACCTCCCGACGCGTCGTCACCGAGTGGCGAGACGGCGCAGCGCGCAGCTCCCGTATCGACGCATTCGGCGCGGTGATCGTGGCGCGTCACCCCGGGCCAGCGGTCACCGACGAGACCGCGCGGGCCCTCGTACGGGCGAATTGCACTCCCGACGACCTCGGCTGGGATCCTGAGCTGGATCGGCGGGTCGAGCTGGCCCGGAGCGTCGACTCGACGCTCCCCCCCCTGGATCGCGCGGCGGTGTTCGAGCAGGCCACCCACGCGGCGCGCTCACGAGCAGATCTCGCGGCGTTCACCGGCTGGCTCGACGGCTGGACCTGGAACCAACGCAGACGACTCGACCGACTCTGCCCCAAGCGCCTGGTCGTTCCGAGCGGCTCGCGGGTGCGCATCCGGTACACGCCGCAGGGGCCGGCCCTGTCTGCGCGGGTGCAGCAGCTGTTCGGCTGGACCGACACGCCGACCATCGCCGGGCGGGCCCTGCGGATCGAGCTGCTCTCGCCTGCGGGGCGGCCGGTGCAGGTCACAGAAGACCTGGGGGGGTTCTGGACCGGGAGCTACGCCGCCGTGCGGCGAGAGATGCGGGGTCGGTACCCGAAGCACGCGTGGCCCGAGGATCCGCTGACTGCGAAGGCGGAGGATCGGCCCCGGCGCCGTTAGCGTCGAGACAGCACCTTCACCCGCGTCCCCCCCTTCGGCGTCAACGTCAGATTTCGCCGCACGGGCACCGTCTTTGAGTCCACCAGTTCCAATACAAACATCCGCAGGATCACCGCCAGCGCGATCCGCATCTCATACTCCGCGAACGCCGCCCCCAGACACCGCCGGTTCCCGCCGCCAAACGGGATGAACTCGTGCGGTCGGAACTTCCGCTCGAGGAAACGCTCCGGCCGAAAGACGTCCGCTTCGGGGTACAGGTCCTCGCGCTGGTGCAGGAGATGAATACACGGGGCCAGCCGCACTCCGACCGGAACGTCGATCCCCCCCAGGGTGATCGGCGCTGCTGCGTACCGCACCGTGATGGGAATGACCGGGATGATCCGCAGCGTCTCCCGACACGCCGCCGTCAGGTACGGCAGCCGCGAGATGGACTCGGGATCGTCGGGTGCGGCGTCCAGCTCGGCCAGCAACGCGTCGAGCACCCGGGGCTCGCGCAGCACCCAATGCAGCGCCCAGCTCAGCGCGGTGGCGGTGGTCTCGTGCCCGGCGGCCAGCAGGGTGAGGAGCTGATCGCGCAGCTCTACGTCGCTCATGGCGGCGCCGTCCTCGTCGCGAGCCGCCATCAGCAGCGACAGGATATCGTCGCGCGCGTCGTCAGGATGGGAACGTCTACGATCGATCTCGGCTTGTATCAGCGCGTCGGATCGCTCGCCGGCACGCGCCAGCTTGCCCCCCGGGCTCCAGCAGCCCAGGTCGCGCTGCAAGAACGGAAAGAACAGAACCAGCGCGGTGGCTGCGTCGGTGGTCTCGCCGATGATGCGCGCGGCGTCGGACAGCCCGCCCTCCTCGATGCCGAACACTGCCCGCAGGATCACCTCCAGCGACAGGGTCTGGGTAGCCTCGTGCACGATCGCCTCACCGCCCACCGGCCAGTCGGCGATCGAGCGCTCGGTGGCGTCGGCGATGATCTGCCCGTATGCCTTCATCCGGCGTCCATGAAACGGCGGCATCATCAGCTTGCGCTGCCGGGCGTGGCGCGCGCCGTCGAGGATGAGCACCGAGTTGGGGCCGAGCAGCGGCTCCAGGATGTCGTTGCCCTTCCCCGCCAGCAGCACGTTCGGGTCAGATGTGTAGATCTGTTTGATCAGATCGGGATCGCAGGTGAAGATGTTTCGCCCGAACCCGGCCAGATTCAGCGTGAAGGTGTCGCCGAACTCCGCGCGGCACTCCGCCAGGAACGGCAGCGGCTTCGTGCTCCAGCGGACCATCTGGAGCGCGGCAGGAATTCGAGGGCCGGGGGGGAGAGACATTCGGACTCCGCATGAGGCGTGGGTTCGGCAGGGTTAACCGACCAGGGGCGCCGCTTTCACGCGGACATGCGACTTCGCGACT
>CAYXGP010000084.1:20499-31203 GCA_964464515.1 uncultured Enterobacterales bacterium
TGGTATGCGGTTTGTGGGGGGGGTGGGGTTGGTTTACCGTACCTGGGGGGCGGTTTTCCGGCGGACACGCGACTTCGCGACTGTGCGGAGCCACGACTGCGCGACTCCACGATCCACGGCTGCTCAGCGGGAGCGCTGAAGGAGACTCGGCACAACAGGCCCGATGAACGCGAGTGAACGGTGTCGAGCGCCAATGACGCAGACACATCCTTCCCAACAGATGGCCCAACAAAAAACCCGCCCCGACACTCCGACAAGAGAGCGTCGAGACGGGAGAGACTACGCCTCGACCGACGGCAGCCGGATCTGCCGCAACAGATCCTCACCGCCGACGACCGTGAGCTTGTCGATCCGACCAGCCAGCTCGGTCAGCGCCTCCAGCTCGCGGAGCCGCAGGAGGACCGGGTTGGACGCCAGCAGCTTGGCGGTGTTGGCGAGCTGACGGGTCTGTGCGACCTCCTCGCGCCGCTTGATGGCCAGGGCCTCGGCCTCCTTTCGAGCCAGGGTGACCCGGCCGAACAGGGCCTTGACATCGCCCGGGAGGACGATCTCCTTGACCGACGCCACCTTGAGCGCCAGACCGACGTCCGGCAGGTGGAGCGCGGCCCGCTCAGCCAGCTCGCCGGAGAGCGCCGACCGGTCGGCCAGCAGACTCTCCAGGGTCCGACCGGAGACCACCTCGCGCAGAGCGAGCTGGACAGCGGTGTAGGCCTGGGCGTCCGGCTTGTCCGCCTGCAGCCAGGTCACCGGATCGGTGACGCGGACGCGGGCGACCGGCTTGACCCGAACGGTGACGCCGTCGGCGGTGAGCAGATCCTGGAGCGCGAGATCGAGATCCCGCAGGTGGAGCGGGACCGCCCGAAGGCGCCACTCACCAGCCCACCAGACGCGGTACCGACCCGAGGCGAGGGCCCGAACCGGCTGACCGACACGGAGCAGGACGACCGCGCTGGCGGCGTCCGCGACCGCGCCGATGACCAGGTTGTCCGGGACCATCAGGAGCGGATCGCCGTCGGAGAGCGGCTGCGGCTCGGAGCGGACGTCGAACCGGTGCAGGACCAGCTCGCTCGGACCGTCCCACAGCCGGTAGCGACCGGCAGCGAGCACCGCCTGGACGACGCCGTTGCGGACGACGGCCAGGTTCTCGAACGGACCCACACAGATGACCCGGGCGCCCGGCAGCTCAGCCGGCAGCGGGTCGTCGATCGGCAGCGGGGTCGGCGCGGCGACGGTGTCGAACTCGAGGAATTCGTGGACACCGAACGCGACGAAGAGCCGGTGACGACCGGGACCGTAGAGTCGGATGAATCGCCCGTCACGCAGGTGCGCGATGCGGCGGTTTCGGGTGATGTTCAAGATACGCAACATGCCGACCTCCGGGCTGATGGGTTGGGGAGAAGAACACTGGAAAATGGTGACACATCGAGCGGAGCGCCGCCCCGACTCTCCCGCGGCCGCTGACGGCGGGCGGGAGGGCCGACTCCGAGGAGACGGGCCTCCCGCGCGATCCCGCGGACAGGCGGTGTCGATCGGTGTCGTCCACCCGAAGGAGAGCGACGTGGTGGTCATTCCACCCGATATGTCTGGAGTCAGCCGTGAAAGGACTGTCAGCTTTATCAGAGCTGTGTTGGTGGACCCGTTTTATCAGGCCAGGAGAAGACGATGGGAATCGAACCCACTACCTACAGAGTTCAAGTCTGTTGCTCTACCCGTATGAGCTACGTTTTCAGTTCCTACCAGGAATCTCGCAGACACTGAGCGCAGACGAAACGCGGGATGGCAAACGGACATGGTCCGGGCCACCGCTCCCCACGACAGCGCGATACGAGACGTCCGGAATCGAACCGGACGCGGGAGTCTTGTCACGGCCCCGGGGGTGGCAACCCCTATTCTGAAGTCGCGACCCGGAGCCCCCATGCGCCCCCCCACGCTAGCCACCCGCGACGCCCGACGCCTCGCGCGCGTTCTCGAGGAGGTCGGCGGCGACGGCGCTCCCATCGGCAGCGGCTGGATGGCCTGCGATGCGCCGGGATCGTGGGCCACCTACGCCGCGGGGCTGGGGCTGGACGGACCGGTCCCAGGCGACACGCTGGATGTGCTGGTCGATTTCTACACGGCTCGGGGCCGCTCGGCGGAGATCCAGGTGACGCCCTACCAGCACCCATCGCTCATCGCGGGGCTGGCCGCGCGCGGATTCGTGCTCCATGAGACGGAGACGGTGCTCGCCCGCGATCTCCAAGGCCCCCTCCCCCCGAAGAACTCGGTGTCGGGGCTGCGCTTCGTCGCCGTGAACCCCGAAGACGACAGCAGCGTGGCTCGCTTCGTCCGCGCGCAGCTCGAAGGGTTCTTCCCCGGAGGAGATGCCCCGCCCGCGATGCGGCCGATCACCCGGCGGGTGGCCCGAAACGAACGCACGCGACTGTGGCTCCTCGAAGTGGACGGAGCACTGGCCGGAAGCGGGGGGCTGGAGACCTACGAAGAGAGCGCAGTGCTGATCGCCGGCGCGGTGCTGCCGGGGTTTCGGCGCCGCGGGCTCCAGTCGGAGCTCATCCGGTATCGGCTGGCGCAGGCCCGCGCGACGGGGCACCGGGTAGCCCTCGTCGGCTCGCTGTCAGGAGGCCCCACGGAGCGGAACGCGCTGCGGGCTGGATTCCGGGTCAGCCACGCGCAGCTCGGTCTGCGCCGTTCGTTACCTGACGCGACCGGGTGAGCAGATCCGGCCCATCGAAGAGACCGGCCCAGAGAGGGAGTCAGCGCGTCCGACGGCGCGCCACCAACCCGACCAATCCCAGCCATATCCAAGCTGCCCGACTCCAACCCGAGCTACGAACACCGGTCGCGCAGCCTCCGCACCCCTTCTCCTCGTCTTCACAGGGCTCCCCCAGCACCTCGGTGGGCGGACAGGTCCCCCCGTCCACCATCCCCAGCCCGCACACCGGGAGGTATCCCTCCAGCTCGTAGAGGTAATCGACGTATCGAATCTCGGACGAGCCGACGCTCGACCTCTCATACAGCGCTGGGTCGACCGTCAGCTCGTCTGGATCGTACCGGACGTGGAGGCGTTGGAATGACAGGTTCCTCTGGTCGCTCTCGGGAGCCAGCCCGAGCTGCTCAAGCTCCAGATCCCACGGCCAGATCCCCACGTCGGCCAGGCCCTCGTAGATATCCCCCAGCTCGGCGTCGTACTCCAGCAGCCAGATCGCCTCCCCCGCCGCGGAGTGAGCGTCCGCGATGGCCTGCGCATGCTGCTCCGCCAGGGTGACCCCCTCGGGGAGCATGCACTCCGTCTCGACCGTGACCTCAGCTATGTTGGATATCCCCCACGGATCGAAGGCTCCCTGATGGATGATGTGCACCACCACGTCCTGCGTCGACTCCGCTACAGAGGCCCCCAGCCGGAGCGGCAGGGTGGTCGGCGCATCGCTCAGTCGAAACCGCAGAGACGGCAGCACGTCACCGTCGGACAGCCCGCTGTCGGCGGCCACCTGCGCGGCCAGGAAGTACATGCCGGCGTCGATGTACTCCGCCAGAACACCGCGAGCGGCGACAGGCACCGCGTAGCCGTTGTCGCCGAGCCAATCGGAGAGCGCCCCTGACTCGGTCGCCGAGAGGATGGTCACCTGGAAGTCGCCGACGAGGTAGCTGCCCTCCACCGCGACGCCGTCGCCGCTGGAGCCGAGGCTGCCGCCACCGCCGGTGTAGTTGGAGTAGTCCTGCGGGCAGGCCTCCTCGGTGTCGGGCCGGAAGTCGCTGCAGGTCATGGCGACGCTGCGCGGGCCGTCGTAGACGGCGATGCTGGCCACCAGACCGTCATCGGCCACGCCCAGATCGTCCTCCTCCAGCAGCTCCGGCACCGGCAGCACGAACGCGAAGTCATCCACGTCGCCGATCACGTCTGCGGCGATGGTGACGTGGTGCTCGCCGTCCGAGCTCCGAGCGATGACGACGTGGCTGCTCTGCGAGTACAGCGCCTCGCCGGTCTGGCTGGTCGGGGGCACATACATCCCGCCGCAGGCGTGAGCGTCGGGGGTCAGGGTGACGAGCAGGGCGATGACGTTCATGGGGCCTCCGGGGCGCGCTCCGACAAGAGCATGCGGATCTTCCGCAGCAGCGCGCGGTTGCTCAGTAGCTGACTGGAGCGCCCCCACACCGGCCGATCCGGAGCCTCTCCGCGGGGATGATCGTTGATCTGGAACCACGGCAGATCGCCGCTGGCAGCCGCCTGCAGCATCCGGGTGGCGTGGCGGGTCTCCCCGGGCTGCGCGTGATCCCGCGCAGCTTGCAGGCGCACATACGCGCAGCGCAGCCGACCCACATGCCGCACTGGCTCGCGCGGCAGCCAGTAGACCTCGTCCTCCAGGCCGTGCCCCGCCGCGGGCTCCATGATCTCCCCGCCGGAGGTGATGATCTCGCGGTCACAGGGGCCCTCCCAGTCCAGCACCCACGCCACGGGGGCCTCGGCCAGCACCGCCGCGCCCACGGCCATCGCCGCGCCCAGCGAGATCCCCACCAGGCCGATCCGCTCCGGGTCCACGTCGTCCCGCCCGGCCAGCCATGCCACCGCGCAGGCCACGTCGTCCTGGTGCTCTGGCCCCGAGTAGTCCTCCTCGCCCCAGCTCGCGCCGCGACCCGCGGGATCGAAGCGCAGCACCACCGCGCCCGTCCGCGCCACCTCGTCGGCGTGGAGCGGGCCGGTCCAGCTCACGAAGTTGCCGCCGTCGGCGTCGATGCCCGGACAGAGGACGACAGCAGGCAGCCGGCCCCGCGCCTGCGCGGGACGATGCACCCAGGCCCGGATGCGGTAGCCAACGGTGGACTGGAAGAAGAACTCCTCCTCGCGCACCGGCGCCCCCTTGCGGGCCCGCGCCCGACGGAGGACGGCGGCGACGCGACGATCGGCGACCACACCGACGCGCTGGACAGGGCTGAGCTTGGGCATCACGGCTCCCGTCACCCTTGGTGGGGCGACCCTCTGAATAGGACGGACCCTCGATAGGACAAGGGGACCAGACGGGATAACCAGGGGACCATGACCCGCCCCCCCGAGGACGCGCCGCCGCCGTCAGATTCGCTGCAAGAAGAAGCAGACATCGACTGGGACGCCTTCACGGCAGAGCCGCCCACAGACGACCTGGACTGGCCCGCCGAGCCCGAGGTCCCGCCGCTCGACCTGGAGCAGCTGGATCTGGACGCCCCCACGGACCCCCTCGACTGGCCGGAGGGCGAGCCCGCGGGGGACTGGCCCGACCTGACAGACGAGGCCGCCGATCCGGCTCCCCTGGCCCAGATGACCACGGCACCACCCGAGCGGCTCGGGTACGTCGAGCGGATCAACCTGCCGGAGCTGGGCCTGCCGCCCCTGACGTGCCTCTGCGCGCCCTCGATCGCCGGCTCGGAGCTGCGACTGCCAGCCATCGACCGCCTCTCGACCATCGATCGCATGGTCCTGCCCCCCCTCGGAGGCGTGCTGGAGACGACCGCCACGCTCGGCGACCGCCGCTGGACGGTCCGGTTCACGCTCGGGCCCCCCGCCGATCCGCCGGTGGTGCTGGGCCGCGACGCGCTGGCCGGTCGGTTCGTGGTCGACGCCGCCGCGCGCTTTTTGTTGGGAGATCCGAGCGGGACGAGCGACGCTTGACCCCCATCCTCCGACTCCTGCGCACCTACGCGTGGCCGTACCGCTGGAGCTTCCTGGGCGGCGGGCTGTGCCTGCTGCTCACCAATTGGCTGACGGTGACGATCCCGCTGAAGATCGGCGCGGCGATCGACGCGCTCAGCGAGGGACAGGACCCGCTCCCCGCCATCGCCGCCATCGCCGCCATGGGGGCGACGGTCATCCTGGTGCGCACGCTGTCGCGGGTGTGGATCTTCAACCCCGGCCGCGACCTGGAGTACCACCTCCGCGGTGACCTGTTCGCGCGCCTCATGGCCCAGCAGCCTTCGTTCTACGCCACGCGACAGACCGGCGACATCGTCAGCCGCGCCAGCAACGACATCTCCTTCGTGCGCGCGCTGGCGGGCTTCGGGATGATGCAGCTCATCAACGCCACCGCGGCCATCAGCCTCACCTGCTGGCGCATGGTCACCCTGTCGTGGGAGCTCACGCTGTGGGTGCTCCTGCCGGTGCTGGTGGGGCTGGCCGCGACGCGCTTTGCCATCGGGTACGTCTTCGATCTGCACCACAAGGCCCAGGCGCAGGTCTCCGAGATAAGCGAGCACGTGCTGGGCTCGCTCCAGGGCATCGCCACGATCCAGGGGTTCGTCGCCGAGTCTGCGTTTCGGGCCCGCTTCTCCGGCCGCAACGAGGCACTCTTCGTGACGCGGATGAAGATGTCCGGGCTGGCCGCGCTGGCCTTCCCCGTCCTGCCGCTGGCAGGCTCGATCGCGCTGTTCGCGGTGCTGTACGTCGGCGGGCCGATGGCGATCTCCGGCGAGCTCTCGGTGGGTGACGTCGCGGCGTTCGCGGCGCTGCTGGGCGTGCTGGTGCCGCCGCTGCGCAGCCTGGGTTGGATGCTGTCGGTGCTGCGTCGGGGTCAGGCGTCGCTGGAGCGCATCTTCGAGCTGATGGACGCCCCCCTCGACCGACCGGAGGGAGCATCGCCCGCTCCCCTGCCCGACGCCCCGGGCGGCCCCGCCATCGCGCTGCGCGGGCTGAGCTTCGCCTACCCCGACGCCCCCGATCACCCGGTCCTCAAAGACATCCACGCCGAGATCCCCGCTGGATCGGTGGTGGGGGTGTTCGGGCGCACCGGCAGCGGCAAGACCACCCTGCTGCGGGTGCTGGCGCGGCTGTACAACCCGCCCGCTGGCACGGTGTTCGCGGGCGGGACCGACCTCACGCGGCTCGATCTCGACGCCTGGCGGACGCGGCTGGCGGTGGCCCCGCAGCGACCCTTCCTGTTCTCTCATGCCATCTCCACCAACATCGCCACCGGCGGAGATCCTTCGCCAGACGCTACCCAACGCAGCGCCGAGCGCGCGGCGCTCGGGCCCGATCTCGCGGCGCTGCCCGAGGGGATGGACACGGTGGTCGGCGAGCGCGGGGTCATGCTCTCGGGCGGACAGCGCCAGCGGGTCGCCCTTGCGCGCGCGCTGCACCGCGGGGGTGAACTCATCCTGCTCGATGACGTCCTGAGCGCGGTGGATCACACAGCCGAGCACCGGCTGGTGGAGATGCTGCGCGGCCTCGGCGACGGCTCCGCGCGGCCCACGGTGATCATCGTGAGTCATCGGCTCTCTGCGCTCCAGCACACCGATCTGGTGCTGGTGCTGGAGGAAGGGCGGCTGCGGGAGACCGGAACGCATGTAGAGTTGGTGGACCGGGAGGGGCCGTATCGGAAGACGTGGTTGTCTCAGCAGAGCGACGATGCTCCGGCGGAGGTGTCGGCGTGAGACTCTCCGCAGAACCGATCGCCACGCGCAGATACGTTCCCACGCGGGTACGGCTCCTCGGTCTCTCGACTCCGCGATCTCACGATCCGCGCGGACACGAACCCGCGATCCGCGTGAACACGGAACACGAGATACGAGAACCGGTCACGACCCTACGCCTCCACGCGAACCATGATCTGGCTGAAGGGGCCGTGGCACCATGACCGCCCCCGACAACAAGTCCCCCGACAACAAGTCCCCCGACAACGAACGATTGGAGGCCTCTGATCTCGCCCTCCTGCGGCGAATGTGGCCCTACGCCCGGCCCGACCGGGGCCCGCTCACCCTGGCGTTCCTGCTCACCCCTGTCATCGCCGCGCTCAACCTGGCGCAGCCCTGGCTGCTGGGTCGCGTCATCGACGAGCACGTCGTAACCGGCCAGCTCGCGGGCCTGCGCGATCTGGCCCTCCTCTACCTGGGCGCGATCATCGCGGCCTACTTCATCGAGGCCGTCTATACGCTGAGTCTGTCATGGACCGGCCAGCGCACCATCCTGCGTCTGCGGCAGGCGCTCTACGCCCACACGCTCACCCTGCCGCAGTCGTTCACCGACCAGCAGCCCGCCGGAAAGCTGCTGACACGCGTCACGTCCGACGTCGAGAGCCTGGGCGACTCGCTCACGGCGGGGGTGATCACCATCGCGCTCGACCTCCTGATGATCGCCGGCGTGCTGGGCGCGATGTTGTGGCTGGACTGGCGACTCACCTGCGTGCTCCTGCTGCTGACGCCCCCGCTGCTGGCCGTGGTGGAGGCGCTCCGTCGACAGCTCCGCAAGCTGTACCTGGAGATCCGCGAGGCCCTGGCCTCCGTCAACGCCTACATGGCCGAGCACGTCGACGGCGTGCAGGTCGTCCAGCTCTTCGGCGTGGCGGAGGAGCGGCAGGCGGCGTTCGCAGAGCGCAACGACCGCTTCCGCCGCGCTTCCAAGACCTCCAACGTCTACGACGCCTCGATGTACTCGGTGGTCGACGGCGCCAGCAGCATCTTCATCGCGGTGATGCTGGCCTACGCAGCCGGCCTGGCCCTCCCCCTGCTCGCGCCCCTGGGCATCTCCGCAGAGCCCGTGAGCGTGGGGATCCTGGTGGCCTTCATGGACTACCTGGCGCGGCTGTTCCGCCCGCTGCGAGAGCTGTCGGGCAAGGTCTCGGTCATCCAGCGGGCCATCGCGGCGCTGTCCAAGATCTTCTGGCTGTTCGAGACCCCCCAGAGCCCGCCGGATGGCGCAGAGACGATGGGCGAGCTGCGCGGACACGTCGCCCTGCGGGGGGTTCGGTTCCGGTACCGCGACGGGCTGCCCGAGGTGCTGCGCGGCGTCGATCTGGAGGTCTCCCCCGGCACGGTCGTCGCGGTGGTCGGCGCATCGGGCTCGGGAAAGACCACCCTGACGCGTCTCCTCGACCGCTCGTACGAGGGCTACAGCGGCAGCATCACCATCGACGGCGTCGAGCTGTCCACGCTCTCCCGGTCGAGTCTGCGCAGCCGCATCGCCACGGTGCGCCAGGACATCCAGGTGTTCAGCGAGCCGCTGCGCTTCAACGTCACGCTGGATAGCCCGCGGATCGACACCGAGACGGCCGCGCGGTCCGCGTCGCTGGTGCATGCCGATCATTTCGTGGAGCGACTGGGTTGGGACCACGTGCTGCGCGAGCGGGGCGCCGATCTCAGCGTAGGCGAGGGGCAGCTCCTGACGTTCGCGCGCACGATGGCCCACGACCCCGACATGATCATCCTCGACGAGGCCACCGCGTCGGTCGACTCGCTCACCGAGGGGCTGGTGCAGGACGCCATCGCGCAGATCCTGGCCCGCAAGACGGTGATCGTCATCGCCCATCGGCTGTCCACAATCCAGCACGCCGATCGCATCGCGGTGATGGACAAGGGGGTGGTGGTCGAGCAGGGCACCCACGCTGAGCTGATGGCGGCGGGGGGAGCCTATGCGGCGCTGGTCGCCGCCGGGCAGGCGCAGGCCGGCCGACCGACGCTGGATAGCGGGTGACCGACGCGATTCAGCTCGAGCCGACCCGTGTGCGGGAAGCCCTGGTGCGCTGGCATGGTCTCGACCGTATCCACCACCCACAAGGCGCAGAGGGCCTGCGGGCGCTGCTGGCCCGGCGTACCTGCATCCAGCTCGACCCGCTCTCCCCGGTCGCCACCAACGCCGATCTGGTCGCCCTCGCCCGGGTGGACGGGCTGCGGGTCGGGGACGTGTACCGCCACCTCATGCCCGGACATGCCTTCGATCACTTCGCCAAGGAGCGCTGCATCCTGCCGGCGTCGGCCTTCGCACACTACCGCGACCAGGCGGTGCGCACCCCCTGGTGGCGCCTGGGCAGCCGCATGGAGCGGGTGAGCCCGGAGGTGATCGCAGCGGTGCTCGACGAGGTCGGGCGGCGCGGGCCGATCACCCCCGAGGAACTCACGGATCGCGGTCGGGTCCAGCAGCTCGACTGGTCGGGGTGGAAGGGCACCCCCCGGGCCGTGACCATGGCCCTGGAGGTGCTCTGGACGCGCTGTCAGGTGGTGGTTCACTCCCGGGTGGGCAAGCGGAAGCGCTACAGTCTGCCTGCCGCCAGCCTGGGGACGGCAGCTGCCGCGCCGCCGCGCGGGGATTTCTCGCGCTGGGCGCTGCTGGAGCGCGTTCGGGCCGCCGGATTGCTGGCCCGCGCCGGGGGGCCGATGTGGTCCATGCTCCACGACGTGCGCCGGTCTGCCCTCCCCGACGCCTTGGTGGCCGAGGGCGCGGTGCTGCAGGTCACCGTCCGGGGCTCGCGGCGCCCCTACCTCTGCCTGCCCGAGCTGCTGGAGCAGGCGCCCCCCGAGTACGACGAGCGGATGCGCCCGCTGGGTCCGCTGGACTCGCTCATCTGGGATCGCAAGCTGGTCAAGCACCTCTGGGGCTTCGAGTACATCTGGGAGGTCTACAAGCCGGCCGCCAAACGCCGGTGGGGCTGGTACGTCATGCCCCTGCTCCACCGGGGGCGATTGGTGGGGCGCTTCGAGGGTCGGGCTGTCGATGGGGCGCTGCGGGTGGACCGGGTGTGGGAGGAGGTCGGCTACGCGGCGGCGGCTTTCGACGCCATGGGCGCCCGCATGGAGTCTGCGCTGTGAGGCTTCGCGTGGTTCGCGCGATACCGTGAAGCGTTGCCGATTGACCGTGATTCCCCAGTCGCCATCCGCCCATGCAGATGAAAGGTCGGGTAGCGAGGCAGGGCGCAGGTTGGGCGCATTCGGGATTTGGGGGCAGTCTGAGCGTCGAGACGCAGTGGTGTGACA
>CAYXGP010000085.1:0-23333 GCA_964464515.1 uncultured Enterobacterales bacterium
CCCCGAGGGCCGGGCGGGGGTCCTGGGGGGGGGGGGGGAGTGGGGGGGGCTGGGGGGGGGGGGCGCGGGCGCCGACACCTCCGACTACGTCTCACCGCCGCTTGTGTTGTCGAGCGAGAAGCTGGACACCGAGGAGGCGTGGTCACAGGGACGCTACCTGGCACACACCGTGGTGGAGGAGGCGTTCGGTGTCTCGCTCTCGCCGCCCGTCGGGGTGGCGCCCGCGCAGCCCAACCCCCACACGGCCGCGCGCGCGTGGGGACGGGTGGGCCGTAACCTCCTGCTGATCTGCGGCGGCGCCATCGCGCTGATCGTGGGCATCGGCTCGATGTCGGCGAACGACAAGCTGGTCGAGAAGACCTGGGCCAGCGAGTCCACCACCGAGGACGTCTTCTTCACGGAGCCGTTCGTCGTGCCGACCGACGCTCGACGCTCGCTGGATGTCAAGCTGGAGAGCGACGTCTCCCGCGCGCGCGCCCAGGTCCATCTGGCGCTGATCAACAGCACCACCGGCGTGGCCTACCTGCCGGTCGACACGACGCGCAAGAACGAAGGCAGCGGGCGCATCGGGCTGCCGCAGCCCGGGGAGTACCTGGGGCGGGTCGAGGTGGCCTACGCGCCCGGCACCGACAAGGCGTATCCTGGCTCCGTGCGGCTCGAGGTCTCCCGCGACACCCCCTGGTTCCTGCCCTCGTGCCTCATCTTCCTGTTCGGGTTGCTGGCGCCGGTGGCTGTCATCTGGTCGTATCTGCGCTTCGAGAACAAGCGCTGGATGAACAGTGATCACGCTGGCTGATCGCGCGGAGGTCCCATGACGCTCATCGACACGCATCTCGCCGTAGGGCTGCTGGCGCTCCTCGGCGCCGGTGGGCTCGCCACGACCGGCTGGGCGCCCTCCACGCGCGCCAAGCAGGAGGCGCTGCCCGTCTCCGTTCGCACCAACCCCGCTTCCTACCGGCCGGTCTACACCGGCTACCACGCTATCGTCCGCACATCGTCGGGCACAGGCGGCGGCTACCGCTCCGGCAAGTAGTCGCCCGCCACGCACCGGCCCTGAACCCCTGAGGCCCCGAAGATGGAAAACCCCCTCGATCTGAACCTGCTCATCGCCACCCTGGTGTATTCGGGCGTCGGCATCGTCGTCTTCACCGCTGCGTTCTTCATCATGGTCAAGATCTGCCCGTTCTCCGTGCGCAAGGAGATCGAGGAAGACCAGAACACCTCGCTTGCCATCATGATGGGCTCGGTCATCATCGGGCTGGCGGTCATCATCGCGGCGGCGCTGGCTGGCGGCTGATGTTCTTGTTTCGGTATCGCTGAGTGCATGGCGCCGCCCGGTCGGTCCCCGCCAGCCGGGTCCTGTTCGCCAGCGCCCTGGTCATCGCGACGTGCGGGCTGGTCTACGAGCTGGTGGCCGGCGCGCTGGCCTCCTACCTGCTGGGCGACTCGGTCACCCAGTTCTCGCTCATCATCGGCTGCTACCTGTCGGCGATGGGGGTGGGCAGCTATCTGTCGCGTCTCATCGACCGGGCGCTGCTGGCGCGCTTCGTCGAGATCGAGGTCGCCATCGCCCTGATCGGAGGCTTCGAGGCGCCGCTGCTGTACGCGGCCTTCGTCTACACCGACGGCTTTCGCCCGCTGTTGCTGGGCCTGGTGGGGGTGATCGGGATCCTGGTGGGCCTGGAGCTGCCGCTGCTCATCCGCATCCTCGAGAAGAACGCCTCGCTGCGGGAGCTGGTGGCGCGGGTGCTGTTCCTCGACTACATCGGCGCGCTCGCGGCGTCGCTGGCCTTCCCGCTGGTGGTGCTTCCGCAGCTCGGGATCCTGCGGGCGTCGCTGGTGTTCGGGATCTTGAACGCCGCGGTCGCGCTGTGGACGACCTTCCTGTTCGAGGCGGCCCGGCCGGTCGCGCTGCGCCTGCGCGTGCTGTCGGCGGCCGCGCTGATCGCGCTGATCGCGGGGCTGGTCTTCGCGGGGGCGGCCGAGAAACGCATGGAGCAGGATCTGTTCGCCGATCCGGTGGTGCTGTCGAAGACGAGCCCGTATCAGCGCATCGTCGTGACGTCCTCGGGCCGCGACACCCGACTCTTCTTGAACGGCGCGCTGCAATTCAGCACGCTGGACGAGTACCGCTACCATGAGGCGCTGGTGCACCCCGTTATGGCCGCTGCGGCGCGCCGGGAGAATGTGCTGATACTGGGCGGTGGGGACGGACTGGCCGCCCGAGAGGTGCTCCGGTGGCCCGACGTGGGGGCAGTCACGCTGGTCGATCTCGACCCGGCCGTGACTGGCCTGTTCGCCGATCGTGACGAGCTGGCCCGGATCAACCAGGAGTCGCTGCGGGACGAGCGCGTCACGGTGGTCGGGGCCGACGCCTTCACGTGGATGCAGAGCGGGGAGGGGCGCTACGACGCAATCATCATCGACTTCCCCGATCCGAGCAGCTACGCGGTCAGCAAGCTGTATACGTCGCACTTCTACCGGCTGCTGAGGCGCAGACTCGCCGATGGTGGGGCCATCGCCGTGCAGTCGACGTCGCCGTTCTTCAGCCCCGAGGCGTACTGGTGCATCATGCGCACGATGCGGCACGAGGGGTTCACGGTCCGGCCGTACCACGCCTATGTTCCTGCGTTCGGTGAGTGGGGGTTCGCGCTGGCGGGGGAGGGGACCCTCCAGGAATTCTCGGCGCTGCCGAGCGGGCTTCGGTTCTTGGATGCACAGACATTGGCGGGCCTATTTATTTTTCCGCCCGACATGCGGGTGCGCGAGGGGCCGATCAATCGATTGGACAATCAGATTCTGGTGCAGCTGTATGAGTCGGATTGGCGGAAGATGGTGGCGCGGTGAGGACCGGCCACCCTCTACCTGGGGGGCGGTCCCCCGCGGATGCGCCTGCTTACGAGCCCCAGGCCCCCCAGCATGCGACGCTCTCGAACCCTGTCTCTTGAAGCGGGCCAGATACGAACGCGAGCCGGGCCGCGCAGGCCGTGCCTACGCGCCGATCATTGGATGTCTCTTTTCCTGGAGCGGCCTTATGCTCTGGACGGAGCCCGCGCAGGTCATCGGGGATTCGATGACTGTACCCGATGAATGGAGCGCGTCTTGGGTTAGAGGGAGCGGATGTCCGACCCCGCCGTCAAGCGTCAGCTCAGCCATCTTGGGAAGGGGCTCCTCCAGGTCAACCTCCGCTTGAGTCGGCTGCTCGAGCTCGCTGAGTCGACCAAGGGGCGAGACCCGCTGCCGACAGGCGATCTCCTCCTCGATCTGGTCGAAGCCGTCGAGCGCACCCTGGAGGGCCCGCAGCCGACCTGGTGGCAGCGCGTGACCGGCCGGGCGACCGTCGACACCCGGGGTCTCAGTGTCGCGCTGGCCCAGGTGGCTGACGCGCTCGCCGCTCACGGGATCACGCCGGCGCCGCGGGAGGGGCCGATCGACCCCGCCCTCCACAGGGTGATCGATACAAGACCCGCAGCCGAAGCTGCGAAACATGGCAGGATCGCTGCCACGCATCGCCGGGGCTGGCGCAAGGCCGAGGGTGTGCCCCTCCGCGTGGCCCAGGTGACCGCCTGGCGACACGAGGACTCCGATGACTGACCACCCCTGCTACGGCATCGACCTGGGCACCACCTGCTCGGCCATCGGCGTCGTCGATGGCTCCGGGAGCCCCCGGCTGTTCGAGATCGACGGCGACGTTCTGGTGCCCTCGGTCGTCTCCTTCCCCGAAGGGCGGCCGCCGCTGGTGGGCGCGCCGGCTCGCAACCGCCTCCCGCTCGATCCCCTGCGGACCATTCGCTCGGCGAAGCGCCACATCGGCACTGATCATCGCTGGGCGATCGGCGAGCGGGAGATCGATCCCGTCGCGGTCAGCGCGCTGCTCATCGGCCGCCTGCTGGACGGGGTGGAGGCGAGCGGCGCCGCTCGTCCCCGTCGCGCGGTGATCACCGTCCCAGCCTGGTTCACGCAGCTTCAGCGCGCCGACACCCGCCGGGCGGGGGAGGCCGCGGGGCTGGCGGTGGAGCGCATCATCAACGAGCCGACGGCGGCAGCCCTGGCCCACGCCCAGGGACAGGATCTGAGCCGCCGCATGGTGGTCTACGACCTGGGAGGAGGCACGTTCGACGTCAGCGTCGTGGAGCAGGATGGCCCTCTGCTGGAGGTCCGGGCGTCCCACGGCGACAGTCGGCTTGGGGGAGACGACATCGATCTGGCGTTCACCGACCACGTGCTGCGTCGCCTGGCCGCTGAGCAGCCGGATCTGCGGGCGGCGATCGACGGCGCGCCAGCGGCTCGGGTGCGCCTCCGGGCGGCGGTGGAGGAGGCGAAGATCGCGCTGAGCGAGCGGCGCCATGTGACCCTGCGGGTGCCGTTCCTGGTGGACGGTCCGGGCGGTGCCCTGCACCTGGAGCTGCCGCTGGTGCGCGAGGAGCTGCTGGAGGTGGCGGCGCCCTGGATCGAGAAGACGCTGCCGTCCGTAGAGACCGCCCTGGCCGACGCCGGCTTGGGGGCGTCGGAGATAGACGAGCTGGTCCTGGTCGGCGGCGCCACGCAGATGCCGCTGGTGTGGTCGTCCCTGGCCGACGCCACGGGACTGGAGGGCAGCTACGCCATCCCCCCGCGGATCGCCGTGGCCCTGGGGGCGGCCATCCAGGGCGCGATCATCGACGGCAGCCGGGTCCACGGCGTGCTGGTGGACGTGGCGCCCTACAGCCTGTCGGCCGGCACCCTCACCGGCCCCT
This sequence comes from uncultured Enterobacterales bacterium, assembly GCA_964464515.1. Taxonomy (GTDB): domain Bacteria; phylum Myxococcota_A; class UBA796; order UBA796; family UBA2385; genus CAYXGP01. The sequence goes on from CAYXGP010000085.1 coordinate 4,737, forward strand.
TCCCGGGGATGATGACGCACTTCGTGTGCAAGGTCATCACCCCGCGGAACGCCCCGCTGCCGGCGCGCCACACCGAGCTGTTCCACACCGGCCACCCCACACAGGACGCCGTGAAGGTGCCGATCTTTCAGGGGTCGTCGCCGGACCCGCGGCGCAACACCCTGCTGGGGATGATCGAGATCGACGGGCTGGAGCCGGCCCCACCAGGCCGCAGCGTGCGCCCCATCGGCGTCGAGCTGCGGCACGATCTGGACGGCATGGTGTCGGTGACCGTCACCGAGGAGCTGTCCGGGAAGTCCGGTCGAGCGCGCATGACCGTCGATCAGGCCGCCCACGCGGGGCTGTGGGCGGAGGTGGTGGACGGCCTGGATGGGCTGATCCTGGGCGACGGCAGCGATCCAGAGCCTCCTCCGCAGGCGGCCGACCCAAGCGAGGTGGCTGAAGATTACGTCACGCCGCAGGGCGATCTCGCAGAGGCCCGGGAGATCTTCAAGGCCGTGCTGGCCGCCGAGGTGTCGCTGGGCGCAGACCACCCCGCGCATGCCGCCGCGCTGCTGTCCCTGGCCCGTGAGGGGATGGCTGCGGCGGACACGGAGGAGGCGATGGCGCGGTACGACGCGCTCTCCGACCTGATGTTCGAGGAGGGGATCTTCCTGTGACCGCGGCGGATATCACGCAGTGGCAGCGGGCAGAGGCGACCCTCGGCCGCCCCCGGGCGGTCGCGCGAGCGGCGGGGCAGTCCTCACCGCGCGTCGGCTGGATCCTGCGCGGAATGTCTGCGCTGGACGGCGGGGATCGGGCGGGCGTGGCGCGGGTGGCGGAGCTGGCGCGTGAGGCCGGCTGCGGAGAGGTCGCGGCGGTGCTGGAGGTGGCGGCCGCGGCTCCAGCGACGCTGAACCCCACGGCGATCCGCAAGGCGGCGAAGCGGGCCGGACTGGGCGCGGGCATGGGGCTGCCGTACCTCGATCTGCTGCGGCTGTTCGCGGCCCATCGCGCCGGCGCGCGGACGATCAAGAGCCCGGCGCTGCGGACCTGCGAGAGGCAGCGCGCGGTGCTCCGGGCCGTGCTGCATGCGCTGAGCACGACCTCGGACGCGAACTACATCTGGCACACGCTGGAGCGGCTCTCGGTGCGGCTGGGGCAGATCCTGGCCGTCGTGAGGATACTGGATGAGGACCGCGTTCCCACGGAGGCGTTCCTGCAGCGAAGCTACCAGAGCGTCCTCCTCGACATCGACTCCGAGCGCTGGCCGGACATCGGGCGAAGCGGGCAGCTGATCGGTGCCTGGGCGGAGGGGACTGGGGCTTGGCGAGGCCTTTCGGCTGAGCGCGTCCTCCAAGACCTGTCCCGCAAGGAACAAGCCCGAGTCCTGACGCTGCTGCTGCAGGGGCTGGAGCGGCGGATCGTCTACGGGGACGGTGCCATTCCCGGCCTCGCCGAGCCGGCCGGCCTGGCCGCTCTCCTGGCTCGTCGTCGCGGTGATCGCCCGCTGGCAGCGCTCCTGGACACCCTGACCCAGAAGTTGACCTGGCTGGAGGGGGGCACAGCGTCGATGGAGATGCTGCGCGTGGTGCTCCCGCGGGCTCGTGGGCCCGCGGAGACCCGGGAGATTGGTCGCCGCGTGTGCGAGATGGAGGCCGCCCCGCCGCGGGATCTGGCTCGGGCGTGGCTCCTCCATGCCCTGTGCGACCATGAGCTGGAGGACGCCTGTGAGATCCTCGAAGAAGGCGGGGCGGGAGACCTCTCCGCGTCGGATCTGGACGCGATCCTGGCGGAGGTCCCCCCAGAGCGCCGGCCGTGGCTGCAGGCCAGCAGGGCGCTGGGACTCGGCAACGCCCGGAGTGTGCTGGACGGGTTCAGCCTGCTGGCTTCTGCGGATCCCGAGCGGGCCGCCGCGCTCCTCGCCCGGACATTGATCGAGCTTCCCGCCGGCCGCGCGGGCTCGCGAAAGGAGCGCGCGATCGCCCGTGGCTTGGTGGCCGCCCTCGAGGCGCTGGCGGCGGCGACTACCGAGAGCTGGGGCCCCCTCGTCCTGGGGGCGCTGGGCGATCGCCCGTGGCCTCCTGAGGCGGCGGATCTGCTGGCGCTGCTGGCAGGCCGGGCCGTGGCGGGCGCTTCCCCGCTGGCGCAGGCCGTGATCCTGGTGGCCGCAGAGCGCGCGGAAGCGTCGCAGCGGGTGCAGGCGCTGCTTCGGCAGATCGGGCGGGATCTGGCGCGGATGCGGCCTGCGGAGCGCGCCGAGGAGCACGGGCTTCTGCTGGTGGGCTGGGTGCATGTCGCGCTGGAGCCGCCCGACGTCGCGCCGCTCACCCGGTTCCTCGTGCGGCGCGGCCCGGCGGCCCTGACCGCGGCGGCGGAGAGACTCCAGGCGTTCACGGACCCGAGTGAGCCCGCCGTGCTCGGGCTGACGCGCTGGTGGCGGAAGACGGAGGGTGTGGGGCCGCTCCCAGAGTCGCTGGGGATGCTCTCGTCCCTGATGAGACGGAGCGACGCCGCGGGTGGAGCGACGGCGATGATAGAGAGCCTCGCGGACATGATGCGGGGCGAGCTGTCACCGGCGGTGGTCGCGGAGATCGGTCCGCTTCTGGACATTCTGGAAGAGATGAAGGCGGGGGAAGATGGCTGGTAGACGAAGGCGGGGTCGGAAGCGCGGCCGGCGCGCCAGCAGCGGTCGCGGCGCCAGGGGCGAGGCGCGATCGGTGCTGGCCCCGAAGGCCACCGCGGCCTGTCATCCCCCGGTGTTCGTCGATACGCGAGGCCGTCGGGTGGAAGATCCGCTGGGGGTGTTGGGCCTGTCCGGTCAACCGGACGAGGCGGCGGTGCGGGCTGCCTGGCGGAAGCAGACGCTGGAGAAGCCGCCAGAGCAATTTCCTGAGGCGGCCCTGGCGGTCCGGGAGGCGCGGGAGCGGATCCTGGACCCGGAGCGGATCCTGGAGCGGGAGCTGGGGATGCTGCACGTGCCGCGCGCCCCCGAGGGCGAGGAGCGCGAAGATCTCCTGGACGCCATGGGGCGGCTGATGGGCCAGGCGGTGCTGTATGCCCTCCTGGAGGAGGAGCTGTGGGGGCCGGAGCTCCAGCGTCTCTACCGCTCTCGTCGGTGACCACCCGTCGCCTGCTGCCCTCGGAGCGCGTCTCGCTACAGGAGGCCCTGGAGATCCTGGAGCGCCACCCGGCCCATCCGCAGACCCCCGCTCTGCACGATCCGATCTACCTGCTGCTCACCGACTTCGACCTCGCGCACACCGAGGAGCTGGAGCGCGCCCTGCGCACCTGCGGGGAGCACCCGGCGACCCCCGAGCTGCGTCGGCTCCTCGGAGCTCCGCCGGAGACTCCCGAGATCGGCATCTCCGAGGTGCTGGCGCGGCACGGAGGCGATCGCGACGCCGACCCGGTGGAGGAGACCCGCCGCCGTCTGGAGCGGGCCGAGGCGATCGAGGCCACCCTCCGCGAGCGCATGACGCGCCTCGAGGCTCAGGTGTCGGTGCTCGACCGAACGGCCAACCGGATGGGCGCGGTGGGGGCCTTCCTGCTGGTGTTCGCCATCCTCGGCTGGCTCGCTGCCCTCGGCGTTTGGGAGATCGACTGGATGGATCCGCCGCACCCCGACGACGACCGCGCGGAGGAGCGAGAGCGGGAAGCGCGGGATGAACCCCGGCGGTGAGTCGGTTGTCAGAGACCCTCGCAGAGCCGCCTTGTCAACGGCTCTGCGAGTGCCCACACTCTCCTCGGAGGCTTGATGTCGATCACCTTTCCCTTGATGGGGCTGCCGGTTCGGATCACCGGATCGGCGCTGTTCGTGCTCGCGTTTCTGGTGCTGCAGGGCGGCGCCGCCGACATGGGATCGAGCCTGCTCTGGGGGCTGGTGATCTTCGGCTCGATCCTCGTCCACGAGATGGGGCACGCGCTGGCCGGGCGCGCGCTGGGTGTTGAGCCGAAGGGCATCGTCCTGCATGGGTTCGGCGGTCTGTGCATGTACGACCGGCCGATGAGCGCGGGCAAGGGGCTGCTGGTGACGCTGGCCGGGCCGGGTGCGGGGCTCCTGCTCGGCGGGCTCGCGTTCGTGATCGGACGCGTCGTCTCCATCCCGGGTCCGCTGCTGGGTTGGCTGGTGCTCACCAATGTGTTCTGGAGTCTGTTCAACCTGCTCCCCATGCTTCCATTGGATGGGGGGATGGCGGTGCGACACGGCCTGGAACTGGTGACCACGCGCGGGAAGGCGGCCCGGGTGGCGCGCGCGCTGACGGTCCCCACGGCCGTGGGCGTCATCGCGTGGGGGATCTGGAGCGGGTTCTGGTTCGTCTCCCTGGTCGGCGGGCTCTCGCTTGTGCAGGTGTTCCTGCGCCGGGGGTGACGCCTCATGTGGCATGCTGGAGAGGATGCTCCTCCTGATGCTCTCCTGCGCGCCATCGACAGGCGACTCCACGACCGGTGACCCCACGACGGGCGATTCTGCAGCTTCGCAGACCTGTGAGGCGCTGCTGACCGGTGACCCGCCGACCACCGCCGCTGACATCACCGCGATCATCTCCGTCGTCCGGGGCGCGTACTTCTCTGAGTTGGAGGGCGTCTCCATCGAGCTGGGTACGCTCGATAGCGATGACTCATTCTTTGTAGCCAACCTGGACCTGTCCACCCTCGATGTGCAGCCGCTGGAGCGGGACTACCTCGTCCTCTACAACCCAGTGCTCCTGAGCGACCCGCCGCCCTACGCTGGCGTGGGCGCCATCCTGGTCCACGAGATCAAACACATCCTCGACTATACGGCCATGGACACCACAGAGCTGGTCGAGTTCGGTCTCTGGTACGCCAGCGGTGATGTCGCCGAGTACGAGCGACAGACCGATGAGTTTGCCCTCGAAGCCGGCTGCGGACCGGGGCTGATCGCCTACCGGGAGTGGCTATACGACCACATCTCCGAGGAGGACGCCGCGCAGAAACGCATCGACTACTACACATCCGAGGAGATCTCGGCGTGGATGGCTGCGCATGAGTGAGCAGAAGTGCTACTGCGCGTTGCGCGCCAACCTGAAGCCCAGCGGTCCGTACCGATACAGCGGATCTCCCCGCACCCGCAGCGCCACCCGCGCGTACAGGCTCAGGTTCCACCAAGAGCCCCCGCGCTTGACGCGCTCGTAGCCGCCGTCGGGTCCGATCGGGTCGATTTGTTCGGTCGGTGTGTAGGGTCCGAACCGATCCCACACCCACTCCCAGACGTTCCCCGACATATCGAAGAAGCCCAGCGCGTTGGCCGCCTTCTGGCCAACCGGGTGCGCCCGCCATGTGCTGTTTCCGGCGTACCAGCCGACGTTGCGCAGATCGCTCGATCCCGAGAACGGGGTGGTGCCCTTTCCGCGCGCTGCGAACTCCCACTCGGCCTCGGTGGGCAACCGAAAGCCGTCGTTTCGCTGCTCCCAGCGAACCTCCTCGCCCTCCAGGATGTACGCGGGCTCGAGGTCAAACAGCTCGCTGAGCTGGTTGCAGAATCGGATGGCGTCGTACCAGGAGATCATCTCCGCCGGACACCTGGGCTCGAGCACCGAGAACTTTCGGGCCTGCGTCCTGGTGATCGCCTCGAACAGCTCCTGCGTGATCGGCAGCTCCGCGAGCTGGAACGGGCGGGTGAGGGTGACCTTGTGCACCGGATGCTCATCGGCGAAGGCGTGCTCGTCGTCTTCGGGGGAGCCCATGTCGAACGAGCCTGGCTCCACTCGGAGCATCTTGAACGAGAGGTCGCCCACCTCGCGGACCTCCACGGGGGCGGTCCGGGGGAGCTGCTCCTCCACCAGAGAGGCGATCTCCGGGACCTCTCGCCAGCTCTTCCAATTGGGCCAGCCCGAGCGCCACAGCAGATGCCGCTCGCCAGGCGCGGAGGCGATCCACTGCGCGACCTCCTTGGGGATGCCGCGACGTCGGCCCCACGGACCGTGGTGGTGGTAGCGGGTCGGGCCGCTGGCGTGGCTGGAGACGGGCGCTCCAGCGGGGCCGAGCGCGTCGACGAAGGACTTCGCGGTCTTGAAGCGATCCCACGTCTTCACCGCCAACATTCGGCTGACCGCCTTCGACACGCGTCCGTCGATGCTGGGCATGGTGGCGCTCAGGGGGGGGAGATCGCCGCTCTCCTTGGCGCGCATCACCTGGTACTCCGAGGTGTCGCGCGGCCAGGGCAGGCTGCCGGACAGCAGCTCGTAGGCCAGCATGCCCAGGGCGTAGCGGTCGCACGCCGAGCCCACCCGCTTGGTGTCGAGGTACTGCTCGGGCGCCATGTACACGATGGTGCCCATCCCCGCGGCGGTCGAGGTGATCGACGTGACGAAGCCGCCGGTGTCCTTGGCGATGCCGAAGTCGAGCAGCACCGGCCGGCCCTGGCGATTGATGCTGATGTTCTCGGGCTTGAGATCGCGGTGGATGACCCCGCGGTCGTGGATGTGATCGAGCGCCTCCGCCAGGGGGCGCAGGATCGCCAGCGCGCGATCGAGCGGCATGCCGCCCTGCGGGATCAGCTTGCGCAGCGACTCGCCCTCGATCAGGCTCATCACCAGGCCGAGTGTTTCGCCGTCGAGCAGCACCTCGAAGACCTTCACCACGCTGGGGTGCCGTAGCTTCAGGCCCAGGGTGGCCTCGCGCTCGAACCATGTGCGGAAGCCGCGATCGGCGGCCAGCTCCGGGCCCATCACCTTGATCGCGACGTCTCCGCCCTGCCGGCGGGCCATCGACTCGATCAGGTGCCGCGCTCGGTAGACGATGCCCATCCCGCCGCGGCCCAGCTCACCGATGATGCTGTAGGACCCCAGTCGCTTGCCCTTCGGGGTCCGCGCCGGCTTGAACGCGCGGATCTTCGCGGAGATTGGTCCGCTGGGAGTCTCCTGCTTGTTGGGGGCAGGTGCCGCTGCTGCCTTCGCCGAGGCCGTCTCGCGGCTCGTACGCAGCAGGTGACTCTTCTGCTCCTGAAACTCTTCGCGGGTGAGGAGGCCATCCTTCAGCAGGGCAGCGAGATCGCGAATCTGCGCAGCGATGTCAGACATCCACGCCTCGACCGTCCTCAGACGCGAAGGGTAACCGATCCCGCGGTGCGATGGGCGAGGTGTGGTGGGTGCAGCGCGGTTGGCGCTGCGCGTGACCGGCTGCGGGGGGGCTCAGGGCTCGACGCCGAAGATCACCAGCGCTACTCCCGTGCCGCCGTTTCCGCCGGGCGCGCCGATCAACAGATCGGTGCTCCCGTCCTGATCGAAATCGCCCGCTGGTGACACCGACGCGCCCAGCCGAGAGGACGTCTCGCCGACGATCCACCCGTTGGCCTGGCTGGCCAGCACCGTGCCCGAGGGCTCGGAGAGCGCGTCTGTGGTCAGCAGCGCGAACACCGCCCCCGCGTCCTCCCCCGCGTTGTCGTTGATCGGCAGGCCCACCAGCAGATCGTGGCGACCGTCGGCGTCGAGATCTGCCGCGGTCATCTCCACCGCCGCCTCCTCTGCGATATCCGCGATCCCCACTCGTACGTCGGCTTCACTGAGCGAGATGGTCCGCTCCCACTCGCTCAGCAGGCCGTCGCTGAGCAGGATGTACCCGCTGGTGGGGCTGTCATCGTCGGATTTTTCTGGCGCGCCGATCAGCACGTCGGCCAGCCCGTCGCCGTCGATGTCGATGTGCTCGACCGCGCCCTCGGCGCTGACGCCGGTGCCCCCGCTGACGCCCAGCGCGCCTGTCGTGGGGCGCTCACCGTCCTTGTACACCACGGTGTCAGCGTCTTCGATGTAGATCTGCCCTGAGATCGGTCCCCGGAACAGGTACGCTCCGGCCGCGGAGGGTTCGTCGGTGGGGCCGCGCGCCAGCAGGAGATCGCCCAGCCCGTCGCCGTCGATGTCTCCCGTCCCCGCGACGCCGTGGCCGGTGTTCCAGTTCACGGTGTCGCTGTATACCTTGTGGTTGGCTTCTTCAAGGGTGACCAGGCGGTCCTTGCCGCCGATGCTGCCGCCCCGCAGTACGTACACCGCGCCTCCGCCGTTCGAGGTCTGCGGTGCGCTGATCGCCAGGTCTGGCGCTTCGTCGCCGTCGGTGTCGCCCAGCCCTGCCGCCGCCCAGCCAGCCTCGCTGCGGTTCGGGCCGTTCATGAGGATGTTCTCGTCGCGGGTGAGGTTCCACTCCTGCGGGGGGAGGACAGGCCCAGATCGGGTCCCCCGAGCATGATCACCGCGAGGTCGCTCTCCCAGGCCCCCACCAACAAGTCAGCGTTGCCGTCGAGGTCGATGTCGCCGATGTCGGCGATGGTGTTCCCCACGCCGTCCACGGTGTAGGGTGCCTCGAAGCTGATGGCCAGCCCGGAGATGTCCGTGTCTGCGGAGAGGTTCTCGATCACCTGGCCGGAGATCAGCGCCACCGTGTCGTCCCCGGGGATCCCCACGGCGATGTCGCGCACGGAGTCCTCGTTCATGTCTCCGATCCCCCGCACGATCGCGCCGGCCTCGCTGCTGGCGTGGTCGCCCCGCAGCGCGATCACCCAGGCCGGCGCCCAGCACTCGTCGATCAGGTCGTCGCAGTCGTTGTCGGCGTTGTCGTCACACAGCTCCTCGGCGCCGGGGTAGACGTCGAGGTTCTCGTCGTCGCAGTCTTCGGCGTGCGGGAAGCCGTCCTCATCGAGATCGTCGTCGCGGGTGTTGCCCTCGCAGTCGTCGTCGATGCCGTTGTAGGGGGTCTCGTCTGCGCCGGGGTTCACCGCGCTGTCGGCGTCGTCGCAGTCGCCCGCCGCCGCCGCGGTCCCCTCGGGCTGTTCGCAGGCCTCCACGGGCTGGTCACCATCGCCGAAGTGGTCGCCGTCGGCGTCGACGTACCAGGTGTCGGGAGTCGCGCAGTCCGTGGTCGGCGTGGTCTGTGTGGTGAGGGTCGTGGCTGCGCCGGTGTCGGTCTGCAGACCCGCCAGCAACGAGGCATGCTCGTCGGCGGACAGCCAGACGCAGCCGGTCAACAGGGAGAGCGCGAGGGGGGATGAGCGCACGGTCAAATCACCGGCTGCAGGTGAAGAAGTCGGCGTCGCAGCGTAGCAGGACGTCGTCGCCGTCTTGAATGCGGATCCTTCCCGCCACGCCGGTGCGCCCCGCCAGCGTGGCCTCGATGTCGTAGCGACCGGCCGGCACCGCGCCTGCCGAGTAGCGGCGCCCGCTCGATGACAGCAACGCCACGTCGTCCGCGCCGGTGAAGCGGAACCGTCCTCCGGTGAGCTTCGCCTCGGTGGTCGGCGAGCTCTCTGCGACCTCCATGGGCGCTGCGACCGGCTCGCTGACCGCGGCTGCTCTCACCTTCGGGGGGGGCTTCACCGTGGTTGTCTTTACTGCCGGGGCCTTCACGGTGGTGGTCTCAGCTGTCTCCGAGGACCTGGTTGTGGTTGCCCTCACCCTCGGGGGGACTCTGACCGGCGCGGCGGCCGGCTCGCTCGTCTCGCCAGCTGGGGGCTCGCCGGCTGGGGTTGGGGCATCCTTGCGCACCGCGGGGGCGGCCAGGTTGAGCGCGTCCGCGGGCGCGGGCTCGATCGGCGCGCGGGACTGCCACCACCACCCGGCGGCGATCGCCACGACGCCTGCGCCGATCAGGAGCAACAGGGGCGTCAGCCACAGCAGGGGGCTCTTGCGGGCCTGCGAGGGCTCCTCCGGCATCAGGGTGACCGGCGTCTCAGGCGCGATGTTTGCGCTGCGGGTGGCGGGGGGGCCGCCAGGGTCCCGGGCAGGCGCCTGCGCCGGAGATCGCGCGGGAGATCGCGTCTGGGGTCGCGCTGGAGTTTGCGCGGCGCTCTGCGCTTCTTCCAGCCCGAAGACGAAGGTGCTGGTGTCGTCGTGGTCGGGGGGCGTTGAGAGCAGCCCCTGACCGTCCAGCAAGTCACGCAGCGCGGTGCAGTCGGCGGGGCGGGCGTCGCGATCGACCGACAGACAGGCGTGGATCGTGCGGTCGAGCCGCTCGGGCAGGTCGGCGACCAGCTCCTTCGGCGGCGTGAACGAGCCCGAGGCGACGGCGTTGAGGGTGTCGAGGAGATCGTCGCCGGAGAAGGCCATGCGTCCGCAGAGCAGCTCATACAGGATGCTTCCCAGCGCGAAGATGTCGGCCCGGAGATCGACGTTCTTGGCGTCGCGGATCTGCTCGGGGGCCATGTACGATGGCGTGCCCATCGCCACGCCGGTGCGGGTCTGGCCGCTGCCGTCCTCGCTCTCGAACGCCTTCGCCACCCCGAAGTCGGCGATCTGTGGGACCAGCCCGGTGGGGGTGTCGGAGAGCAGCACGTTGCTGGGCTTGAGATCGCGATGGATCACCCCCAGGGCGTGCGCGTGCTCCATGCCGTCGAGGATCCCCCGGAACAGCGCCTCGGCCTCGTCCACCGCCACCGCCCGCGTCGCCATGAGCTGCGCGAGCGTGGGGCCGTCGATGTAGGGCATCAGCAGCCCCGGCGAGCCGTCGATCTCCAGCACGTCGGTGACCGGCACCACGTTGGGGTGCGCCAGCCGGGCCTGCACCCGCCCCTCGCGGATCAGCCGCTGGCGGATGGTGGAGGAGCTGACGGTCAGCACCTTGAGGGCGTGGAGCGTCTCGAGGGTGCGGTGACGCACGAGGTAGACCGTGGCCTGGCCGCCCCTCCCGATGATGCCCTGGACGTGGTACCGCTCGATCTCCGCGCCGGGTTGGAGCGATGTCACCACGGACTCCCCTGTAAAGAGGGACCCCGTAAAGAGGGACCCCGTAAAGAGGGACATTGTAAAGAGGGACACTGTGAAGAGGGATGCATGCCGGGCATGGTCACCGTCGTCCCTAACCCGCGTCGCTCGTGCGGGGGGGCTATGGTCCGAGCCGGAGGTGCGCAGTGCCGCGTATCAACGCGCTGGAGCCGGTGACGCTCACCCTGGACGCGGGGACCCGCGACTCCATGCGTCTGGTGGGTTTCTCGCGCTCGGGCCTGGCGACCTGGCTGATGCTCCCCGAGCTGGATGTGTTGTTCGACGTCGGGGAGTGTCCGCTGGAGGCCGTCCGCCTCGGCCACGTCCTGCTCACCCACGCCCACGGCGATCACGCGCGCTGCCTGCCGCGGCATGCGGCCCTGCGGGGGATGGTCGGCAACCCGCGACCGGCGGTCTACTACCTCCCCATGGAGCTCCTGGAGCCCGCGCGGGACTGGCTCACCGCCAGCCTGCGGTTCGAGGGAAAGACCCGGCCCCGCCTCCCTGACCTGCGGGGGGTCAACCCGGATGAGCTGGAGCTCCTCGCGCATCGACGCGATCTGAGCCTCCGAGGGTTCGAGGTGGATCACACGGTGCCCTCGCTGGGCTACACGATCCACCGCTACAAGCGGAAGCTCCTCCCGGAGCTGCTGGGAACGCCCGGTCACGAGCTGGCGCGGCGGCGAAAGGCCGGAGAGGTGATCGACGCGCCGGTCCACCAGCCGCTCGTCACCTTCATCGGCGATCACACCGCGCGCACGCTCCGCGAGGTCGCGCACATCTGGGACAGCCCCGTGCTGATCATCGAGGCCACCTTCACCGCTGACGGGGACGAGGCGATGGCCGCCGCTCGCGGGCACACGCATCTGTGCGAAGTCGCGAGGGTGCTGAGCGATGGCGGCGCGGCGATCGCGTGCAGCGCCATCGTGCTCAAGCACTTCTCGCTGCGAGACGAGCCCGAGGCGATCCGCGCGGCGGTCGCGCGTCACATCCCCGCGGCGTTCCGCGAACGCGTGCATCTGCTGATCTGAAGAACCTGAAGCGCCGAGGATCCGATGCCTGCCTCCCTCCACGCCGAGCTGTTCAGCGGTCCGATCGACGTCATCGGAGACGTCCACGGTGAGATCGGTGCGCTGATCAGCCTGATCGATCGGCTGGGATACGACCACGCCGGGCGCCACCCCGAGGGGCGGCGGCTGATCTTCGTGGGCGATCTGGTCGATCGCGGGCCCGATAGCCCGCGCGTGGTAGCCCTCGTCGCCGACTGGATACGCCGCGGGCGCGCGCAGTGCGTCATCGGCAACCACGAGCTGAACCACCTCCGCGGAGAGCGGAAGCACGGCGGCAGGTGGGCCTGGGGGGAGGTCGAGGTGATGTCGCTCGGTCCGGGTGAGGCCGCGCCGCGCGCCACCTACCAGGCCGTGATCGACGCGGGCGAGCGCGCGCGGATGGTGGAGTTCTTCGCCACGCTTCCGGTGGCGCTGGAGCGATCCGACGTGCGCGTGATCCACGCCTGCTGGCATCCCCCCGCGCTGGCGGAGATCGCGAGACGGAGCGGGGGGCTCGCGGCGATCTACGAAGAGTGCCTCGCCGAGGCCGACGCCGCGGCGGGCGCCCTGCCGGCAGACACCCCCGATCGCGCCATCGCGGAGACGCTCACCCGCCAGAACGCCAACCCGATGTGCGTGCTGACCAGCGGCCTCGAGCACGGGCCGGTGCGGCCCTACTTCGCCGGCGGAAAGGTGCGTCAGGTGGCGCGGCTGCCGTGGTGGCGCCGCTACGACGACGAGCCACTCGTGCTGTTCGGGCACTACTGGCGCCGACTTCCCGGCGAGCGTCGACCGGCGGACGCGCCCGATCTGTTCCCCAACGCGCGACCCTGGCAGTGGCTGGGGAGCCGCCAGACAGCGATGTGCGTGGACTACTCCGTGGGGATGCGTTTCAGGGAGCGGCTTGCAGGGCGACCGGCGGGGGGGGGCGGGTGTGCGCTCGCCGCTCTGCGAATATCGCCCGATCCACGCCGGCGCGGGCCCCGTGGTCTGTCTGCTGAGCTGCTGTTTGAAACCGGCGAACGGTACCTGGATTGGAAGTGATGAAAGAACAGGCGAGTTCGGGTTTTTTGATACAATCTGCGTGACATTTTCCGGCACGGTAGACTGATCTTCCAGGGGGGTGACCACACCACAGGGTGGTGATAGCCTCGGGGCGCTCCCTGGGCGGATGTTGGTAATGGCGAACGGTGATAGCAGCGGCCTTTCTCAGGTGTGGTCGACGCTCCGCTCCTGGCAGCAGCGCTTGTTCGGCAGCAAACAGGCCCCGACCCTGAGCACCCGCCCCGCGCTGCCGCGCAGCTTCCGTCTCCTCACGCTGGAGATCCCGGAGCTGCTGGTTGAGCAGCTCGGCAACCTCACCGGAGGGTTCGGCGCGGGACAGGGCGCTGTCATGGCGCTCACGCTGTCGCGCGGGATCGCCGAGCTGACCGCCACGGTGGATCGTCTCGACGAGGGGCTCTCTGAGCGTCGGCGCGCCGCGCGGGCGTCGGTCAAGTGGATCAACCAGGACCCGGGTCAGGCGCCCAGGACCGTCTCCATCCAGCTCGCGCGGGAGGCGCTGGAGCAGATCCGCGCGCTGGCGCCGCGGGTGCAGACCCACGTCGAGGTGCTCGCGCTGAACGTCGACGTCACCGTGGAGCTGGTCGCGAAGCTGGCGTTCTTCCGCGGCATCGAGGAGCTGATCTCCCACGCTGACAAGGGCTCGAAGGGCTACGCGCTTCGCCGCGCCTCGCTGGCGCGCTTCGGGCAGGTGACGCCCCACCGGGAGATCCACGTTCCGGTCGAGATGGCCCGGGCCCTCGACGGCTTGAATCCTCCCGCTCCCGCGGGCGAGGTCGCCGGACCCTCGGAGCCCATCCAGCTGTTCCGGCAGGCGATCGAGCGGGGCGCCAACGAGCTGACTGCCACGCTCGATCGGTTCGATCATGGGCTCGCCGAGCGTCGGCTGTCCGCGCGCCTCGCGCTCGACTGGCTGCGCTCCGACAGCATCGAGACGGTGGTCTCGCTCCCCATCATGGCGACCTTCGAGCAGCGGGTGGTCGAGCTGCTCCCGCGCATCTCCACCCACTCCGCGGGCTTCGGGCTCACGGGCGACATCGACGACGACACGATCTGTCAGCTCATCTGCTACCGCGGGCTGGCAGCGATGGTGGCTGACGTCCGGAGGGCCGCCGCGGAGGCGGACTTCGAGCGGCGTCGTCAGGCGCTGCGGGTCGTGGGGCGGGTGCTGCCCGGGACGCGTGACGCCAACTGAGGGGTGATCAACTCCCCGCGTGGTTCAATCAACCGTCTGTGTTGATCTCCGGCGGGGTGATCTCCCTGGGGGTGATCTCCGCGTCCACGAGCCCCAGGAGCTCACCCAGCCACGCGACGGTTCGCGCGCCACGCTCGCTGCCGGTCAGTCCCCAGACCACATAGAGCACGCGGCGGGTGCCCTCGTGGGTCTTCGTGCGCTGCGCGTCCTTCACGGGCGTGCCGCTGACCCCCTCTTCGTCGAACAGACACACCAGACCGCCGACGTCGATCACCTGCCCGGACGGATTGAAGACGGTCTTGAGGCCGGCGGGGGCCACGGCGATTCGCCACGGCGGGCAGGCGCGGCCGATGTCGACCACGGAGATCGGCAACCCGCTGTGGAGGCTCGCCACGTTGCAGGCGTCCACCGCCGCGTTGATGCCGCGCTCGGGACCCAGCCAGCCCTTCCTCACCGCCGCGATCAGGTACTCGCTCGCCGGCTTGCTTCGGCCCGCCGGCTTGAACCCGCCCCACCGAAGTGCGTCGCGGACAGCGGTCTTCACCTCGGGATCGGTGCGCAGCGGCGCGGGGGCGTCCAGCGCCAGGCCGCTCCGCAGAGCCGCGGGTACTCCCACATCCCCAAGCGGTGCAGGGAACGTCGCTTCGAACGCCAGCGGCGCCAGATGGGGGTGGGAAGGGAAGGGGATGGAGGACATCGGTGAGGGCTAACGCGCCGCCCCGCGCGCGCGAACGGGGGCCTGGGGATCGTGGAGCGGCGCGGCGCCGCAGGCCTCCAGCAGCGTGCCAGCGTGGATGGCGTGCGCCTCTCCCTCCTCCGACGACAGGTGTCTGCCAAGCGCGTCGCTGACCCGGGCCTCCACCAGCCGCAGCCCGAGGGAGCGCGCCGCGAGCAGGGCCGCGCGCCACCGCTCGAGCGCCGCGTCATGGGAGTCGTCGAGCCAGGCGATGTGCCCCGCCCACAAGTCGGCCTGCGCCTGCGCGACGGGACGGATGGCCGCGTGCTCGTCCAGGTGCGCCCGGGCGCGCAGGCTCACGCTGGAGCCATCCGGGTGCCCCGTCGCTTGCGTCCAGACCGACGCCTCCACGAGTCCCACCAGCCCTGCGTGGAGCATCGGATCCACCGGGCGCTCGGCCGCGTCGAGCAGCGCGAGGCTCGCCGCGAGGTGGTCGGAGACAGCCGCCGCGTTGCCCCTGGACGCCGCCAGGCGCGCCGCGACCCCGCCGCGCAGCACTCGGACGGAGACCGGGAGCAGGGCCTCGTCCAGCTCCATCGCCTCCGCGATCAGCGCTGCAGCGTCGCGTCGCGCGCCCTGATCCTGTCGGGTCACCGCCTGCAGTGACAGCGCCGAGCAGAGCTGCCAGGTGGCCTCTCGCGACCGGCTGGAGGTGAGCACCGCGTCGAAGCACTCGCGCGCACGATCGAGGTCACCGCGCAGCAGCGCCGCTTCTCCTCGGATGCGATGGAGCGTCTCCGAGAGGTGCTCGCTTCCGACGCGCATTCGAGCCGCCGCGCGCCGCGCGTGTCCGTCGACGCCACCCCATGCGCCCTCCCCCAGGTAGTGTCGCGCCAGGAGGAGGTGGACCGGGATCCTTCCGCCGCCGACGGCGCGACTCAGGGCGCGGGTCGCCAGCCGCACCGCGAGGGTGGGGCGCCAGCCAGCCAGCGCGAGGGCCAGCCCGACGTCGGCTTCGGCCAGCGCCGGGGTGTCTCCGCGGATCCGCGCGACGTGGAGGCCGCGGGCCGCAGCGCCCAGCGCCGGGGGGGGGGGGGCGGCCCCCCGGGGGGGGCCGGGGGGGGGGGGGGGGGGGGGCGGCGCGCGGGGGGGGGGGGGGGGGGCCGCGGCGCCGCGCGAGGGGGCGGCCGGGGGCCGCAGCGCCCAGCGCCGCGGCGGGGTGCCCCGCCGCGATGTGCAGCCGGGGGAGGCCGATGTGGGCGCGCCAGAGGCGGGGGGCGGGCTCGTCTGAGCGCCGTCGGAGGAGCCGGAGGAGACCCGTCGGGATGAGCCGACTGACGCTGGCTCGCAGGATCGCTCCGATGAGGGTCAGCGGCCGGGAGGGGCGGTCGCCGAGCGCCACCGCGTCCTCCAGCGCTGCGCGCGCCCCGGGAGCGTCTCCGGCGATGAGCAGCGCCTCGCCCAGCTGACAGAGCCAGCGGGCCCGCCGCGAGGCCTCCGCCTCCGTCCCCTCTTCAAGGACGGAGCGCAGCAGCGACGTGGCCTCGCTCATCTCGCCGCTCTCCAGCGCCCGCGTCGCCGCGAGATCGAGGTAGTGCAGTGCCTTGTCGGGCTCGCCCGCGGCCTTCCAGTGGAACGCCAGCGGTCCGTAGTTGCGGTCGAGGGAGGTGGCGAAGGTGCCCTCGACCCACTGGGCGATGATGCGGTGGAGCTCTGCGCGTTGGCTGAACAGCATCAGGTTGTAGGCGGCCTCGCGCACAGTGCCGTGACGAAACAAGAGGGTCTCGCCGCGGCGGCCCTCCTCCCAACGCAGGAAGCGGCGCAGCACCAGCGCATCAACGATCACCTCCAGATCGTCGCGATCGGAGTCGACCGGGTAGACCTCGCGGAGCAGCCCCAGCGGCACCCGGGTGCCGACTACGCTGGCGACCTTCAAGCACAGCTGCTCGCGCGGCGGGAGCTGGTCGATGTACGAGAGGATCTCTCCGCTGAGGTTCTCGGGCAGCCGGTTGAGCTCCTCGGTGTCGATGCCCAGCCGCCCGTGGACCGGCGTCTCGTCCAGCGTGATCGACGCGGGGTCGCTGAACAGCGAGCGGCCGTCGGACGCGGTCCGGTAGCTCCCCACCCGATCCTGGGGGACCACTGAGTCGGTGTACTCCTCGAGCGGCTCCGGCCGGAAGTTGGGAACCGGCTTCGCTACACCCTTGAGGCGCAGGGGCGTCAGCGCGGTCCACCGAAAGGCGTCGGGGGCGGCGTTGCGGGTGGCGCGATCGCACAGCAGCCCGCCGTTCGCCCGGTTCATCAGCCGCGCCGCGAGGTTGACGATGGTGCCCAGGACGGTGTATTCGCGGCGGTTGTCGTCGCCGACCTCTCCGCAGAACGCCCGGCCGGTGGTCACCCCGATCGAGCACTGCTGACCTATCTGCAGGAGCGATGTCTGCACCGCGAGGGCGCTGCGCACTGCGCGGAGCGGATCGTCGCGATGACTCAGCGGCGGCAGGCCGAACGCGGCCAACAGGAAGCACCCCTTGTCGTCGGCCAGCAGCTTGTTGATGCTCCCTTCGCTGTTGTAGACGGCGTCCTGCACTGCGCACATCGCCGCGTTGACGTCGCGCACTGCGGAGTCGTGATCGATGTCGGGGAGATGGATGAACAGCACGGTGAGTCGTCGCAGCTCGGCCAGCCAGTCGGTGTAGCCGGCCGCGGCGCGGTGCCGGACCGCGCTGGGGATGTTGCCCTCAAGGGCCGCGCGGCACCAGTCCGGGAGGGCCTCGAACGCGCGCCGCTCGTCTTCGCGGCGGGAGGTGGGGAGGAGCGTGCCCCCCGACATCACCCACGACTCCAGGATGGTGAAGCCGTCGCGCTCCTTGTTGAGCCACTCCCGCGGGAGCATGGAGGCGATCTCGGGCGAGGCGACCAGCTCTCCGCGCTGGGCCTGGTGCTCGGCCTCGGTCGCGGCGATCAAGCTGGGGCCGAACGTCAGCAGCTCGTACCGCCCGAACTGCCCGCCGACGTACATCGCGCTGAGACCTCCCCGGCCGATGCCGATGCGGATGGCGAGCTCGACGTTGGAGCGGACGTTGAATCTCTCCATTCCGCGCAACATTCGCACGCCACAGATCGCCGCGCGGCGAGCAAGCTCGGCGGGATCATCACCCTCGTCGAGGGGCCAGATGGCGATCAGCGCGTCTCCGGCGAACCGCACGATGTCGCCGCCGCTGCTCTCGGAGGCCACCACGAGGTCGCCGAAGCAGTCGTTGAGCACCGCGGCGAGCTTCTCCATGCCCGCGAGCCCCTCACCGGCCATCTTCTCAGCGAGCTGCGTGGAGCCGGAGATGTCGCAGAACAGCGTGATCGCTTCGAAGCGGCGGGAGAGCGGCCCGCGCGGGGGCGTGTCGAGCGCGGCCAGCAGACGGGCGAGGACCCGCGGTGTGTAGGCGTAGGAGAGGTTCGCAGCGACGGAGGAACGCATGGGCCCGTCGGTGAGGGGGACGCGACCCGCAGAGCCTATCCTGCGCAGGACGACGCGCGACCCTCACGGCGCGGTCGTCAGTCAGCGAGGGGCCGCATCACAGCCGACAAAACAGGCGGCGGTGCTGCATCGACGCGATCGAGCGCCAGAGCCAGGGCGGCCCCCGCGGCCGCCAGGAGCAGCCAGTGGTATCGCGTCGGCGTGGGGCGGGCGGAGCGCTTCAGCGCGCGCTCCAGGTCGTCCGCGAGCGCGTCGGCGGTGGGGTGGCGGCGGGACGGGTCGCGGTGCATTGCCCGCGCGACGACACGGGCGATCGACGCGGGCACCCCACCGGGGCCGAGCGGGAGGGGCGGAGCCGAGCAGGTGCGCACCTGGTCCAGCACGTCCGTCACCGGCATGGTGGCGCCGGGGCGGGGAGAGAAGGGGGGGGCGCCGGCGAGGAGGGTGTACAGCGT
>CAYXGP010000085.1:23343-30798 GCA_964464515.1 uncultured Enterobacterales bacterium
GACGCGACGCAGCAGCTCGCGGTGCGCGGGGGCGTCCGGGTCGAGGCCGTCCGGGAGACCCTCGGCCTGCTCCGGCGCCATGTAGCGGGGGGTCCCCACGATGGTTCCGCCCGTAGGAGAAGCGCCGCGGGGAAGCGCGAGGCCGAAGTCGGTGATCTGCGCAGTGCGGCTGATCGGGCGGATGAGGATGTTCGCCGGCTTGATGTCGCGATGGAAGATCCCGCGCTCGTGGGCGGCGTGCACGCCGCGGGCCACGGAGATCAGCCACCGGACGGCCTCGGAAGTGCGGCGGGGCGGGGTGTGCGCCAGCGAGCGACCCACGCGGAGGTGATCGGCGGCGGTGTCGTACTCGGCGCACAGCTCCAGCTCGATGAAGCAGGGCTCGGCGCCCGTGGGGTGACCGAGGTTCTGGACGCGGACCACGTGGGGGCTCTGGAGCGCGCCCATCGCGCGGGCCTCGGCGAGGGCGGCGCGCAGGGCCCGCTCGCTGCCGACGTGCGCGCCGTTGAAGATCTTGAGGGCGACGTCGCGATGGAGACTGGCGTCGCGGGCCCGCCAGACTGCGGCGGTGGCGCCGCCGCCCAGGCGCTCGATGAGGTGGTAGCGGCCGGCGAGCACCTGACCGCGCTGTGGCAGGAGACCGAGCGAGAGGGGGGCGACGGTCGAGACCGTGGTGTCCACCAGCGTGGCGCTCTCCTCCTCGGCAGCGGCGCGGGCCACGGCGTCGAGGGTTCGGCTGGTGGGGTCGTGGGTCATCGGAGTGCTCATCGGTTCATGTGCTTGGACACCCCACGAGCAGAAAGATTCGATGTGACCTGGCAGCGCGTCGGTCGGCGCGGCCCGCGCCCTCGCCTTGCAGGCCCCCGAACCCAGCGTTACTCCCGCGCGCCCGAAGAGCCCACCAGCACCAGATTATTCGCGCCGCCCGAAATCCCGGGCGAGCCGAGAGGAGTCGAGAATGGCCGACCACGCATCGCTTCACCAGATCGCCAGCGACCTCGTGGCTCCCGGTAGGGGCATCCTCGCGGCCGATGAGAGCTTCCCCACCATCAAGAAGCGGTTCGACGCCATCGGAGTGGACTCCACCGAGGCCAACCGCTGCGGGTGGCGGTCGCTGCTCTTCTCCACGGCGGGCGCCGAGCAGTACATCAGCGGGGTCATCTGTTTTGACGAGACGCTCCGTCAGTCCAACGCCGACGGCGTGCCGCTGCCGCGCGTGCTGGCGGACGCCGGGATCATCGCCGGCATCAAGGTCGACAAGGGCGCCAGGGCCATGGCCGGCGCGCCGGGCGAGAAGGTCACCGAGGGGCTGGACGGCCTGCGGGATCGGCTCTCGGAGTACCACGAGCTGGGCGCACGGTTCGCCAAGTGGCGGGCGGTGATCACGATCGGCGCAGACGGACGGCCCTCCACCCGCAACATCGCCGCCAACGCCGAGGCCCTGGCCCGGTACGCCGCGCTGTGCCAGGAGGCCGGGTTGGTTCCCATCGTCGAGCCCGAGGTCCTGATGGACGGCGACCACTCGCTGGCGCGCTGCGAGGCGGTCACCACCGACACCCTGCGGGCGGTGTTCGCGGCGCTCGCGTTGCACGAGGTCGACCTGCCGGGCACGCTGCTCAAGCCAAACATGGTCATCTCCGGAAAGGGCGCGGCCGAGCAGGCCGACGCCGCCGCGGTGGCCGAGGCAACGGTGCGCTGCTTCCGCAACAGCGTCCCGGCCGCGGTGCCGGGCATCGTGTTCCTGTCGGGCGGCCAGAGCGAGCAGCAGGCCACGGCCAACCTCAATGAGATGAACAAGCGGTACCGGAGCGTGATCCCCTGGCAGCTCAGCTTCTCCTACGGACGGGCGCTGCAGGCGTCTCCGCTCCGCGCGTGGAGCGGCAGCGACGTGGCTGCGGGCCAGGCAGCGTTCCTGCACCGGTCGCGGCTCAACGGCGCGGCGCGCTTCGGTGAGTACAGCTCGGATATGGAGTAGGGGCTGAACCCGGCGGGGCCGGAGGAGTCTCCAACCCAAAGACCGGTCACTCCAAGAACAAATAAAGATCCGAGACCGGGGTCGAGCGACCCAGCCAGTGATCGATCTCCCAGCTCACCTCCCAGACGATCTCACCGGCCGGCGTCGCCTCGCGCATCATCGGAATGGCGCCGGCGTTCTGCAGGGTGTTTCCGTTGCTGAGACGGTGGGGCTCGCCCATATACAGGTTGTCCAGCCCGGCGCCGACGCCGAGGTTCCAGATCTCGGTGATCGTCTCCGTCTCTTCATCCAGCGAGAACTCGCGCAGGACCATGGCGCTCTCGGCGGTGGACTCCGACGTCGAGACGATGAGGGTCCCGGCGTCGGTGTAGTGTCCTCCGTGCTGCCAGTAGAACGTCACGTCGTCGGGGACAAACCTCCACGAGCCCGGGAACTGCCCGAACGAGCGCGCGACCTCACCCGTCGCGTGGGAGATCTCGAAGATGGTGTGCTCGCTGTACAGAGAGAACAGGAAAGAGTCGGTCTCCTCGACCCAGGACAACGTATTGGAGCCGCATGACGCCCGCAGATCGATGGGCTGGAGGTGCTCCAGGCAGTCCCACACCTGTACCTGTTCGCCGCCACCGGCCGGCAGCTTCTCCAGGGTCTCGTTTCCTCCGCGACCGGTGGCCGCCCACACGAGGGAGCCGTCGGCGGTGTCGGTGTAGGGATGGTGCAGCCCGGGGGTGGCGTATGTGTCTACGATGGTCCCGTCGATCTTCATGCGCAGAATGGTCGATGCAGCGCCGCTGTCCCACAGACTGTAGACGGTCGACTGATCGACGAACAGATCGGTGCCGTCGTAGGAGACACGGGGGTGGAAGCTGGTGGCGTTGGGGGTCTCGCGGGCCCAGACGACCCGACCGAGGCGGTCCAGTATCAAGACCCACCAGTCCTCGCCGATGGCCTGCGTTCCCCGACCCGGCTCGCTGATCGACAGAAATAAATACGCGGACTCCGGGTCCCACCGAGCCTCGTCGCCGCTGACGAGCTGAACGCGGGGCATGTCTTCGGGGGCGACGTCCGTGGAGATCACCTGCTCATCCGCCACGAGCGGTCCCGATCCGAAGTCGTTGACGACGCGGTACCGAACCGCTGAGTCATGGGGCGCGCCGAGCAACAGATGGGACTGCGCTCCCGGGGAGGCCGCCACCGCGGGCGTGCTGCGCCAGTCATCGTCGTCGAAGCTGAACTCGACGTAGACGGTCGCTGCCTCGAGCTGATCCCACTCGACGTAGACCAGGGTGCCGAACGTCTCATGGAGTCGGGCGGTGACCGCGCTTATCTGGGGCGCATCGAAGGCCGCGGAAGTCCCCGTGTCCTGGCTGGTGGGCGGCGTCGTGTCTGTGCTGCTGAAGGTCTCGCTTGTGGTTCGGACACCCGTGTCCGAGGTGATCGACACCTCTGATTGGGGCTGAGTGGGCTCGCCCGAGCAGGCCAGATGGATGAGGAGAGTTACCAACCTACAGCTCGAATACCCAACCGAACGGATCAGGTCTTCGCTGCAGCTGGATCCCCAGCAGGGTGTCGTAGAGTCGACCCGCGAGCGCGCAGTTCCCCTGATTGACGTCGTAGTCGCGGCCCCGCCAGCCGATCTCGGTGACGCTCGTGATCGTGGCGCCGGTGCCGGAGAGGAAGCACTCGGTGGCGTGCTCGCAGACCTCCTCGATGCTCAGCGGTCGCTCTTCGACGGTGACGCCCAGCAGCTCGGAGGCGATGCGGATGATCGACTCGCGCGTGATGCCAGGAAGGATGGAGCCCAGCCCGGGGGTGACCAGCGTGCCGTCGTCCATGAGGGCGAAGAAATTGGCGGCCCCCGCCTCTTCGATCCAGCGATCGCTGCGCGCGTCGAGGAACAGCGCCTCGTCGTACCCGGCGGCCTTGGCGGCGGCACGGGGTGGCATGGTCCCGGCGTAGTTGCAGACGGCCTTGGCGGCGCCGGTGCCACGCGCCGACGCGCGATGCCGATCGGTGACGATCAGGCGCACGCGGCCCATCCCGCTGAAGTAGGGGCCCACCGGGCTGACGAAGACGTAGAACAGGTACTCGTGGGCGGCGCGGACCCCGAGCATGGGCTCGGTGGCGATGCAGACCGGCCGCAGGTACAGCGCGCGGCTGCCGTCGGTGGTGGTGGGGACGAACTCGGCGTTGGCGCGCACGAGATCGGTGACGGCGTCGAAGAACACCCGGGGCTGGACCGCGGGGATCGACAGCATCGAGCAGCTCCGCGCGAAGCGCTCGGCGTTGGAGCGTGGGCGGAACATCACCACGCGATCGTCTTCGGTGCGGAACGCCTTGATACCCTCGAAGATGCCCTGGCCGTAGTTGAGGATGCCGGCGGCAGGGGAGAGGGGGATGTCGTGGTAGGGGACGATCTGGCCCGGCTGCCACGCGCCGTCCCGGTACCACTGCTCGTACATGAGCGTCTCATCCGCGTTGGCGTACAGGGAGAACGTCAGGTCGTCGAAGCGTCGGGGGGTGGACATCGAGCCTCCTTCGTCCCGATGTAACGCGCCGCTGCGAGGCAGCGTTCGGGTGTCTCCGCGTGCCATTCCGGATACGCAGATCGAGCCGATGATTCCATTCCTCACCACCGTCGTCCTGTCGGCTGCCCACGCCGCAACGGTGGGCGACCACGTCAGCGACGCGCGATCGAAGCTCTCATCGGGCGACTATGCCGGCGCGGAGGCCGCCCTCATCGCGGCAGAGACGCTGGCGCCCGAGACGGGTGCGGTGGTCCCCACCGTCGATCTGGCCCGGATCGGGTTCTACCGGGGGGTGCTGGCGCAGCTGAGGGGCCTGCCGCCGGCCGAGCAGATGGCGCACTGGCGCGGCGCCCTGGTCATCGCACCCGAGCTTGCCTGGGACGGCAGCCTGGTCAAGCCCGAGTCGGAGACGATCTTCCTTGCCCTGCGCACCGAGGTGCGTGATCGCGCGAAGATCGACATCGGCGCGCCCGAGGCGACCGGCGCGGCGGTGCTGTACCTCGACGGCGTGCGGGTTCGCGCTGGCGACACCGCGCTCAAGGGCACGCACCTGGCGCAGGTGGCCTGCCCCTCCGGTGTGGTGCCCGGCCGCTGGACCGACTTCGAGCGCCCGCTCAAGTGGCTCAAGCTCTGCCCCGAGAAGGTCGACACCACCGTGGTGGTCGAAGAAAAGACCGACGACTGGGCGACGTTCGGGGCGTTCGGTCCCGCCGCCGATCAGCCCGAGATGGTCACGCCGGCCGTGTCTGCGCTCGACGACAGGCCGGCGGTGGTTCGCGATGTCCCGGCCGAGGCCCTGGTGGCTACCCTGCTGGAAGCCGCGACCGCGTTCGAGTCCCAGGACGCCGCAGCGCTGGGCGGGGCTCACGCCACCGCGAACGGGCAGATCGTCCGGCTCAGCGAGGTCGTCAACCCGCGGGCGGCTGCGGCCTACCACCGGCTGGGCGGGATGGTCGCGTGGACGGCCGGCGATCGCGACGGCACCGTCCGCGCGCTGCGGGCGGCCCTGGTCATCGATCCCAACATGGACATGCCCCGCGTGCTGCTCGACCAGTCGCTGGCCGAGGCCGTCGAGGAGGCGCGAGGGCTGGGCGCGGGCGGTACGCTCTCGCTCACGATTCCGGAGGGGCTCTCGGCCTGGGTCGACGGCGCCGCCGCGAGCGAACGCTCCGACACGTTCCCTTCCATCGTCCAGGTCGCCGGGCCGGACGACACAGTCTACTGGTCGGGGGTTCTGGCAGGCGAGGGCCGCAACCCGAACTGGAAGGCCGAGGGTGTGTACCCCATCCTCACTCCGGTGGACGAGCCAACGCTGCTCGACCGCACGTCGCGGCCGCTGCTGATCGCTGCCGGGGCGTCCGCGCTCGTCTCGGCGGTCAGCTACGGGGTGGCCGCTTCCAGCGCCAAGGCGTACCACGACACGTCCAACCCAGACGTCTCGACGATGGACGATCTCGACAAGCTGCGGCGGCGGGCCAACACCGGGGTCGTGCTCTCTGCAGGGATGGGGCTGGCGGCTGTCGGCCTGGGTGTCTCAGCGTTTGTGGTGATCGGCGGCTGAACGCCAGATCGGCGCTGAATCTGAACATTCACGCTGGCCCAGGCGGGCACCGGTCAGAGTTGCGTGAATTCGCGGACAGTCCCGGAACCCACTGGTCGGGATGCGAGAGCAGACCGGCCTGGGCGACCCGCGAGATCGCGGGCCTGCGACTTCACGGTTTCGCGTGACCACCAATGCTCATTCGAGGACCGCTCGGCGAGGACCCGCGGAACCGAGAAATCCTGGTGCCATCTCTCCTGGATCCGAGCTCGCCGATGTCAAGCCGTATTCCGAGCCACTGGATATGTTGAATCGGATTGGCGGACGATGGCGGCGCGCTATTGACGACGGCGGGACGCCACCCCGAGCAGGAAGACTCCGAGCACACCACCTCCGAGCACTCCGCTCCCCGTCGAACATCCGCAGCCGGTCGAACGTAGATGCCCCCGTCGCCGCAAGAGGTCGTGCCGATGTTGGTGGCCCGGGAGGTCACTCCCACCAGGAAGTCGCCCTCAGGGGTGAGCAGGTAGAGCGGCCCGCCGGAGTCCCCGGGGCATGAGTCGATCCCATCGCCGCCAGCGATCAGTTCACCGCCTGGGCTCACCGCCGAATTACAGCCCAGGTAAGAGTCATCGCAGTCGTGGTCGGTGACCGTGGTGAAGGCTTCCATCAACACCGAGCCGACCTGTTTGGCGTGTTTGTCGGTGGCGCCGTAGCCCACGATGGCCACATCGGCGTCGTCGGCCAGGTAACGCTTGATGATGCAGTCTCGGGCGATGATGCGTGGCGTCACGCTGGATGCTTCCTCCAGGAACAACAGGGCGACGTCGTACGTTGACTCCCACTCATTGTAGATGACGGTGTTCGCGATGCGGATGGTCTCCCCGCTCGCCTTCCAGTCGGTGGCGTTGAGTACCACCTCGGTCATCTCGTCGCCGCAGTGAGCGGCGGAGAGCTCCAGGGCGGGCGAGATGAGCGTGGCGGTGCACCGCCCCATCGGCTGCTTGCGTATGCCGCGTCGGGCCAGCGGCCAGCCTCGGCGGGCTCGCCGCCGATCACGCGAAGGCCACCGGCGAACGCTGCGGCGGTTAGAATCGGCAATACCATGTCAAGCTCCGGGCCAGATGGATATCTGGACCGGTCCGGCCCGGCGCGCAAGCCCTGCATGTCGATGAGGGTGATACACTGTCAGGAGGTCTGCCCGGGGCCTCTGCGACGTTCGCGGCAACATTGATGAGTGGCGCGCAGACCAGTGGGAGGCGAACTGAAGCGTTCGTGCAGCGGGCAGCGATGGGGGGGGGAGCGGGGGAAAGGGCATGCTGCTCCACAGCGGCCGTGTATCAACCCGATCGTTCCTCCATTGGCCGCCGGGGCGCGCCGGGGGGGGGGGGGGCGGGGGGGGGGGGGGGCGGGGG
>CAYXGP010000086.1:0-6756 GCA_964464515.1 uncultured Enterobacterales bacterium
CCGGGGAACCTCCCGAATCGCTCAGGCTCGACTACTCCCGGCCGGACCTCCTGTCTGTCCGAACGGCGCGATCCAGTTCCACAGCTTCGGCGACGGCGTCGAGCGCGCGCTGACCCCCTACATCGCCCCCCGCGAGCGGGGCTGCATCGCCTGCATGAAGTGCACACAGGTCTGCCCGACCGGCGCCCTCACGCCCATCGACCCCGATCCGGAGGTGGTGATGGCCAGCGTGAAGATGGGCGTGGCGCGACTCAACCGGGACATGTGCTACAGCTTCGCCGATCCTCCCCGCACCTGCGGCGTCTGCTACCGCGCCTGTCCCTTCCCGGGGCAGGCCATGACGATCGGCCTGTATGAGCAGCCGACCGTCCATCGCGACAAGTGCATCGGCTGCGGTCTGTGCGAGCAGGCGTGCATCCACCTGCCTCAAGCGATCCGGATCCTGCCGATTCAACGCGGGGAGTCGGCATGAGGGCCGCGACGAGGGGGCTGTCTCTTCAGATCGCCCGCAAGATCATCCAGCTCTCTGCGCTGAGCTTCGTGGTCTACGCGGCGGCCAGCATGCACTGGCGGAACGCAAAGGTCGCGCACAATTCCTCGCGTCTCGTCGAGCTTATGTCGGGCGCCGTCGTGGGCCGTCTCTACGCCTGGAACGAAGCGCTGCTCTCCATGTTCGGGGAGCCGCTGGCGGTCTCCGACGGATTCCTCGGGGTCCCCTGGGCCGCCACCGTGGGCGGGGTCCCCACCCTCGACCCGCTGGCCCTCGCCGCGCTCACGTTCTCGGGGAACCCGCCCTCACCAGGAGCTGCGATGGCTGTACTCCTGCCGGTGAGCATCGCCCTCGTGGCCAGCCGGGTCTTCTGCTCGTTCCTCTGTCCGGCGCGTCTGCTGTTCGAGCTGTCCAGCGCAGTCCGGCAGGGCCTGGTGGTGCTCGGGCTGCCGCTGCCGGCCGTGCGCATCCCGCGGCTGGGGCTGTGGGTCGGACTGGGAGCGCTGGCGGCTTCGCTCGGCGCGGGGGCCGCGGTGTTCCACCTGGTGCTTCCGTACCTCGCGCTGTCTTCGGGGATCGCCGTGCTGACGCTCGGCGGCGGTCTGGGGGTGCCGGCGCTGGTGTTCGGCGCCATGTGGGCGACC
Organism: uncultured Enterobacterales bacterium; assembly: GCA_964464515.1. Classification (GTDB taxonomy): domain Bacteria; phylum Myxococcota_A; class UBA796; order UBA796; family UBA2385; genus CAYXGP01. Next base: position 1,135 of record CAYXGP010000086.1, read on the forward strand.
GATCTGCTGGTGGCTCCGGGCCAGATCTGCCGCAGCCTCTGTCCCACCGGCGCTGTGTTGGGTCTGCTGGGTCGACGCGCGCCGCTGCGCGTACTGAAGGTCCGCGCCAGTCCGGCGAGCAACCGTCCGGCAGGCGACCGGTCGGAGAAGACCCGGCCCGAGGACGACTGCCCGAAGGGGTGCGCGGTGTGTCAGCGGGTGTGTCCCTACGGACTGCTGCCGCGAGAGCAGCAGCACCACGACGACTGTGATCGCTGCGGGCGCTGCGTGGTGGCATGCCCCTCCTCGCGGCTCAGCCACGGGCTGAAGATGGGGCGGGCGGTCGGTCTGGCCCTGGCCTTCGCCGGACTCTCGCTGCCCGCGCACGCGCACCACAACAAGGGACTCCCGCACTACGGGTACTTCGAGAACTACCCGCAGGTGCCCACCGAGGACATGATCGCCGTCTCGGGTCGCTGGGAGTTCGGCGGGGTGCTGTTCAACTTCCAGGGGCTCGAGCGGCGCACCTCGGACACCCCCAACGACGTCAAGTTCTTCATCTACGCCTACGATCTCGACGCTGACGCGACCTTCCGGGGGCCCATCACCTTCGAGATCCACCAGGACGAGCAGCTCGTCAGCACGTTCACGCGCGTCGGACCCGACGGGGAGGGCGTCTACATCACGCGCGAGACCCTCCCGGCGTCCGGGTGGTACGACCTGACGTATCGGTTCGAGGCTGAGGACGGGCCGGTGGTGCTCACGATCCCCTTCGAGGTCGATCTGGCGGCGGACGCGGTGAACTGGCCGCTGATCGGCGGTCTCTTCGGTGGAACGAGCGTGGTGTTCGGGCTGGCCGTCATCGGCCGGCGTCGGCGCCTGTCGCCTCGGTCCTCCCAGGCGGTGTAGGCAACGATGGACCACTCAGAGATGACGCATCATCTGCTCCCCGACGGGCGGGTGGTCATGGTGATGTCGGGGATCCCCGGCTGGCTGTTCGGGCTCGCGGTCGCGGCGGTGATCGCGCTGTCGTTCGTCATCGTTGAGCGCCGCGGCCTGGCGGCGGGAGACGGCTGGCGGCTGAACCTCACGCGCGCGCGCTGGGCCCATCGCCTGCTGCGCAAGCGCTGGTTCCAGTTCGCCTTCCAGGCACCTGTCCTGGCGATCTTCCTGTTTACGATCTATGCCGGGCTGTTCGGCAACTACGCGAGCAACATCACGCCGGTGCTCGTGTGGACGATCTGGTGGGCGGGGCTGATCTTCGCGGTGGCGCTGGCGGGCAACGCCTTCTGCTTCGTGTGCCCCTGGGACGCCCTCGCCAACCTCGCGAGCCGGCTCACCTTCTGGAGGAGGAAGGCGTCGCTGTCGATGGGGATCCCCCTGCCCCCCTGGGCGCGAAACGTCGTGCCCGCGACCCTGCTGTTCGTCGTCCTCACCTGGCTGGAGCTGGGCCTCGGGGTCACCAACAACCCTCGGCAGACCGCCATCATGGGGCTGGCCATGGCCGCCGCGGCGGTCTGCGGAGCGCTGATCTTCGAGCGCAAGGCCTTCTGCCGCTCGCTGTGCCTGGTGGGTCGCGTCAGCGGCATGTACTCCGGCTTCGCTCCGGTGGAGATCCGCACGCGGGACGAGCGTGTCTGCGGTGTCTGCACGTCGCGGGACTGTCTCACCGGCAACGACGCGGGCTACGCCTGCCCCACAGGGCTCGATCTCGGGGAGGTCCGCGAGAACACCTACTGCACCCTCTGCACGGAGTGCTTCTCGTCCTGCCCCTCGCTGGCGCCCGCCGTGCGGCTGCGGCCGTTCGGCAGGGATCTCTCTCGCGTGACGAACCCGCGGATGGACGAGGCCTGGCTGGCGCTGGTCCTCCTGGCGCTCACCGCGTTCCACGGCCTCTCGATGACGCCGGTATGGCAGGACCACGCCCCCGGCGCCAGCGACATCGTCTCGCTCCTGCAGACGACCCTGGCCGTGAGCGAGACGGCCGCGTTCACCCTGGGGATGGCCGCGGTGATGGCGCTGCCCATCGGCGCCTACGCGCTGGCGATCCGCGCCACCGTGGCGCTCACCGAGGGGGTCGCCTTCCGCGAACTCTTCGTGACGATCGCCCCGTCGGTGCTGCCGGTGGCGCTGTTCTACCACCTCGCACACAACGCCATGCACCTGCTGATGGAGGGGCAGGACATCGTGCCCGCGCTGTCCGATCCGCTGGGTCGGGGTTGGGATCTGTTCGGGACGGCGGGCATGCATCTGGAGCCGCTGATGGGCCAGGAGGCGGTCTGGGCGATCCAGGTGGCGCTCATCGTGATCGGACACCTGTTCGGCGTCACCGTGTCGCACCGCATCGCGCGAAGGCTGTTCCCAGACAAGCGGATGGCCACCCGAAGCCTGCTACCGCTCCTGGGGATGATGATCGCGCTGTCCATCGGCGGCCTGTGGCTGATGCACCTCGACATGAACATGCGCATGGGTCGGATGTGACCCCGCTTCGTCCCCCGGGCGCGCTCTCGGAGGCGCACTTCCGCGCCCACTGCGACGGGTGCCTGGAGTGCGTGGTTCGCTGTCCCCACGGCGCCATCGGCGTGCTGCCTTCGGGGCCCCACGCGGGGACCCCGGCCATGGATCCCAACCAGGCCCCCTGCCACCTGTGCGCCGACATGCCCTGCGCGCAGGCCTGCCCCACCGATGCGCTGACCCCGCTGCCCCCTAGCGCCGTCTCCGGTGTCATCTTCCTCGGATTGGCGCATGTAGAGACGGAGCGCTGCTTCGTCTTCCAGGGCCCGGAGTGCGGTGCGTGCCATCCGGCCTGCCCGCTGGGGGCGATCACACTGTCCCTGGGCCGACCACGGATCGACGCGGAGCTATGCAACGGATGCGGGCTCTGCCGCGCGAGCTGCCCGGTGTGGGGGAAGGCCATCCGAATCGATCTGGCGGGGTGACCCCGGCTGCATTGTAGGAACGGGTCTTGCACCAATCCCGGTCAGACCCAACCCGAGGGGATCAATATGACTGACAGACCAGGTTCGATCATCGTTGGCGTCGACGCCGAGGGTCGCGCAGCCGACGCGCTCGCCGAGGCCGTTTCGCTGGGACAGCTCCAGGAGAGGCCCGTGCACGCCGTCCACGCGCTCGACGTGGGGTACGCCATCTCCACCTTCGGCGCCCTGCAGGAGCGTGAGCGAGCCCAGCGCGAGCTGGCGCAGCGGATCCGGGCCTGGGCCGAGGAGCGGCTCCCCGAGGGCACCTCGCCCCCGCCGCTTCGGGTCATCTGGGGCAACCCCGCGCAGGTCCTGCTCGCCCAGGCGCGTCTGCTCGAGGCCAGCCTCATCGTGGTCGGCTCTCATCACCGCCGACCTGGCGACCTCTTCCTCACTGGAACGGCCGATCGGGTCCTGCGGGGCGCTCGCTGCCCGGTGCTGGTCCTCCGCCAGGCCCAGCCGCCCTCGAGCCCCATCCTGGTGCCCATCGATCTGTCCGAAGAGAGTCGGGTGGCGCTGCAGATCGCCGCGCGGCTCGCCAGCCAGCGGGGATCGCGTTTGATCACGCTGTTCGTCACCAACCCGCCCATCCTGCCCGGACCCGAGACGTGGTCGTCGCTCGCCGCCCAGGTCGCCGAGGCCACCGCGGAGCTGGTCGATGAGTACAAGAGCCTCGTCGCCCGCAACGTCGGCGATCTGGCCGAGCGCGTGCTCGTGGAGAGCGGAGATCCGCGCGGACGCATCACCGAGATCGCCAAGCGCTATCAGGTGGGGCTCGTCGTCATGGGCTCGCACGGGCGCACGGGCCTGGCGCGCTGGGCGCTGGGCAGCGTCACCGAGGCGGTGCTCCGACGCACGCCGCTGTCGGTCCTGGCGGTCAAAGCACAGGACCGCGCGTTCCTGCTCGACGCTGAGCTGGACGCGCCGGCGGAGTAGCGCGTCCGGTGGAGATGAGGCAACCGGCATCATCTCCGCCGAGGGCCAGCTGGTGCCCGGCGGTAGTCCCGATAGGGATTCCGCCGGGCGACGGTAGTGCCCGCGTAGGGGGTGGGGGGCCGCTACTCGTCCATCGAGGCGGGTGGCAGCACGACCTGGAAGCAGGCCCCCCGCGATGTCGGCATCAGGCGCAGGCTTGCCGACATCGACTCACACAGCTTGCGGCAGATGGCGAGACCGAGGCCGGTCCCCCGCGCCTTGGTGGTGACGAACGGCTCGAACAGCGTGTCGATCACCTCGTCGGCGATGCCCACCCCGTCATCGATCACCTGAAGCATCGGGCCGGGACCGACCCGGAGGGTGACCCGACCTTCGGGCCCCGCTGCGTCGCGTGCGTTCTGGACCAGGTTGATCAGGATCTGTTGGAGCATCTGCGGATCAGCCCGCCCCACGGAGGGCTCCGAGGCCTCCAGCACGATCCGCGCGAGGTGACCCGCCATCTCGTTGCGGCACAGCTGCGCGAGGTCGAGCTCTCGGACCTGCGGCCGGGGCGGGCGGGCGTAGCGCAGCAGATCGGTCACCAGCGCGTCCAGCCTGTGGACCTGCTTCTGCACCTTTCCCAGCACCTCGCGCCGCGGATCGTCCACGTGCAGCGAGCGCGTGATCACCTGGAGCGTCGTCGAGATCGCGGTGAGCGGATTGCGGATCTCGTGGGCCACGCTCGCGGCGAGTCCGCCGAGCCGCGCCAGCCCCTCCGCCTGCTGCATCCGCATCTCCGCGCGCACCGCGTCGGTGAGGTCCTCGACGTGGATGAGGATCCGCACCCGCTCGTGCTGCAGCGGGACGATGCCCACCCGCATGTGGCGGGCCTTGCTGGAGCTGCCCAGGACGGCGCGGGGCACCGCCACCGATCGCCCGGTGCGCATCGCCTGCGTGATGAGCGAGGAGAGATCGATGACGTCGCCGAGCCCCGCAGGGAGGTGCTCGCTGTAGTGCTCGCCGAGCGCACCGCCCCGCGAGACCATCCCCCGACCGGGCCGGGTCGCCGCAGTGACCTGCTGATCGGCGTCGAGGCAGACGACGGTCACCGGAAGGCTACCGACGATCATCTCCTGGAGGGTCGACAGCTCGCGGTCCTCGTGGGCCTCGTGGAAGGTGGCGCTCATCACCGCCAGCTCGAGATCGGTGATCCGCCCCAGGGAGTGGATGGTCGGCAGCGCCTCTCCCCATGGCAGGGAGGCGCTTGCGAGGTCGACCAGGTCGCGCCGGAGCAGGTTCATCGCGGTGAACACGTAGCGCTCGGGCAGACCGACGCGCACATGCACGCGACCGATGCGCTGGCGCCGCTGGTAGTAAGCCTCATCGTGGGGGCCGCTGAGCAGCTCGCGGACCCATTGGGCGAGCGTCTTCTTGAGGCGCAGGATCTGCGCTTCGTCTACGAGGATGGCCCGCGTCCCCTCATTGGCCTGGATCGCCCGGTAGAATCGGTCGATGAGCCACGGCAGGGCTGGCTCGACCGCCGGGAGGAGGGCTCGAAGGCGAACGGCGTCAACCCGTGTGAAGCCAACATAGGCCAACATCTCGTTCCAGTCTGCCACCATCGCTCCGCCTCCGCCGGGATGCCTCTGTGGGGTCCGTCCCCTGCCCTGCCGTCCTATCCGGGGGTCCTGCGCCGGTCAGGTGGCGCGGACCATCCGGTCGCGACCGCCCTCCTTCGCCTGGTACATCG
>CAYXGP010000086.1:6766-7049 GCA_964464515.1 uncultured Enterobacterales bacterium
CCCGGGGGGGGCGGGGGGGGGGCCCCTCGGGGGGGGGGGGGGCGCCCCCGGGGGGGGGGGGCGCGACGCCGATCGAGACGGTGGGTACTCCGCTGTCCCGCTTGCGCCGCTCTCGGACGCCCTCCAGGACACGACGAGCCAGCCGCGCGGCGTCTACGGCCCCGATCCCTGGCGCCAACACCGCGAACTCATCGCCGCCGATACGCGCGGCGATGTCCGACCGACGGAGCTTCGCCTGGAGGACGTCGGGGGGGCCGGCGGGGGGGCGGGGGGGGCCGCGGCC
>CAYXGP010000086.1:7059-30648 GCA_964464515.1 uncultured Enterobacterales bacterium
CCCCCCCCCGGGCCCGCGCCGGGCCGGCGGGGCGGCCCGGGGGGGCGCGGGCCCCCCCCCCGGCCTCGTGGCCGCCCGTGTCGTTGATCTGCTTGAGACCATCGACGTCGATCATCAGCAGCGAGACGTCGCCGCCGTACCGCGTGCGCCGCTGCAGCTCGGCGTTGAACCGATCGGCGAAGCTGCGCCGATTGAGCAGACCCGTCAGGGGATCCGTCTCCGCGCTCACGCTCAGGCGGTCCATGCCGCGGCCCAGGTGAGCGCCGAGCGCGATGAACACCGCCATCGTCGAGAGGGTCAGGTAGAGGTAGGCGGGGATGTCCGAGCCGATCTGCGCGAGCACCCAGTCGGGGCTGGGGGGCGTCCACGAGACCACCGCGCGCGTGATCAGCAGTCCCAGCGGCGCTCCCAGGGCCAGCACCGATCCGATCAGCGGGAATTTGAGGCGACGAGCCAGCCGCGAGGCCTGGCGCCGGACCCGATCCGAGGCGGTGTTGCGCTCGGCCTGCAGCGAGAAGATTCCCCGCTGCCGGTCCTTCCGCGCCGCCACCGCCTGGCGCGGGCGCCACGGCGCGCTGGCCGCCCCCGTCTGCCACCGAATCCACAGCATGATCGCTCCTTCTTCACCCCTGATGGAGTGCAAGGGTCATGCCGCCGCTCAGCAGGCATCTCAGACGTCGAGCGGGCGCTTCCCACACCTCAGTGTGCGTAATCACACAGCGACGTCACATCGGGCCGGGGCCGGCGCAGCGGTCAGGAGTCGCCTCGGGCCTGACGGGTCTCCCGCCACACGTTGGCCCACGCGCCGCTGTCGGTGAAGCCTCCGTCGACAGAGAGCTCTCCCTTCCCGCAGTTCATCGCCACCTGCGCGTCGAAGTTCTTGGGATCGCACGCTGTGATGAAGCCCAGCAGGAGGAACCGCCGCGGCACCAGCCCCAGGTTCATCCCGCTGCGGAAGAGGTTCTGCAGCCGGATGAGATCGAGGAGCATCCGGGCGCTCTTCCGCTGCACCCCGTCCCGCGCCAGAGCACCCACGAGGCGGGCACGCGCCAGACGGGGACGATTGCCCAGCTCTCGAGAGTACCGCTCAGCGGCCTTCTCGAGGGCCGCGAGGTCGAGGACGTCCGCCACCGGAGTGGCTCCCCCCTTGCCGTCGCGGACCACGAGATAGTGCTGAATGTACAGACACTTCTTGACCTTGAACGCCGACAGCAGCGCGAAGTAGATCTTGTTGAATCGCAGGATGTCGCGCCGGGTGATCTCCGGCTCCTGCTCACAGAGCATGTCGATCAGCTCGTCGGGCATCATCGTGCCCTCGAGGGTGCGATCCCGCGCGCGGCCCAGGCTCCGCAGCCCCATGAAGAACACCTCCCGGATGTGGGCGTTCTCGGGGCGGAGGGCGAAGCGGTACACCCGACCCACCTCCTTCTCGTTCAGGCCGTGGGCGATCACGGTGATCAGGCTTGTGCCGATCCCCAGCTCCCGCAGATTGTTCAGCGTCGCCAGACGGCGCTCCAGAAGCGGCCTCCCGCGGAGCGCCCGATCAGCCTCCGGATCAAACCCATCGAACTGCAGAAAGACCTCATCGACGCCGGCCTCTGCCAACGTCCGCGCGTACTTCGGGTTCGCCAGCTTCAGTCCGTTCGTGTGCAATGCAGCGATGTGCCCCTCGGCCTTGACTCGACGGATCCAGTCGGGGAGATCCGCGCGCAGCGTCGGCTCGGCTGCCATCAGGTCGATCTTGAGCCCGCTCCGCTCCCGCAGCAGGCGCTCCAGCCCGGTCAGATCGAGATCGGGAGTGTCGGCCTCGTTGGCGCGGGCCAGACAGATCGGACAGTCGAGGTTGCAGCGCTCCGTCATCCGCACGATGTAGTCGCGCTGTGGATACTGCTCCCCGTTCACCTCGAAGTAGAAGCGATCGAGCTCACCCCAGTGAGCGGCGTTGCGCGAGAGGAGCTGCGACTCGAGCCCGCAGTCGTCGCAGGTCTTCTCCAGGTACGCCGATCCGTCTCGGTTGATCACCACGGCCGGCACCAGCGCAAGGCAGGTCGGGCAGACCCCCTGCGTCTGGCGGATCGCCTGCTCCCGCGGCGGCTGCGTATCCGACATCTCCTCCAACATGTCCAGCACCGCCGGGAGCAGTGTCTCCTCCTCCTGCCGGGCATGCGCGTCCAGGGCGTCCAGGAGATCGAGGAGCGCCGTCTCGTGCTCCCCCGCGCAGACCGCCGTGGCCCGCAGCGCCGCCGTCATTGTCCCGATCTGGTCGATTTCGCACTGTAGGTGTGCGATTTGCTCAGCGAAGGACTCTCCGGTCAGCGTCCCGGAGGCCGTGAGACCGAGCAGCGAGGGCAGCAGCCCCTCCTCCTCCTCCTTGATGTGGTGCATGATGGCCCGGTGGAACGTCTCCCAGGGCGCGCGCAGCGCAGGCGACGCCTCTGCCAGCGAGGTGTCGAGAACATCGACCCGCTCACGAAACCAGGCGTGGAAGGCCAGCGCCTGCTGGACCGCCTCGCGCACCGGAGCAGCGAGCGGTGGGGGGCCGGCCTCGACCGGTGTCGCAGGCGAGCGCTCCTGATTCAGCATGTCCGACTCCTATATTCATCCCGCGCTGCGATGCAAAATCCAGACCATCGGGGACTGGTCCGAACCTTGCAGTGGGAGGCGACGGCACCTGCAACGGAGCAAGAGTATGCTCGTACGCGAATTGATGACCCCCAACCCCCTCACGATCCCTCCGAGCGCCACGCTCGGCGACGCCTTGTCGCTGATGATGCGCAACGGGGTCCACGCGCTCCCCGTGGTAGACGGCCGAGGCGTCGCCGGGATCATCACCCGGTCGGATCTCCGCGCCGCGCTGGGTGGATCGGATCCGGAGTCATCGGACGAGCTCGACACCGCCGTTCATGATCACATCGAAGCGGGTGGAGACATCGAGCTGGGTTGGCCGGCGCTCGGCCCTGAGTCTACGTTCATTGACGCCTGCCGTCTGTTGCTGCATGAACACGTCGGGGCCGCCGCGGTCGTCGATGAGGATCGCAGCCTCGTCGGGATTTTGAGTGTAACCGATCTGCTGGCAGAGATGATCCGCCGTGCAGAGAGCACAGAGCAGGACTGAACCATGAGCGCCGCCCACGGCATCGACACCCCAGACACCCCGAACGCGCACCACCCGACGGATGGCGAGCTCCTGCATTCGACGTTCCTCTCGGTGATGTTCGGCTGCGCAGTGTTCCTGACGTTCTGTTCTTTGATGCTGTTCGTGCTCATGTGACTTCGAGCGCGATGACGCTCACAGCCGGCGAACGCCGGCTCTTCTGGTTCTGGTCCGGCTTGTCCCTGCGAGCAACATCGGGGACGTAGCTCCGCGACCCGATCGGGGGGAGAGGGGCCCCCCCCGAGTCTGAATCAGCGCAGGTTCAGTCCTTCTTCATGGTCTTCAGGTAGACCACCATCGCGTCGATCTGCTCCGCCGAGAGCATCGCTCCGTAGGCCGCCATCAGCGGTGACTTGCCGTTGGGGGCGCCGCCATCGGCGATGGCCTTCTTGACGTCTTCGTCTGAGCGGCCGGTCCAGAACTCGGCGGTGGTGAAATCGGCGGGCTTCGGATCCAGGCTCGCCGCCACAGCGCCGTCGCCAGCGCCGCTCGCGCCGTGACAGGTCGCGCAGTAGGTCGCATAGTCGCTTGCGCCGTCGGCCAGGGCCGCGGGCATCGAGAGCAGCACGAGGAGGGGGATCATCTATTGACTCCGTTGAATCGGGTTGGGGTTGCGGAGCTCCGTATGTCCGGAGCCCAGATCACTGTACTTCTGAGTTCTCACTGTCTGATGTTCTCACTGTGGCCCAGCAGGACCAGCGAAAACCGCTGAGTCACTGGTTGCCGCTGAGTCACTGGCTACCGCTGAGTCACGGGCTACCGCTGAGTCACTGGTTGTCGCTGAGTCACGGGCTACCGCTGAGTCAACGGTTGCCGCCGAGTCATTGGCCACCATGGAATCACCAGCGACCGCCGAATCAGCGACTGTTGTTGAGTCAGCGGAAGTCGCTGAATCGAAGGCGACGGGCACGATATCCGATCCGATGGGACTGGCGTCGCCATCGAGCGGAGTTGCGTCCCAGCGCGTCGGGTCTTCGAGCATCGTCGCCAGGGCATCGGAGCGGGCTCGGTAGTAGATGGGCCAGCCAGGGAGGGTGCGCCTCAGGGGGCGGAGCGCCAGCAGGTGGTCGCGCTTCCATGCACAGAAGCCGATGGCTTCCAGCATGTGGATATCACGACGCGCGCACTCTGCCCGTCCGGCGTCCGCGAGCGGACCGATCAGCGACCCGTGGCCGGCGACGACCTGCAGATCCACCAGCAGGCTGCGGGTGAGTCCGATCTCCGGGTTGTCCTGACGCACGAACAGCGCGTACCCGAGCGGCGCGGCGCCGCGGCGTGCGACCACCACCCACGCCCGCCCGTCGGCCAGCGCGGGTCCGTAGTGCCACGCGAGCTGCGCAGGCGTGCGCTCGAAGCGCAACACACCGTCACCGCTCACCCGCTCCCAGATGGTCCTGACGTCCGCGGGGACCTCTCCACAGACCGCCAGCGAGACCCCGCTGGGGGGCCGGGAGCGCACCAGCCGCTCCCGCGCCGCCAGCGGGAGGCCGGCCACCCGAGCGATCCCGGGGGGCAGCGTCTTCTCCCGCTTCTTCGCCAGCGCGGTGATGAACCCGCGCGGCGACGTGATCCAGAACAGCGTGCGATCGTAGCCGGGCGAGGGAATTCGACGGGCGTGGAACGCCACGTAGGCCTTCGCCGCGGCGGCGTTGGCGCTGGTGCACAGCAGCATGTCCACGTCGGGCTGACGAAAGAAGCGCCGGAGCATCTGGAGCGCCGCGAACCCCTGCCCCTCGGCGACCACCCAGTCAGCTCCCACGCCGACCTGTAGCAAGCGCCCCTCGAGCTCGTAGCGCATCGGGATGTTCCCGAAGTGGCCGACCACCGCGCCGTCGTCGTCCTCCAGGACCCACCCCATGGGCCAACCGGTGCGCATCGCGGGGTTCTCTGTCCAGGTTCGCGACCACAGGGGCTCCGGGCGGAACGCCAGCCCGTGGGCCGCGCCCAGCCGAGCGATCTGCGGGCCATCCTCCAGGCGCGACTCACGCAGCCGGGGCATCTTCAGGCGTCCCGCGAGAGGAAGTAGCGGAGCTGGTACAGCCCCCACACCGCCAGCATGTGGTCGCGGCGGATAGCGAAGGGGTCAGCGCCCGCGCCGTTCGGCCCCCTCCGGGTGGTGAGGAAGCTCTCGTAGCCTACCTCCGCTGCGATCAGCGGAGCCACGTGGGGCCGGAAGTCGGTCTTCGGCGCCCCCCAGGGGCAGGCCATGTGCCGGCAGGGGATCTTCAGCTTCTCCCGGATGACCTCGCGCGAGGAGGTCAGCTCTGCCCGCAGCTCCACGGCGTCGAGCGTCACCGGTCGCACGTGCGAGGCCGTGTGGGCGCCGATGGTCATCCCTGCCGACAGCATCGTGCGGCACTGGTCCCAGGTCATGAACGCCAGCGGGCGCGGGAAGGCGGTGGCTGCGGGGCGGAAGAAGCGGTCCAGCTTTACGCGGTCCCGGGGCCACGACAGCCCGATGTAGTCGGTGGGCAGGAAGAACGCCGCTGACATCCCCTGCGAGGCGAGGATGGGGACCGCGCCGGTGAGGCCGCTCGCGAACCCGTCGTCGAACGTGATGCAGAAGTAGCGCCCGTTGATGGGCTGGCCGCTGCGGAGCAGGGACACCGCGTCATCCAGCGAGATCACCTCGCCGATCTGGCGCAGCGCGCGGAGGTGTCGCTCGAAGCCCAGGCGCTCGTCATCCAGGACGTGGTGGTAGTACGGGAACCGGATCCAGCCGCGGCTCGCGGAGGGGCGAGCTCCGATGGCCCGCACCCGCACCGCTGCGTCGCGGACGTGGCTCCGCACCCGCGCGCGCAGCGGCATCCCGCGGTGCAGCTGCGCGAAGGTGGTGGCCGGCTCCATCGGACTCAGACCTGGCCCAGCCGCGCGGCGGTGCGCGCCATGTCGCGTACGGTGCCGAAGTTCTCCAGCGTGAACTCCTCCGGCTCTATCTCGCACTCGAAGCGATCTTCGAACCACGCGATCAGCGCGATCAGCGCCCCGGAGTCCAGCCAGCCGGTCTGGGGGATGACCTCGTCGTCGCGGAGCGCTGACGCGTCGTGACCCTCCTCCGAGGCGAGCTCGAGGACGCGGGCGCGGATCTCGCGGGCGGCGGTTGTGTTCGATTCCACAGGGGCTCCTCAGGGCCGCGCTCAGGCGGACTCGTCGGCGGGTGGGGTGGAGATGAATTTCAAGATGCGCGCCACCGTCGCTCCGGTGAGCACCCGGTGGTCATAGGTCGCCCCGAGCACGCCGCCGCTGGCGTGGGCGACCATCAGCGCGGTGTTCGGGGCGAGCACGGGCACATGCCGACGGACCGCCGGCAGGCTGGAGAAGCCGATCGTGGCCCCCGAGCACTCCTGGAGGGAGAGCTTGCGGGTGTGCGCGCGCTTCTGCAGCCGGGTCAGGCGCTGCACGAACGTCAGCGCGTCCAGCTCCTGCGCGTCGTGTATGACCACGAGAAACAGCGCGTCACCGGCCTGCACCGTGGAGGCGCAGCCCACCGAGGCGTACCGGAGCTTCTCGTCTCCGTCGATGGTCGCGTTCGCGTCGGGGAACCGCTGCGTGGCCTGCACGAGCCGGTGAGCCATCAGCCCCACCAGGGGGCTCAGCAGCAGGCGGTTCCGCTTGCCGAACCGCGCCGCGGCCTCCGCCCAGGCGTCGGCGTCGAACTCGATCTCAAGGTACGCAGGGACGGCGTGATCGCGCTGCCAGCAGACCGTCTTCAGCATGCCCCGCGCGGGTCCCTCCAGCGCGTGCCGGGTGGTGGCGACCTCCAGCTTCAGGGGCGCAGGGACCACGGGGGCTGCAGCAGACGGGGCCGTAGGGATTGGAGCCTGAGAGGCCTGCGCGGTGGTGTCGGGGCGCAGCGCGACGAAGCGCGCGACGTCGTCGGCGGTGAGCCGCTCTCCGCTGGCGGGGACGTCGGCTGCGGAGAGCCCATGACGACGCAGAAGGCCGCGCGCCTTCAGGGTCGGGGTAGCGGCGTTCGGCGTCGCCGCAGGGCTGACACTCTGCGGCGGGCTGGCCTCCTGTGGCAGGGACTCGTCCGCGCTCTCGCCCATCCACAGCAGCGGCGCGCCCACCGCGACCACCTCGTCCTCCTCGCAGGCGAGCGCGATCACGAACCCGTCCCGCTCGGCCGTGATCGTCACGGTCGCCTTGTCGGTGAGCAGGTCCGCGAGGGGCTCACCGGCCGCCACCTCATCGCCGACCTCCACGTCGATTGCGGTCACCCGCACGCTCACGTCGTTGGCGTTCAGGCGCGGCGCGGTCACGCTCCAGGGCATTCGTCCTCCAGCTCCGACAGTCTTCCGACTGCCTTTAGTCGAACAGCGCGATCGCCGCGTCCATGATCGTCTCGGCGTGGGGAAGCACGGCGAGCTCCAGCGCCTCCGCGGCGGGGATGGGGGCGGGCGCAGCGCCGACGCGACGCACCTGTCCGCGGAATCCTGCCTCTACCAGCCGCGCGAGCAGCTCCGCGCCGAACCCGTGCGGCGTGGGGCTCTCCTCGCAGACGAGCACACGCGGCGCGCGCTGCAGCCGGGGAAGCATCCCGCGGAACGGCATCGGTGAGAGCAACGACGGCGCGATGATCTCGACCGACAGCTCCTCGTGTTCGCGCAGAGACGCCGCCACGTCCTCCACCGCCGGCAACATCCCCGCGGTGCTCACGATGACCAGATCGGGGTCGGGGGACGCCCGGAACAGCGTAGGGAAGCGATCGGCGCCGACGTCGCCTGACGTCGGCAGCGCTGCGTAGTCCACGCGGTCCTGCGAGCGCCCGTACAGGAGCTTGTGCTCGAAGAAGATCGTGGGGTGCTGCCACGCCACCGCCTCGATGAGCAGCGCGCCGACGTCGTGCCGATGGCTGCCGTACACCACCGCCAGGCCGGGCATGCCCGTGAAGAGCTGCAGGGGGCTCTGGCTGTGGGTGGGGCCGTAGCCGCGATGCCCGCCGCACGGGGTCCGCACCACCAGGGGGACGCGAGCGCCCGGGTACACCGAGGCGAACTTGACGGCGTGGTTGTAGAGCTGGTCCGCCGCCAGCGTGAGGAAGTCGGCGAACATGATCTCTACGACGGGCCGTCGGCCGCTCAGCGCCAGGCCGATGGCCGCCCCGACGACGCCAGCCTCGCTGATGGGCGTCGACAGCACGCGGTCGGGGTAGCGCTCCGAGAGATCGCCGGTGATCCGGAACGCCCCGCCGATGGGGGCATGCAGATCCTCTCCGAGCAGGACCACCCAAGGGTCATCTGCCAGCAGCGCCTTCAGTGCGTGGTGGAGCTGCAGCCGAACGGTCTGACCGCTCTGCCCCGACGCCGCGACCGGCGCGGGTGTGTCTGCGAAGGGATCGGTGACGGCCTCCTCCACGGTGGGGTGGGGAGCGGCGAGGACCTGCCGCGTGACGCGCTCGAGGCGCGCGAAATTCTCAGCCTCGATCTCCGCCCGATCGGGCACGCGGGCGCCGAGGGCGCGCAGCGGATCGCCGGCCTCGATCTCCGCCTTCTCCTCTGCCGGCCGCGGGTCGTCGCCCTTGCTGTGCGGGCCCATCCGGTGGGTGTCGATGACCAACAGCGCCGGACCGCCGCTCTCCCGGACCTGTCGGACGAACGCCGCGCAGGCCCTGGGAAAGTCCGGGTCACGATCAGAGAGCCGCGCGGTGGGCAGACCGAACGCTGCGCCTCGCGCCGTGACGCTTCCGGCCGTGGTGTCTGCCGTGCGGGTGGTCTGGGCGATGCCGTTGTGCTCGATGACGAACAGCAGCGGCGCGCCGAGGATGCCCGCGAGGTTGAGGCTCTCGTACAGCAGCCCCTGACCGAGCGTGCCGTCTCCCAGCATCACCGCGCCGAGCGCGCCGGGGGTCGCGTCGCGAGCGGCCATCGCCAGGCCCACGCCGATCGCTGTAAGGCCGCCCTGCACCCCGCTGGCGTGGAAGCCCTCGGCCGCGAGGTGCTGGCTGCCGCCGCGGCCGCCACACACGCCGTCCGCTCGACCCGCGATCTCTGCCACCAGCCCGTACACGTCCCCGGTCCACGCGAGGAAGTGGCCGTGGTTGCGGTGGTTCGACAGCACGAAGTCGCCGACCTGATCCAGGGCGCGCACCACAGATATCTGCGTCAGCTCCTGCCCCAGGCAGGTGTGGATGGTGCCGCGGACGTGCCCCTGTGCGTAGAGGCGCAGCAGTAAGCGCTCGGTCTCGCGGATCAGGTGCGCGGAGGCGAAGAGGGCGCGATCGTCGAGATCGATCTGCGGCCTTCCGGTCGCGGCGATCGTCCAGGGGCCGGGCTCGGGGGGTCGTCCCATTACCAATTTTCTCCGCGCCTGGGGGGATGTCGGGTGCCGAAGCAAGCGGCGTGCCATTCGCAACAGCCCTGATCAACGTCAATTTGCGCCATATCACACAGGCGAGTGTGGGAAATCAAGCAGCGGTGTGAGAGGGCAACCCATTCCACGGGCCAAGTCCTGGCATGGAGCTTGCTGTTCCAACCCTACACCTGATCTGGCTCAGCCAGTGACCCACCCAGCCTCACATCATCCTGGAGCCTCCATGCCAGACCGTCGCACCGCTTGCCCCTGTCTCCGTCCCTGCCCCATGGTTGACCGCAACCACCCGCTCCTCTCCGAGGGTGAGCCGATCACCTTCAGTCGCGGCACGGTTCTGTGGTGGGCGGGAGATCCTGCCGACAGCCTGATCGCGATCTGCACCGGCGTGATCAAGCTGGAGCGAACCTGCGGAGAGCGCTCGATGATCCTCGAGCTGGTCGGCAGGGGTGGTCTGGTCGGCGAAGAGGCCGCGGTGGCCGGCACCGCGCGTGCCACCACCAGCGCCGTCGTCAGCGGCGGACACGGATTCCGGGTGTCGCGCCGACGACTGCTGCGTCAGCTCTCCCGGCGCCCCTCGCTGGCCCGTCCCTTGATGGAGGTCTCGCAGGCCCGGGCCGCGATCTTCGCCGACCGGCTGGCCGATCTCCACAGCGGCCGTGTCGCCCAACGCCTCGCCCGTCTGCTGCAACAGCTCGGTCGCGACCACGGCCTGCGCGACGCGCGCGGAACCTTCGTCCCGTTGCCGCTCTCCCGACGGGAGCTGTCGGATCTGATCGGCTGCCGCGACGAGACCGTCACCCGAATCATGACCCGCTGGCAGCGCGCGGGGATGGTGGAGACCCTCCGAGAGGGTCTGGTCCTGCGCAGCGAGGGATGGTTGGCGCGCGAGGCGGGGCAGGCTTCCTCGGCGGCCTGAGATATCAGCGCTCGAACTCGAGTGAGTCCAGCCGCAGGCGCGTTCCTCCGATGACTATCCCGATCTCAACGTCGTCCAGACCCAGACGCAGAAGCGCGTCTCGGACCTCTGTCCCGACGTCCTCTCCGCTGAGCCAGCGCGGAACACCCACGGTGATCGCCGCGAGGCGCATTCCGCGGCCCTGTGCAAGGCGCATCGCCGCCTCAGCGATGCCCTCTGCGCCGTGCGCGACGGCGATCTTTGCGGCGGCGACGTTCATCTTTGTACCTCCAGGGTCCCCGGAGTCCTTCAGCAAACCCCGTGCCGCGCCCCCCCACCCCAAGGGAAGCCAATGAACAGCCCCGCCACCATTCTGGTCTGTGACGACGAGGAGCTGATTCGCTGGTCGCTCGGCCAGCACCTGGAGGCCGAGGGGCATCGTGTCTTGACGGCCGAGGACGGCGCGCAAGCCCTGGAGATCGCGCTGTCCGAGGCGCCGGACCTCATGATCACCGATCTGAAGATGCCGCGGATGGACGGGATGTCGCTGTTGAGGCGCCTGCGACGCGCTGAGTGTGATGTCCCCGTGATCGTCATCACCGCACACGGCGACATCAGCTCGGCGATGGAGGCCACCCGCCTCGGCGCCCGCGCGTACGTCCACAAGCCGTTCGATCTGGAGGAGATCGGACTGGCGGCCAGCAAGGTGCTTGAGGCTCACCGTCTGGAGCAGGAGGTCGCATACCTGCGCAGCCGCAGGCAGCCTGCCTATGGACGCATCCTCGGACGCTCTGCGGCGATGACCCGTCTGTTCGAGACGCTGCGCCGCCTGGAGGACGTGCAGGCGCCCACGGTGCTGCTGATGGGCGAGTCGGGGACGGGAAAGGACCTCATCGCGCAGGCCATCCACCAGCAGGGCCCCCGCTCGAAGGGGCCGTTCATGGAGGTCGACTGCACGAGCCTGCCGGAGCAGCTGATCGAGAGCGAGCTGTTCGGCCACGAGCGGGGCTCCTTCACCGACGCCCGCAACACCAAACGCGGGATGTTCGAGATCGCACGCGGCGGGACGATCTTCCTGGACGAGATCGGCGAGATGGCGAGCGCGACGCAGGCGAAGCTGCTGCGCGCTCTGGAGAACCGCCGGTTCAAGCGCGTCGGGGGCGTCTCTCCCATTACGCTGGACGCCGGGGTCATCGCCGCAACCAACCGCGATCTGAACGAGGAGGTCCGAGAGGGGCGATTCCGCGAAGATCTGTTCTTCCGTCTCAACGTCATCCGGATCGACGTCCCGCCGCTCCGCGAACGAAGAGAGGACATCCCCGATCTGGTCGGCCACTTCATCAACCGGTACAACGGGGAATTCCGCCGCGAGGTCGGCGGCATCAGCGAAGCTGCGCTGGCCCTCCTGCGCTCCTACCACTGGCCGGGGAACGTGCGCGAGCTGCGCAACGTGATCGAGCGGATCGTCATCCTCGAGTCTGCAGACGTGATCGAGGAGAGTCACCTGCCGGCCGAGATCCGCTTCGGACGCGGACCGCGCGGTGATCGGGTGCCGTTCGTCCTCCCAGAGAACGGCATCGATCTCGAGGCGGTCGAGCGCTCGCTCATCGCGCAGGCCCTCGAGCGCACCGGCGGCAACCAGTCTGCGGCCGCGAAGATGCTGGGATTGAGCCGCTACACGCTGCGGTATCGGATGGAGAAGCACGGACTCCGCGGGGGCTGATCCCTCCGCGAGCGCCGCTCACGACATCTGGCGCTCCCTGCTGGCTCGGACGGAGGAGCGCAGACTGGAGATCGGCTTCTGCTCAGCCAGCTCTCAGAGCGGGAAGACCCGGGACGCGACCCGATACGCCGTCTCTATTCGTCTCGAACCCGGGAGGACAGAGATCGGCGCGGATACCTGCTACCATGGGCGCGTTTGCTGCCTTGAAGCCACCCTGAACGACCGGGTTGATGCGAAGACCACCAACTTCACTCCCCATACATGGGCCTCCACTGGCGGTGGTGATCAGCGCGGTGTTCCTCCTGCTCACCACGAGCCCCGCCCGAGCCGGCACCGTCTGGGCAGACGCGGGCGGCCCCTACAGCGCGATCGCGGAGGCCTCGGTGACCCTCGACGGCACCGGCAGCACCGCCAGCGGGGACTGCGACGCCCTGGACTACGCGTGGGACACCCCCGACGGCCTGCTCGACGACGACGGCTCCGCCACCCCGCTGTTCACCGCGGCTGGTGTCGACGGTCCCCAGACGGTGGAGATCGATCTCGCCGTCGAGGCGGACTGCAGCAGCGGCGAAGAAGAAGACAGCGACACCGCGACCGTGGAGGTCGCCAACGCGGATCCGGAGATCAGCGCGCTGGTCGTACAGGAGGCCGCCACCGAGGGCGAGAGCGTCGCTCTGTCGGTGCGCTACACCGACGCAGAGGTGGCAGACACCCACACGATCTCCTGGGATCTGGGTGACGACACCTCCGACGTCTCCAGCAGCATCAGCCACTTCTGGGCCGACGACGGCGTGTTCACGATCTCCGTGACCGTGACGGACGACGACACCGGCGAGGCCACGGACAGCACGAAGATCACGATCGAGAACGCGCCGCCGACCCTGGAGGGCGAACCGGACACCGAGGTGGTCGAGGGCGAGCAGTACCTCTTCGCGCCAGGTGTGTCGGATCCCGGGCTCGAGGACACCCACGACTGGAGCGGCAGCTTCCCGGAGGGTGTCGAGCTTGACCCGTCCACCGGAGCGCTGAGCTGGTGGACGACCTGGGCAGACGCCGGCGAGCACGCGTTCACCCTCACCGTCGAAGACGACGACGGCGGCGTCGACTCGCTCAAGTGGTCCGTGACCGTGGTCACCCTCGACGAAGACGGCGACGGGATGAGCGACGGATGGGAAGCGGAGAACGGTCTCGATCCGTCCGATCCCACCGACGCCGGCGCCGATCCCGACGGCGACGGGGTCAGCAACCTCGACGAGTACGCGGGAGGCACCGATCCGAATTCGCCAGACGGCGCGGATACGGGCGGCACCAGCACCACGACGGGAGGCACCAGCGGCGCGTCAGGCGGCACCTCGGGCAGCACCACCGGGGGCACGACGGACACCGCGCGCCCAGACAGCGGGCTCCCCTTCGACACCGATCTGGTGGTCGCGCCGACGCTGTGCGGCTGCGCGACGGCCCGCGCCCCCGGCGCGGCGCTGTGGGTGGGTCTCTTCGGACTCCTCACGCGCGCGCGGCGGCGCGAACGCGCGGTCTGTGGATCACCCTGAGAGAAGGGGCTACGCCGTGAAGGTGCCTTCTCCGGACCAACCACTCTCAGGTGGAACGGCCCGCGTCGTCGCGGGTCGCTACCAGCTCCTGCAGGAGATCGGCGAAGGCGGCACGGCGAAGGTCTTCCGCGCGCTCGACACCGTGCTGCATGTGGAGCGGGCCGTAAAGCTGATGAGCCCGGCGTTCTTCACCTCCGAGCAGCTTCAGCGACGATTCCTGGCCGAGGCCCGCACGATGGCCCGGCTCGACCATCCAAACATCGTGCGGGTCGTGGACTTCGGCAGCGGCGACGACGGCACCTACATCGTCATGGAGTACGTGTCCGGCGGCAACGTCCAGCAGTGGACGACCCGCAACGGCCCGATGCCCGCGCGCCTGGCGTCTCAGATCGCCCAGCCGGTCCTCGAAGCGCTGGCCGTGGCGCACGCCGACGGCGTCGTCCACCGCGACGTCAAGCCCCACAACATCCTGATCACCAGGCGCGGACGCCCCAAGCTCACAGACTTCGGCATCGCCCACCTCGCGGACGCCGGACACAACACCCGCACCGGCGTGAGCATGGGCACGCTGGCGTACATGTCGCCGGAGCAGCATCGCAGCGCCCGTCAGGCTGATGCCCGCTCCGATCTGTACTCGCTGGGCGCCACCATCCTCGCGCTGGTGACCGGCAACGACCCCACCCACCTGTTCGTCTCGGAGATCCGCCACTCGATGCTGGCGCTGCTCCCGGAGCCGCTGCGCGGCGTGGTCGATCGCGCCTCTCGGTACGAGCGCGAGGAGCGCTGGGCCTCCGCCGAGGAGATGCTCGAACAGCTCCGCGCTGCACACGACGCCCTCCCTGCGCTTCCTCCGGACACCCCCTCGCTGCTCTCCACTGAGGAGCCGATCGCTACGTTGCGCCCTGAGCCCGCACCGCTCCCCCCGACGCCCGCAGCCTCCACCGGTCCTGGCTGGCCGGTGACGCAGGGAGACTGGTTCGGCGAGACCGCCACGCCCGCTGAGTCGTCTGCACCCGCCGCTTCGACGGTGTCCGAAGACATCCCCTCCGCAACGCCGACTCCCAAGCGGTCGCGGCGGTGGCTCATCGCGTTGGTGCTGCTTCTTCTCGGCGTGGGGCTGATCTCGCGGTTCAGTGCAGATCCGGTCCCTGATTCAGCTCATGCCTCGTCGGACCCCAAACGGCCGGGGTCCTCCCCTCCACCAGAGACGTCAAGCGAGGAGTCTGCGGCTCCAGAGTCCGCGCCACGCGAAGACGCGCCGTCTGAGACTGCTCCCCCTGAAGACGCTGCTCCAGATGACACTCCCACCGAAGATGCTGCTCCCGTGACCACGACGGCACCCTCGGTGAAGGCCCCCCGCGCCGCGCCAGTGAGCCGAGACGTGGTGATCAACAGCGTCCCGTGGAGCGAGATCACCATCGACGGCGCCGCGCAGGGGCGGACGGTGTGGAAGGGCACGCTCACCACCGGCCCCCACGTGGTCACCATGACCACCACCGACGGCGAGGTCGCGACGCGCAGCATCACCGTCCTGGACGAGGGCAAGAACCGCTTCTGCTGGGACTTCGCGCTGGAGGGCCCGTGTCCCCGCTGACGCCGCTCCTCCTGTCGCTCGCCGCCCGCGCCGGGACCGTGGTCATCCACGCGCCAGGAGACCCCGACGCCGCCGTGGCCCGGGCCGCCGGCGACACCGAGACCGCGGCCGAGTTGCTCCAGCCGGTCGATCTCCCTGCGCTGCTCACAGAGAACGCACCGCTCACGGTCAGCGGCGGCGCGCTGGTGGCGTGCGCGACCGAGGCCACCAGGTGGGGCGATCTCGGGGGCGCCGTAAAGCAGGCGGAGGGTGATCTCGCCTACGCCGAGTACCCCGAGGCGCTCATCAGCCTGGCGCCAGCGGTCGCGGGTGTGGCGTGTCTCCAGACCCCGGCGGGCAGCGCGGAGATCGCGCGGGTGTTCTACCTGCAGGGGATGGCGCACCTGGGCGCGGGCGACACCGAGGCGGCCAGCGCGGCGTATTCACAGGCGCTCCTGTTCCAGCCGACCCTGGCGTGGGACGATGATTTCGAGCCGTCTGGTCGCGACGTGTTTGACGCCGCGCGAAAAACTCTCTCGGAGCAGTCCCGAGCGTCCCTCACGATCGCCCCCCTCGCCCCACCTGTGCGGCTGTGGATCGACGCTCAGCCGGCCATCGCCTCGCCGGTGACGCTGCCGCCCGGACGACACCACGTACAGCTCGCCCGCGCTGCCGACGGCCCGCGGGAGACCTTCTGGCTCACACTCGACGCGAGCGCCGACGCGACCCTGCTGGCCCCGGCCGCGCTCCCGGTGAACCTCACGGTGTGGGTGGACGATCCGATCCGCCGCGCCGAGCTGGCGCTCCTCCTGTCGGCGGTGCTTGAGCCCGACGTCGCGGCGCTTATCCCCACCGATCAGATCACGTGGGAGCTCACCGCTCCCGATCGAACCTGGCAGGAGCGCACGGCCGCACCGACCTGCACGCTGCCCTGCGCGGCAAAGTGGACCGGCGCGGCGCTGGCGGCCGGCACAGGCGTCTGGGCGGCCATCGCCTTCGGTCAAGCCGCGGCTGCCGCGGCGGTGGTGAATGAGGCGACGACCGGGGCAGCTCAGCAGGCCGCGCTGGTCGACTTCGAGGCCGCCGATCAGCGCTGGATCCGCGCCCGCACCGCGGCCACCGCCGGGGTGGTGGTCTTCGGCGCCGCATTCACCTGGGATCGTCTGACGCCCTCCCAGGTCTCGCTGACCCGTGCCGGGATCGGTCCGGTGTGGATCGGTCTGGACTGATCAGCCAGAGTCAGCCAGATCAACGATGAGTCAGCCCGGCTGAACGCTGTGCGGGGTCCACTGTGACTGCCACTCCACGATCTTCGGATCGTGGAGGACGTCGAAGAAGCCGCGCGCGTTCGGGCCGACCAGCGCCCGGTTGTAGCTCGCTTGCCGCAGCACGAGCGGAAGCTCACCGTGGTCGGCCACCATCAGCACCCAGGTCAGCAGCAGGCGCGCCATCCGCTCGTTGCCGTACGGATAGGGCTGGATGCGGACGATGTCGTGGGCCAGGCGCGCGGCGATCATCACCGGCGAGACCGAGGGGTTGCTGAAGCCGGTCATCACCCCGTGGATGGCGCGGTGGAATTGCCGGGGGACGTCGCGCCATGGGACGGGCTCCGGATCGCCCTCGCGCTTCGGCGGGTCGGCGCTGCGAAAGACCCCCCGGTACCCGAACACACCGAAGACGGGAAACTCGAGCGCCTTCGCGACCTCCCGAGCGGACTTCTTCGGCCCGATCACGCCGGTGTCGTCCATCTCGAATTCGGAGTGCTCGATGAGCACCATGGCCGCCGAGATGACGCCGTAGCAGACCGTCAGCGCCATGTCTGCGGTGGTGGGGATGGCGATGGTGCGGGTCTCCAACGTCGGCAGGAAGGTCGCCAATCCGCCGACGACTGTCGCGCTGGACGTCTGCTCCTGGCCGGAGAGGTATCGGACGAGCTGAATGTAGGTGACGTTGGGTGTGCAGGGTTGCGCTGACATAGACCCTCCGCTCGGTAGCTTAACCGCCAGGGAACACCGGACGAACCACCTCCCATGGATTCAGGATCTCGGCTGGTAAGGGCTTGCCGTGAAATGACCTGATGATCATCGGCGTGTAAGGCCGCTCCAGGAAAAGAGATATCCAATGATCGGCGTGGAGGCGCGAGCCCATTGGCTCGCCTCGCTCGCAGTCGTATCTGGATACTTCCAGAGCGTGGCGAGCCGAGGGGCGACGCGCATCCGCGTCGAGGGTGGATAGGGGTTTTTCTGGAGCGGCCCAAGCTCTCTCCGCGGGGTTCTCGACGGTCACTCCGCGAGCAACGCTGAGATCGTGTCGGTTACGAGGTCGGCGTCGTACTGGTACGACAGGTACCGAATGACCCCCTCTCGGTCGAGGATGACCTGGACGGGGTACGGCGCGTAGGAGCTGCCGCCCTCTTCCCGGCTGTATTGACCCGACATCACACCGGTGGTGTCGAGGAGCGTCGGCAGGGTGGTCTCGGCCTCGGCGATGAACTCCCAGGCCTCCTCGTAGCTGTCCTCACCGTTGATCAGCCAGAACACCACGTCCTCGCCCTCGAAGTGGGCCGCGACCGACGGCTCGATGTCTGGAACCTCCAGACTACAGACCGGTCAGTACAGCGCGTAGTAGGCCAGGAAGACCACCGATCCGCGCTGATCGGACAGGCGGTGCAGCTCCTTGGCTCCGTCAGGCCACGAGAAGCCCAGCAGCTCGAAGTCCTCGTGGGCGGCGCCGATGCTCTGATTCGCCTGATTCAGCGCGACCTGACCGGCGGGCTCGTCGGGATCGTTGCTCGTCCACTCAAGCGTGCTCTCTGCGCCACCCGCGGGCGGCGTGACCGCCACCGAGTACCGCTCACCCGGCCGGAGCGTCAGGGACGTCTCGCTGGTCTTGAACCCATCGCCGGGGGCCATGGTGACCTCCAGATCGAACGCACCGCCGTTCTCGAACGCCACCGACTGCGCGGAGTCGCCCGTGAACCACAGGGCCTCGGGGACGACGATCTCGGGGCCGGCGAGCCCGGCGTTCAGCTCCATGGTGGTGGCGTAGTACCAGTCTGCGACCACAGCGCGTCCGGCACCCGCCGCCACCGCCATGGCGTTTGCGCCGGGGGGCTCGTGGCCGAGCATCACCGGGCCGCCGTCGCCCAGCCAGGCCAGGCCGACCACCTCCCAGGCGCCGATCCACAGGTAGTCCCCGTCGAGGGAGACGGAGAAGGACGAGCCGGGCAGGTCGAGAGCTCCGAGATGCGTCAGGACGTCATCGGCGACCGAGAACACCGCGACGTCTGCGCCGCCCATCGCCACCGCCAGGTGCTGACCGTCAAAGGCGATGTCGCGACCGTGGCCGGACAGGGTGACGCGATCAAGGACCTGCGGGGCGGTCGGATCGGAGACGTCCCACAGGATCAGCTCGTCGTCGTCGGTGACCACCGCGCGCTCTCCCTCCAGCCCCACCGCGAACGCGTCGTCCGCCTCCAGCACGGACAGCAGCGCGCCCTGCGCATCGACCAGTACCGCGCCGTTGTCGAGCCAGCCGATCAGGATCCGTCCGTCGTCGACGGCGATGTCCTCGTGGTAGCCCGAGAACAGCTCGATGGTGTCGCCGACGACCGGGGTGTTCGGAGCGGAGAGATCGACGATGATCGGGGGCGAGATCCGGGGACCGACCGCCGCCAGATCGCCGTCAGCGTCCACACGATAGCCGCGCTCGATGGTCTGGTCCTGCCAGGTGATCTCCCCGCTGGGGATGTCCACGGTGATCAGGCCGCCCTGCCCCGTCAGCAGCGCGATCTCTTCATTCAGGACGACGCCGTCGAGCCACTCGTACACGGCCCCCTCCGGCTTGCCGCTGGTGGACGGACCCTGGCCGGCCACGGAGATCAGCGAGATCGGATCGCCCCACTCGAACCCCGGCAGCGAGGTGCTGGAGGCTGGCTGACCGGTGTCGATCGCGACGGACGCAGTGTCGGACTCGGTGGTCTCGATCAGGTGACACAGCCCGTCGGCGTGGATCGTGGAGCCGGGGGGACAGTCGCTGGAGCAGGCCAGCAAGAGGAGCGCGATCATTGGAGACCCTCCGCGTCATCGACGGCGACGGTGCGCCCCCGTTACATCCAGCGGTCCGCCCGCAGCGAGGCGGCCGCGACCCGGAGATCCCCCACACCGTGCCGACCCTCACCGAGACCAACGCACGACTCCACGACGCGCTGGACGCGCAGGCCGGCGCCATGCTCGAGCGGCTGACGGCGCTGGAGATCGAAGCGCTGGTTCGGGACTGGTCGACGTTCCGCGCGTCGCTCGAGGCCCACGCGGCGCTGGAGGAGGCAGAGGTGCTGCCCCGGTACAGCGCGCTCGGGCCCTTCGAGCGAGGGGCCTCACCCCAGCTGGTCCACGCCGATCACCTCATCCTGAAGAAGACCCTCCGGGCGGGAGACGACGCGCTGGAGAAGCTGCGCGAGGCTGCGGTCGAGCAGCCCGACCGACTGCGCTCGGTGATGGTCACGCTGCTGGCGCCGTTCCTGCGGCTACGCGGAGTGCTGGAGCACCACACTGAGCGGGAGCAGCGGTTCGTCTACCCCGCTTTGGATCGCGCGCTACCCGCCACCGAGCGTCGCGTGCTGGTCGCCGCTCTGGCCGCGCTGGAGAATGCAGAGACATAGCGCAGACCCGCGGGGCCACGCCTCTCGACTCGACCTGAGCGCGACGAGCGGCTAACCGGGGACTCCTGACAGAGATCAGCAGCGGGGTGGCAGAGGCATGACGGACGTGTACGATCTGGTGGTCATCGGCGGCGGGCCGGCGGGCGAGAAGGCTGCAGCGAAGGCAGCGTACTGGGGAAAGAAGGTCTGCGTGATCGAGGCGCAGGCCGAGCCGGGTGGGGCGGCGGTCCACACCGGAACGCTGCCCAGCAAGACGCTGCGAGAGACCGCGATCTACCTCTCCGGCTACCAGAACAAGCGCATGTACGGCCTGACGGTGAGCCTGGATCCGGGCACGACGGTGCCGCGCATGATCGAGCGCAAGAACGCCATCGCGCAGATGGAGAGCCGGCGCATCCGAGAGAACCTCGAGCGTCACGGGATCGACCTGGTGCACGGGCGAGCGTCCTTCATCGACACCACACGGGTGGCTGTGCAGTCCGGTGATCGGCGCTGGGAGATCGGCGGAGAGATCTTCCTCATCGCGACGGGCAGCAAACCGCGCCGACCCGCCGAGCTGCCCATGGACGATCCAGACGTCCACGACAGCGACAGCATCCTGATGCTCGATCGGCTGCCAGAAGACCTGGTGATCATCGGCGGCGGGGTGATCGGCTGTGAGTACGCATGCATGTTCGCGGCGCTGGGGGTGGCGGTCACGGTGGTGGACCCGCGCAGCGCGCTCCTTCCGTTCATGGACGCGGAGCTGGTGGCGCGGCTGCTGGAGGTCATGACGGAGCTGGGCGTTCGGTTCCAGCTCGGCAGCGGCTACCGCACGATCGAGCGCGCTGGTAACATCCGAACCGTGCTCGACAACGGAGAGGTGCTGCAGAGCGAGAAGCTCCTGTTCGCCGCGGGACGGACCGGCAACACAGCGAACCTGGGACTGGAGAACGTAGGCATCGAAGCCAACCGAAGGGGTCAGATCCCTGTCGACGACACCTACCGCACAGCCACCGCCAACATCTACGCGGTCGGGGACGTCATCGGCTTCCCCGCGCTGGCGTCGGTGTCGATGGATCAGGGTCGAAACGCGGTCTCCCATGCCTTTGATCTGCCGAACAAGGTGCGCGTCGGGCGCCTGCTCCCCTACGGAATCTACACAATTCCCGAGCTGAGCTGCGCGGGCATCACGGAGGAGACGTGCAAGGAGAAGGGGATCCCCTACGTGGTCGGGCGCGCAGAATTTTCACAGAACGCGCGCGGACACATCACCGGCGACTTCCGGGGCATGACCAAGCTCATCGTGCATGCCGAGGACGGCCACCTGCTGGGGGTCCACATGGTGGGCGAGCGCGCGACAGAGCTCATCCACCTCGGGCAGCTCGCGGTGCTCAACAAGCTGCCTGTCGTCACCTTCGTCGACATGGTGTTCAACTACCCCACGCTGTCGGAGACGTACAAGTACGCGGCCTACGACGCGCTCGGTTCGTCGGAGAAGACCAAGGGACAGATGAATTCCCGACACAAGAACATCGCCTCCGGAGAGGTCTGATCCTCGTTCACGCAAGCGACACAGCAGCGGCGATCCGCGGGAGCCAGCCCGGTCCGAACAGATTCAGGTGCACCAGGAGAAAATAGAGCTGGTAGATGGGACGCCGCTGGACGGCGCCGGCCTCCAGCGGCAGCGCCTCTTCATAGGCGTCGAGACAGCGCCGAGAGAACCCACCGAACAGGTGCATCATCGCCAGATCGACCTCGCGGTGGCCGGCGAAGGCCGCCGGATCGATGAACCACGGTGCTCCGTCCTGGCCGATCAGCCGGTTTCCAGCCCACAGGTCGCCGTGGACACGGGCAGGCGCGGCGTCGGTAGCCAGCAACGCAGGCAGATCGATCAACAGACGATCCAGTCTCCGCTGAAGCCCGCCGGGGATGTGTCTGGCGCCCAGCGCTATCTGCGGAGCCAACCGGCGGTCACGCCAGAACGTCGGCCAGTCATCGCAGGGTGTGTTGTCCTGCGGCAGCGTTCCGATTTGATCCTGCAGGCCCCAGCCCCACTCAAGCCGGGCGGGAGCAGCGTGGAGCGCTGCGAGGGCCCGACCGGTGGCCTCCGCGGTCTGTGGGCCCGACTGGCCGGGAGTCACCCAGTCCAACACAAGCAGCCGGGAGTCCGCCGCGACCACCTCCGGCGTCGCGACGATCTGGCCAAGCCAGCGCAGCCCCTCAGCCTCGGCGATGATCCGCGCGGGGCTGGGGTGGGTCTTGGCGAACAGCCGCTGCCCCGAGGCGAGCTCTACCCGAAACGCCGGCGAGGTGTCGCCGCCCGCGACCGGATGGATCGCCGTGACGGCTTCATCCACGAGCCGGCGGATCTGAGCGACCAGCGAACCCACCGCTGTCACCCTTCGCTGAGCTCCGCGAGCAGCCCCCGGCACGCCGCCTCGCAGATGTCCAGCACCTCCTCGAAGCCGTCGTGACCGCCGTAGTAGGGATCGGGCACCTCGGCGCCTCGCCGACTCGCCGGATCGAAGTCGCGCAGCAGCCGGAGCTTGGCCCGATCGGCCGCGGATCGCGCAGAGGCGCTCAGATCGTGCAGGTTGGATCGATCCATGGCCAGGATCAGGTCGAACCGATCGAAGTCGGATCGGGAGAACCTGCGCGCGCTGCCCGTGACGCTGATGCCGCGTGCGCGCGCCGCGGCGCCGCCCCCCCGCCGCGGGGGCGCGCCCCCCGCCCCCCCCCCAGCGCCCCCCCGGCCCCGGCGAAAACCCACCACCCCCCCCGCCACCCCGCCCCGGTGGCGCATTGTGCACTCCGCCGCAGGTGAGCGGCAGATGTTCCCGAGGCAGACGAAGCAGATACGATACATGTCTGCCGTGTATGGCGATCGAGGGCCGCTGTCAGCGACCGCGACAGGCAGCGTTCCCGCCCCGCCAGGAGACCCGTTGTCCAAGCACGTCCTCGTCACCGGTGCCGGCTCCGGAATCGGCCGCGCCGTCGCCCTCCGCCTCGCTTCCGACGGCCACGCCGTCTCGCTGCTCGGACGCACCGCGTCCCGCCTGGAGGAGACCGCCGCCCTGGCTGGCGCCCCTGTCTCGGTGCTGCCGGCCGACATCCGGGATCGCGCGGCGCTCGACGCCGCGGTCGCAGCAGCCGCTGCTGCGCACGGCCCGCTGCTGGGCGCCGTCGCCAACGCCGGACTGGGCGGACCGAACACCCCCGGGCCCGAGGATCGCTTCGATGATCTGGTCGCCACGAACCTCACCGGCACCTACCACACGCTCCGTGCGGTCCAGCGACACCTCGCGCCCGGCCCCGACGCTCGCCACCTCGTCGTGGTCTCGTCGATTCTGGGACGGTTCGGCGTGCCCGGGTACACGGGCTACTGCGCGTCCAAGGCGGCGCTGCTGGGGTTGGTCCGCGCCCTCGCATTGGAGCTCGCCCCAGCCAACGTCCAGGTGAACGCGGTCTGTCCCGGCTGGGTCGATACGGACATGGCCTGGGAGGGACTGGACGGCATGGCCGCCGCGCTCGGGATCACCCGGGAGGAGGCCCACGCGCAGGCGATGCGAGCCGTTCCGTTGGGTCGCATGAGCAGGCCGGAGCACATCGCCGGGCTGGTGCGCTGGCTTTTTTCGGGCGAAGCGATCGGAGTGACCGGCCAGGGGCTCGATATGAACGGAGGAGCATGGATGGGGTAGTGGCCCTCGTGGGAAGTCTTGATAGCCTTCCCCCGGCTGTGC
>CAYXGP010000087.1:0-30641 GCA_964464515.1 uncultured Enterobacterales bacterium
GCTGCATGATCAGCGAATCAGGGAGTGCCCCCCAAATGCGAACGCGCCCGACCTCGGCAGGGGGCCACGTCGCCCAAGGGGCACGAAGGAGATGGATTCTGCCAATCGAGTGGAGGCTCGTCTGGAGTACCAATGACGGTAGGGTGGCAAGCCTAGTTGGAGTGGTTGAGGATCAGCAGACCAAGAATTACCCCGAAGGAGGCGCGAAGAGGGGATACCGGTGGGGGCTTCTCAGTTGGACCATTACCATCACATCACCACCAACTCCTGGGCCACATCGTGATCCCACCGCTTGAAGGTGGGGTTCTTCCGACAGTTTATACGGGCCCGTTGGGGCACGAGGAGGGCTCGCCATTCAAGGCCTCCCTTGGTGAAGTCGTAGCGAGGCTCGGGTGGTCTCGAAGACGAAGGGAACTGATCCGCGGGCTGATCGAGCTACGTCAAGGACTTCGCGGGGTGGGGATTGGCCTGGGAAGTCAGTGGATTGACGGGACGTTCACCGAGGATATCGATGAGCCCGAGCAAATGGATGTGACAACCTGGTACTCTAACCCGACCTTCTCACTCATCTCGCCAGATGCGAAGCTTCGCAGATGGCCTCACTTGTTCAGTATGTCTAGCGCACTATTCAAATTCGGGATCTGGCATCATGCCCACGATATGGCGCGTATCCAGAAGAAGACTGGACCACTAGATATCTGGTTTAAGGCCTACAGGGAACGGTATTCTGTTCAGGTAGGCACGGGGAGGAGGAAGGGCTTGGTCTGGATTAGCCTCGAAAACGACCCCCACCAATCCGATGAGCAAATCGTGGCACAGCTTCTTGCCAGGGAGGCTCAGATATGACCATGGACCGAGCCCGATATGAAGCCCTGCTTTGCGAGAAGGCAGAACTTGAGAGCTTGGTCGGCCTCTTTCCCAACCAGGCGGCTCTTGAGGTGTCTGGCTTGTCGGCCCAGCTTGCCTTCGTGACTCACAAGCTCGAAATGTTGGGGTGGCCCTTGGCCGTCCCCAGGAAACCCGCCCGGGCCTTCCTCACCTTTGACGGGGCCCCGGTGCTGGGGAGAAGAGCGATTGATGCCATGTTCGCGAGTAGAGGGTTGCGGGCGTTCCAGGAGTTTGCCTCCGTGATGCTTGCTGAGCGGACGCGTGGAAAAGTGAAGCCGAAGGGCGTGATCCCCGACAAAGAATATGGCGAGCTGATGCTCACTGGGCTGAGGGCGGGCTCGTTCGGCTTTATCCTTGAGGAGAAGCCCTTCATCGAAGATGAGCGTGAAGAGCCATATGGACCAGATCTGGTTTCCGAGACCCTAGTCAGGGTTTGTCAGCTACTGGCTGCAACATCGGCACCGGAGAAGCTCTTCACAGAGGCGTTGGCAGAGGTGGGCGAGCGCGCCCATAGCAAGCTCGTCAACTTTCTGTCTGAAGTGGCGGATGCTGGGGCCACGTTGCGGCTCTCCACCGGAGACCTTGAGGTCTTGTTTGAGTCTCATGACAGCGTCCAGAGGGCTCGCGAACGCGTCGAGGACTCACAGTTCTCCGAGGAGGAGCAGGTTTTGGAGGGGACTTTGTACTACCTTCCGGGGAAGCGCCGCTTTGAACTGTACTCCCCTGGCTCCGCAATTGAGGGGGGCATCAGCGTCTGGTTGACTGCGGACGATCTGGAGCCTCATCTTCGGAAGACCTGCCTGGCAACCGTCGTCACTCGAATCGTGGAACGTCGAGGGAGGCGCTCTCAGAGCCATCTTCTGGTCCAAGTTGAGGCGCCGCCCCCCATTAATCTGTGATATCTCACGCCAGAGGCTGATCTTCAGCTCCCCTACTCGCAGACAAACTCCCCCGGCTCCGGCTTCCCCAACAACCACTCCACCGCCCTGAGGGTTCCCCTCATGTCCTCGCTGACCTTGATCAGATAGTCGGCCTCCACCACCGGCTCGTCGAGAAGCATCAACAGCACCTTCCTGCCTCCGCACGCCCGCACGGCCTCGAAACTCATTCTCGGTCTCCTCGTCCCAAACGACGCCGACAACGCCCAGCCGCTTCGCCTGCTCGTCACGCCACTGCTGAACAGACAGCCGGCTCCGTAGCTCCGGGTCGAACGCATCCAAGATCGTGTCCTCGACCAGCTCCACCAACTCCCGCAGCCGTCCATCCTTCCGTACATGCTCGCGGGGGTGGGTTTCGTAGCGTATGGCGGTCATGGGATCCTGGCGCGCCCTTCGCTTGGAGCTCACCATGCCCGACACCGCCGACGACATCGTCGCCCTGATCACCGCCCGTCGTCCTCACTCCCCACAGTTGGGCTACCCACTCGACGTTCGCACTCGCGTCGGTCGCTGACTGCGGACCCAACGTGACGCTGGCGTCAAGTGGACAGAGCTTTCTGCAATGCTCGGCATCTCGGACACCACAGCGATCGAATGGGCGAAGCAGGCCGCGACGAAAGAGAATCTGCTCGCACGATAGTATCGATAAGCCCCCTCGCGAGGGTTCCCCGTCTTTTCGGCCCGGTCGAGATTTGGCTCCGTTGCCCTGATTGCCGGTGCCGGAACCGGTTCGGCAGGGCCCGCTACCCACCCGAAACCGCTCTCTGACCGGTGTCGTCGCGTCTCGAGGCGCACCGGTCC
The DNA here is from genome assembly GCA_964464515.1 of uncultured Enterobacterales bacterium. Classification (GTDB taxonomy): domain Bacteria; phylum Myxococcota_A; class UBA796; order UBA796; family UBA2385; genus CAYXGP01. Next base: position 2,628 of record CAYXGP010000087.1, read on the forward strand.
CCGCGCAGGACGCTGCCGCCCCCGCTGTGGTCGCTCGGCTCAGTGGAACAGCGGTGGTGGTCCCCTCGGGCGCCCCGTTCCCAGGCTGTTGAGGATGCGGGTCGTCGCTGGCGGCCAGATGACCACCGTACGCACCGCCATCCGCTCGGAGCACAGCGAGCACAGCAACACCGTAGGAGAGGGACGTTAGGAAGCAACGGTGAGGGGGTTCCCCGTCCCCTTGCGAAAGGCCATCCTCACACGGAGCCCCGGTTGCAGTCGCCCCACGACCTGCTGTTCCACCACGTCTTCGCAGATCTGGAGAACGCGCGGTCGCATCTGGGTGAGGTTCTACCTCAGCGTGTCGTCTCAGCGCTGGACCTGACCCGTCTTGAAGCGGCGCCGACGAGGATGGTCGACGCAGTGCTCAGCGGAAGGACGAAAGACCTGCTCTTTCGGGTGCCTCTGCGGGGCGACGGGTCGGAAGCCTTCATCTTCGTGCTTCTGGAGCACCAGTCGAGCGTGGACCGCCGGATGGCGTGGAGGCTGCTGCGGTACATGGTGCGGGCGTGGGACTTCTGGGTGAAGGACGCCGCGCCCACCACCCGCTTTCCGCCCATCATCCCCCTGGTGCTCTACCACGGTGAACGGCGCTGGACGGCCCGCCTTGACTTCGCTGAGCTCCTCGCCGTCCCCTCGTCCCTGCGCGACGAATCGCTGCTGAACCAGCCGTCGCTGCGGTACTCGGTGCAGGACCTCTCCCAGCTCAGCGAGGAGGAGCTTCGGGGGCGGGCGATGGTTCAGATGGCGCTGCTGCTGATGCGCCGCGCCCACACCGGCGATCTGCTCAGTCAGCTTGAGCGCTGGGCAGACGTGATGCAGCAGGTGCTGACCAGCTCCGGGCTTGACGGTCTGGGCGCGCTGGTGACCTATATGATGGAGGTGGAGCGGGAGCCCCGCACACCACGGGAGTGGCGAACCGCCATTGAGACTGCGCTCAAGGACCACCCTGAGACAAGGGAGCACATCATGGGACTCGCGAACTGGCTCCGACAGCAGGGGCGGGAAGAAGGCATCCAGATCGGCGTACAGCGCGAGCGCCAAGCCCTGCTGGTCCGCTTTCTGGCGCAGCGCTTCGGCTCGGTCTCCGACGATGAACGTGCGCGCATCTCGCAGGCTGACGCCGAGCAGGTCCAGGGATGGATCGATCGGCTGTTCACGGCCGGCTCAGTCGCTGAGGTGCTGGGCGAGCCCACCGCTGACGAGCCAGCCTGAGGAATCAGGACCGGCGGGCTCCGAGCACCTGGGTGACTCGGGCTCTGGAGACTCCGAGGTGACGCGCCAGATCCGCGCGCGTCTTGATGGTCACACCGTCGATCAGCGCCGCCCACTCCGCTGCCCGGTTCGTGGCCGCCCGCCGTTGACGAACTGGCTTCGGCGTTGGTGACGGGCTCGCGGAAATCTCCCACCGCAGGCGAATGACAGACCCCGGCGGGGCGGTTCGTGACCGTGTCGAGTTGGGGAGCCATTCCGGACTTGAACCTTCGGCCCAGCAGTTAACATTTGCTGCAGGAGACCCGCGCCCGCGCCGCCGATCCGAAGCAGACAGCGGTCGCCTTCCATGTGGGCTGCAGACTCTCACCAAGCCCCTGAGGCGTGACACATTCCATGACACAAATACTGCCGGAGGGGGCCGCACAGGGCCACAGAGAGCCACCAGCCCTCCCCGAAAGTTCGCCTTCGACCGTTCAACCCTGCCTTTCGCCCCGCGCCCCTGTTCGCGACCGCCTTACGGCAAGTGCTTCACGTGCGCTTGCAGATGAGCGTCAGCATCGTTGTTCTCGGTGATGGTAGGTGGAAATGAGGGAGCGGGAGCCCTCATTCATGACACAAACCATGACACGTCCGAGGCGCGGGTTGCAAGGCGGCTCCACCAGGGCGCGCGTCAACGGTGCTGATCGCGTTGGTCGAGTGCGCGCCGCCCACGTCAAGCTGAGTCATCTCTTGCGGGCCTTCAGAACTCGCAGTCGCGACCGGAGGTACTTGCCCTCTGCGACGGGACCGGCGAGCGTGGACTCGAGCAGCGCGATGGCGCGAGTCGTGTCCTGATACTCCGGGTCGTTCCATGCGCCGCTGAGCTGATCGGAGAGGCGCCCCACAGCCTCCCACTTCTGCGGCCAATCTTCGATCAGCTCCTGGAGAACCGCTTCTCCCTGCTGAGTCAGTCCCTGAGCATACAGCAGATCTGCCTGCTCGCAGCGGACAGAGTACAGCTCCTCAGAGGGGTCGAATTGCCAATATAGATGCTCGAAGAGGGCTGCGGCGCGTCGGCTGACCTCGGGATTCTTCCGGGCGGTGTCGTACAGCTCATGGCGTAGGTCCCCAAGCCAATTCCGCAGTGTGTTCAGCCCACCGAAACCATCGCATGCCTCCTCCAGCGTATCTGCATCGGGGGAAAGGCTGCGACAGAGGTCGTACCCCAACCAGATCCAGACCTCGCAGGCCCGCTGGTGCTCGCCCTCTTCCAGCAGGTCGTAGCCCTCTTGCATGCGCTCATCGAGCATCTCCAGCGAAGGCCGTCCTGGCAGGAGACGTCTCCAGAGCTCGCAGGCTGCCATGCCCAGGAATTCGGGATCTGCGGACGGCAGCGGGCGCCAATCCTCCTCAGACATCTCCCACGCCGAAGCGTACGGCGCGGCCAGCTCTGCGAAGCGGCTCACGTCGACCTGGACCCCCGAGCTCCGCAGAATCGTCAGAATGGTCTGAGTCGACATGGCGCGTACGGCCGAGATGGTGAATCGCGGAGGGTGACCCCCCGGCCCGATCCCTGTCAGCTCCCGGAGTCGGGCGACCACCCATGGTGTGACCTCCAGGCCGTGCAGATCGCCTCCGCGGGCGAGCTGCTCAGCGGCGGATGGCCCGAAGTACATCCGCAGTCGGTCGGAACTCCAGGGGTCTGTTGTCATGGTCTGCTCCTGACTCTACTGTATGAGCGAGCTCCATTCGGGGAGCTCCTCTGCGACGAATCCCTCTGGTAGCTCACGCCGCCCGCGTAGCGGCCCTGGCGCCTTCGTCCACTGGGAGAGGACGTCCGTTGCCCTCTCGTCACAGAAGTCCGGTGCCATCTCCAGGATCGGGTTTCCTCGGGCCTCGCGTAGGCGATACAGGCCGAGCAGGATGCCGACGCAGGTGTCAGTCGCGGCTCCTTCCAGGCCCAGGCGTGCCAGCCGTTTCATCTCGGCGAGGTGGTCTTCGAGCACCTCACTCAGCATCTCCCAGGCGGCCTCCGTCGGGTGGACATATCCCCAGGATTGGCGGCCAGCGCGCGCGTTCAGCTCATCGAACCCGAGCACCCGCGCACTGTACTCGATGTCCTCGGCGATATGGTCCGGGTCCACGTCGGAGGCGATCAGGCGGGCGGCTTCCTCCGCCTCTTCAGTCAGCTCGGGGTGCCTGTGGAGCAAGATGCGTAGCACCGATCTCCCCTCTGACGGGGAGAGGTCATCCAAGACGCGTGGTGTCCCTCTACCCATCGGCCTCGTCTCCTTCACTCGTCCCATCGGGAGCCCATCATGAGCACCTACCAATACTACGAATTTCAGGCGCTGGACCACGCCCTCGAGCCATCGGCCCAGGAAGAGCTCCGGCGCATCTCCTCCCGCGCGCGGATCACCGCCACCAGCTTCACCAATTCCTATCAATGGGGAGATCTCCGAGGTCGCCCGCGGGAGATGCTGGCGCGTTGGTTTGATGCCTTCCTCTACGTGGCCAACTGGGGCTCCCGTCGGCTGTCATTTCGCTTCCCCACCGCGGCCCTGTCGACAGAGGCGCTGGAACGCTACGACACCGAGCTGATCTCCTTCGACGTGAGACCGGAGCACATCTGCGTTCACTTCGAGCTCGATGACGAAGGCGGGGAGGGCGTGGGTCGAGGGGGAGGGCCAACTCGCCACCCTGGTGGGGCTGCGAGATGCCCTGGGCGGGGGCGATCTGCGCAGTCTGTATCTGGCGTGGCTGGTGGATGTTCAGCGCGGCTACATCGACGAGGAGGAAGAAGAGCCTTCGGTGCCGGCGGGGCTGGCGGAGCTCGACGGACCGCATGTCGCCTTCGCGGCGTTCATGGCGGTCGACGCGGACCTGCTGGCGGTGGCCGCAGAGACCAGCGCGCTTCTGAAGTCGGCTCCCAGGCGCGACGCCGTACTCCGGTGGCTGGCGAGCCAGAGCAGCGCTGACAAGGACCGGTGGCTCCTCGAGGTCATCGAGGGAGAGGGGGCCCAACTACGCTGGGAGCTCGGCCGACGCATTGTTGAGGCGAGCAACACACGGGTCGAGCGAGCTCCTGCACCGCGTACAGCAGGGGAGCTGATCGCTCGGGCCGCTACAATCCTCGAAGAACGAGAGCGTCGAGAGGAGCTGGAGCGCGCGGAGCGTTGGCGGCGAGCGGCCGAAGCACAAGCGGCTGCGCGCCGGCGTCACCTCGACGGACTGGTCGGGCGGGAGGAGCTATGGCGCGAGGTCGATGTGCAGATCGCCGCTCGGCTGCCCCGGGCCTACGATCGCGCGGTTGAGTGATGGACATGTGGCTGCCAGCTCCACTTGTCCCGTGATACAGGACAAATATGTGGCCTCACCCTGAAGCGCACCCCGGCGAATACCTTCGAGTTCGATTTCTCGATCCTCTTGGGCTGACCGCCTCCGACATCGCCCGAAGGTGTCGGATGCCGCGCTCCAGGCTCTCCGATCTCCTGGCTGGAAAGCGTCGCATCACGGCTGACACGGCGAAGCGCCTCGCGGCCGCCTTCCGAATGGAGCCAGGGGAATGGCTCGCTCTCCAGGCCGCCTGGGACCTTCAGCAGACGCCCGACGATCCTTCTATCGAGCCGCTCGATCCCCCAGGCTTTCTGGTGGGGCCCGCTGGCGCGACTCCGCTGCCCCGTCCCCGACGCCCGACCCGTCTGGAGCTTCGTGTCCCCGAGCAGTACGAGGTGCCTGAGGATGCCAGGAGGCTCCTGGAGGAGCGGCCGGTCGAGCATGACGAGGTTCTCTACGCCGACGGTACTCGTGCGTTGATCGCGAAGCGCGTATGAGTAGCTGGGAGGAACTCGCGCAGATCGTCGCGCCGCAGGTGCTGGACGACGCCCGCCGGGTCTCGGCGATGCTCTCTTCTCTCGGTGTCCCTCATGCGCTGGTGGGCGGTCTCGCAGTCGGTCTCCACGGCCATCCTCGCGCGACGAAGGACGTGGACTTCCTGGTCGGGGAGGAGGCCTTTGCCACGACGACGCCGCTCCTCTCGTTCAGGGAGGAGCTGTCGGGTGTGGTGCAGTGGGGCGTCATCGACTTGATCGCTGCGCTGCCGACTGACGCACTGCTCGCTTCCGCGGTGAGTCAAGGAGGGCCCGGGGTGGTGCCTGTCGTGGGGATCGAAACCCTCGTCTTGATGAAGCTCCGGGCCAGCCGGACTCAAGATCTCGCCGACGTGGAGGCGTTGGTCCGCGCTGGCGCTGATGTGGGCGCCATCCTGGACTTTCTGCGACGTCACGAACCGCGGCACGTTCCGGCGTTCAGCGCCTGTGCGCAGCGCGCACTTCGTTGACCTCGAACGCGCGGCACAATCCCGGGCTCTCCGGCGAGGAAGGTTACCAGCTTGCGGTCACCAAAGCGGAGTGGTTGTGCGGTTGACGCTGGCCATCGCCGGATCGGTACGTCGGGCGCAGGGGGGCTGGGGGTTCCGGCTCTCCCGGGCGGGTCGCATCGTCGCCGAGCAGTCAGGCGCCGAGGCTGGGACCCCGTACCGGATGGAGATGCTCGCTCTGGTCAGCGGCTTGCGCTCGGCACGCTCTGCTCGTGGAAAGCGAGAAGCGATCGAGGTGGTCGTCGCCAACAAGAGCTTTCCGGCCCTGGCGACCGAGTGGCTGCCGAGGTGGCGCAGTCGACGCTGGAAGAGGAAGGGCGGACCGCTCTTGCACGTGGACCTGCTCAAGACGCTGGACGCATGCCTCAGAGATCTGGAGGTGACATGGTCCGCTGTTGATTCGAAGAGTCCGCGTCTGGAGCGCGCTCGGGAGCTGGCTCGGAGCGCCCGCGGAGCGCCGCTCGCCATCCCACTCCAAGAGGCTCGGAAGCCGAATGAGGTCATGGGAAGCCGGGCTCGTCTGGTGGCCTACACCGACGGGGGCTGCCGTGGAAATCCCGGGGTGGGCGGCTGGGGGTTCCTGTTGATCGATACGCTCAGCGGTGTCGCGTTGGAGCGGCGCGGTGGCGCGCGGAACACCAACAACAACCGGATGGAGATCACCGCTGCGTTGGAAACGCTGAGGGCGCTCCGTCGGCCCGGACAGGAGATCGAGATCCGTACAGACAGACAGGATCTACGGAACATGGCGCAGGCCTGGATCGCGTCCTGGAGACGGCGTGGTTGGAGACGCAGCAACGGAGAGCCGGTCATGAATCTGGATCTGGTCCAGCGCCTTGATGCGCTGCTCATCGAGCATCGGGTGACGTGGCGGTGGGTGCGTGGGCACAGCGGAGAGCCAGGGAACGAGCATGCTGATCGCCTGACCAACGAAGCGATGGACGCGATCAGCAAGGGCGGCGACGGCCGCGGCACGCAGCGCTATACGAAGAGCCCGATCGAACTGGGGCGGCATCTCCGCGGCTCCGACACCCTACCCGCGCACCGCGCCCTCCGTTGACCAGATAGTCATCGAGCCATGATGGAGGTGGGAGGACCATGTTGTTCGACATTCACAAGCCCCTCTTCCAAGATGACGACTACCCTGAGGAGGAGATCGAGGCGTACATCGCCGCCTTGACGGCAGGCTTCGACGCCTCACCTGAGGCTGCCGCGCTCGATGCAGATGACGCGCGCATCGGGCTGATCGACGCAACGGTTCGCTACGGGGCCAGCTACCAGGGCGTCACGCCAGCGACCATGACCGCTGCGGATCTCGACGAGATCCTGTTCTCGATCTTCCCACGCAAGGTCTCCTGCCCACCCGAGGACGCGGTCGCGATCATCACTGAGCAGCGTGCGTTCTGGCGGTTCCTCAAGCGCGAGTATCAGCTCCCCGAGGCGGAGCGCTGCCTCCAACTCCTCGGCGACGAGGCGGTCGCCCGCCTGGAGCGGGAGATGGGCGACCCGGCCAACTTCGGAATGGCCAAGGGCTTGTTCATGATGGGTGAGTCCATGGGGTTCGATGTCACCTCGGAGGAGGGGCTGAACGAGTGGATGCACACCTACAACGCGATGAACGCCCTCGCGCGCGAGGAGCCAGAGCTGATCAGCCGCGTAGTCGAGGCGCTGGAGGCAGAGTCCAGGTCCAGGCTCCCGGCGTCGAAGAAGAAGCGAAAGCAGCGCCGCAAGCGCCAGAAAGCTAGCAGGCGGAAGAACCGGCGCCGATGACAGCGACACCGGCCTTCGCCGTGACACAAACCATGACACAAATGCTGCCGGAGGGGGCCGCACAGGGCCTGTGAGAGCTACCAGCCCTCCCCGAAAACGCTCCTTCGACCGTCCAACCCTGCCTTTCGCCCCGCACGTCTGTTCGCGGGCGCCTTGCGCGACGTCAGGTCGAGGTCCAGGGTTGTGTCTTCGAGCTCGCCGTGCAGCGTATCGACGCCATCCGAACCGCTCGCCGAGAGCGCGTCGATCGACAGCGCATAGCCGTCGTTCACGGTCTCGTAGGTGCCCACTCCGTGGGCGATGTCGTAGCTGAACGTGTCTGCGTAGGTGACCGCGTGGTGCGCCAGCATATAGCCGGTCGTTCCGTAGGCGAACTGGAAGAAGACCTGCTCGAACCCGTACCAGCGCCCCGCGTCGTCGGTCAGGTGACCGGTCCAATACCACCACTCGACGGGCTCCTCGGGGTGGGCTGCGTCGTCGGCTGGCAGCGTGACGTCGCCGGTTGGATCCTGGTCACAGCCGGTGAGCGCAGTGCTGGTCGTGCTGCCGGGCTCGGTGGTGAGCGAGGCGGTGCTGTGTGAGGTGGTGCTGCGTGAGGTGGTGCTGTGCGTGGCCGCAGCGGTGTCGGTGGGGTCGGAACAGCCCGGGATGAACAGCGCGATCCACATGGGGCACCTCCAGCGGGGACCCGTAACCGACGGGTCTGTGGTGACGGCCAGCGCGATGTTCACTGAACGGGCTCAATCCGACATGTCGTAGTCCAGGGAGAAGAAGTGCTCCGGGTTCGCCTTGATGTCTTCCGCCCCGGCGGCCTCGAGGTACGGCGAGAACGTGCGGACGTCGATTCGGTCCTCGTCGGGGTGGAACTTCATCAGCCGCAGCCAGCCCGTGCCGCCCTTGGCGAAGTGCTGGTAGTTCGCCATCACCTGATGCACCGGGTTCCCCGCCACGCCCTCGGAGGTCAGCTGGCCGGCGCCGTCGCCCGTGACGTGCCCGCTGAGCACCAGAAAGATGTTCTCGTGCAGAGAGACCAGCTCCTCCCACATCTCGTCGCCGTCGTTGACCCCGAGCGAAGCCAGCCCGTAGTTGTGGGGAGAGGCCCCGCTCGCGCGACCCACCCGGGCGTCCTCGGCGCTCAGGTAGCAGTGGGTCAGGATGATCGTGCGATGCGTCGGATGCGCGGCGATCACCTCGGCCGCCCACTCCAGCATGTCGTCGTCCGGGCCGAATTCGAGGCTGATGATCAAGAACTCCATGCCGCCGGCTGTGAACACCGCGTAGTGATCGCCTGGCCGGTCGGCCATGTGTCCGCCATACCAGGGCTCGCTCTCGAACCGGGACGGCGGGAACCAGAGGTCGTAGTCGGTGCTCCGGTCGGAGGCGTCGCCGTTCGGACCCAGATCGTGGTTGCCGAGCGACAGGATGTAGGGGACCTGCCCGTCGAGCAGGCTCAGGCTCGCGTCGGCGCGGGCCCACTGCTCGTCGTTGTTGTCATCGGTGATGTCGCCCTCGTGCAGGACGAACGCGATGTTCTCCTCGCTGGCCTGGTCGGCGATCCAGGCCGTCTGCTCGGTGAAGATCTCCGGATAGCTCTCTACGTACTCCTGCGTGTCCGGCAGCACCGCCAGCGTGAACGGCGCCCGATCGGTGGAGGTGGTCGTGCTTGTCGGGATTGACGTGGTCGTACCGGTCGGGCTCGTGTCGGTCGGAGTCGCGCTCGTGGATGAAGTGGCGCCAGAGGTTCCCGACGTCGAGGTCTGCGCAGTGTCTTCGCCGAGCGTGACCACCTGGGCTGCGCGGCAGGACAGCGTGGTGAAGAGGGACGATGCCAGAAGCGAGACAGCAGGCAGGCGGATCATCTGGGCCTCTCGGTCGGGAAGGGGCAGCGGTTCGGACTCAGATCGACATGGACCCTTCGCGGAAGTCGCTGGTCCGCAGGTGCACGTTGATGCAGACAGGCGTGCCGGCGGCAGAGAGCCTCTTGGCCTCGTCGAGTGTCTCGTCGATCTTCGCGGGATCGGTCAGCAGGAGGCCCTTGCCGCCGTAGCCCTCGGCCACCAGGTGGTAGTCTGTGCGGCGCAGGACCGTGCCGATGGGGTCGCCGAGGATGGTGATCTGATCACGGGCGATCTGCTGCCAGCTCGCGTCGGTGCCGATGACGGCGATGGGGGCCCAGCCGTTGCGGACGTAGGTGTCGAACTCTGCCAGGGAGTAGGCGCTGGAGCCGTCTCCGTAGAACAGCCAGACCTCGGAGTCGGGGCACACGCTGGCGGCGCCGACCGCGAAGCCTCCGCCCACGCCGAGGGTGCCGACGACGCCGGGGTCCAGCCAGCGCAGGGGGCCGCGCGGGCGGACGATGTAGGCGCCCGTCGCCACGAAGTCGCCGCCGTCGACGATGAGGATGGAGTCGTCGGCCAGCTTCTCCTCGATGCGGAGGAAGAGCTGCACGGGATCGACGCGGGGGCCCTCGGTGGTGGCTTTGGCAGCGATCTCTGCGTCGCGGGCCTCCTCGCGATCCCGGAGCTGCTGAAACCACGGGGCCCAGGTGCCCGGAGGATTGAAGCGGCTGGCGAGCTGGACGAGGAAGTGGCCCGGGTGTGCCTGGACAGCGCGCGTGGGCTTGCGGTTCTTCTTCAGGGCCGTGGGGTCGAGGTTGATGGAGACGAGGTTCGCCTTCTTGTTGATCTTCTGGCCGTAGCCCATGCGGAAATCGAAGGGAAAGCCGGCCACGAGGACGACGTCGGCCTCTCTGAGGGCGGGGGTGCGCTTGTGGCGGAACTGGATGTCGCTCCTGCGACCCAGGAGACCGCGGGACGAGCCGCCGAGGAACGTCGGCATTGCGAGCTTCTTCACTGCGGCGGCGAGCTCGTCGGCGCGCTCGGGGGTCAGGTTCACCATCGCCTGGTTGCCGATGACCAGGACGGGCTTCTTCGCGCCGGCGAGGGCCTCGGCGACCTTGTCCAGGTGCTCGGCGACGGAGTCACCGAAGGGGCTGGACAGGGACAGCCGCCCCGGGATGTGCGGCTTGGGAATGTGCGGCATGTGGAACTGATGCTTGAGGTAGCCCTTCATGGCGAGGTTGGCGGCCTTGCCGACGGGGCCTTTCATCTTGTCGACGCCAGACTCCTTGATGTACCACTCGGCGACGATCTCCGCGGGGTACAGGACGTCGACGGGGATCTCGATGAAGACGGGGCCCGGGACACCTCCGCTGGCGACCTCGAAGGCCCGGGTCAGGGTGGGGACGAGGTCGTTCACCTTGCTGCACCGGACCGACCACTTGGTGATGGTCTTCATGAGGGACATCTGGTCGATGTCCTGGAGGGACCCGCGCCCGCGCAGGACCGTGGCCGTCGCGCCGCCGAGGACGATGATGGGCTGCTGGGCCTCGAAGGCGTTCTTGACGGCGGTGACGGTGTTCGTCACGCCCGGACCGGCGGTGACCGCGCAGACCCCGGGGATGCCGGTCATGCGGCTGGCGGCGTCGGCGGCGAAGGCTGCAGTGACCTCGTCGCGCACGTCTACCACCTTCAGGCCGTGCATCTTCGCGCCCTGAAGGATGGGCGAGATGTGGCCGCCGCACAGGTTGTAGAGGCACTGGACGCCGTGGGCGGCGAGGACCTCGCCGATGATGGAGCCGCCGTGGGGGTGATCGGTCATGGGGGAACCTCGCGGGTCGGAAGCCTCCGATGGGCGGCGAACATACCCCGGAAGAGAGCAGGGGGAGACTTGAGCACGGTGCGGTTCATGAATCGTGGTCTCGCGGGTCGTGGTCTCGCGGGTCCGTGGAGCCGCGCTTCCGTTTTTCTATCGAGACGTGTTGACTCGGCAACGCGGTTTCACGGTCAACGGAGCCGCTCTGGAGGAGCCACGGTTTCGCGGTTTCGCGGGTCGCTTCGCTCACGACTCCACGGACCGCGGTTCACGAGATCGATTCAACGAGGTCGACTCAACGGGAACGAGCGTCGAGCATTCCCCAAAGAGCTCCTGGACGAACGCAAGGTGCGGGGCGAACTCAATCCGTCAGCTCGAAGACGATCTCAGGGGAGGACGGCGGCCCATAGGGGCCCTCGAAGCGCAAGACGCGATGGGGCGCGGCGCGCTCGAACCACATCGTGTACCGAGGAACGAAGGGCTTCACCAGTCGCGTGACCGCACGTCCCAGCGGGATCCAGTCGTTGAGATCGGGGTACATCCACACCTCGAACCCTTCGATGGTGCCCGCCGGCACCCGGACCCGCTGGGGTCTGCCCTGCACCTCGTAGTAGACCCGGGCGATGAATCGGTCGCAGGTCCATGAGTAGGCCGCCCGCGTTCGGCCGTCCTCTCGGGGCTGCCCCCGCATGACGAAGGGCAGCAGGACCTCGGGGTAGGAGTGGGGTGGAGGGGCGAGCGAGCCCGCGCGCATTCGCACGTCTTCGGTGCGGAGGTGGCGCCCCTCCCGATCGGTGAGGTTGCGCACAAAGCGTTGACACACCAGCCCGCCCTCGCTCGAGCACTCCAGACGCTCCTCGATCACGAGATCCGGAAGCTCGTGGCGCGTCTCCAGGAGAAAGCCCGGGTCGCCGCCGATTCGGGTCTTCACCGTGGTCGTCGCATCGGCGCCTCCGAACAGCCGGTTCGCGTCGAGGACCGTCTTGAACCGGCTCTTCTTCGCCGGGTGAATTCGATAGCGGAGGACCTCCTCGGTCACCCCATCCGAAGACGGCGTGCCGGTGAGCTGGGGTACTCGGAAGGGCTCTTCCACGATGTGTTCTACTCCCGCCGAAGATTGGCGCTGGTCGTTTCTGCATCAGATCCGCGGCACTGTATCCGCATCCCCCTCCCCGGTCGAGGTCGGGCCCGCAGCGGGTGCGGCTGGAGGGGTGACCTGTCGCGCTGTCCACCTGGCGAAGTCCGGCAGGAACTCCGGAGCGCGTTCGGATAGAAACGCGTGGGTCGCGGCCACTGCGGTCTCCTCCAGCGCCTGGTGGTGGCTCCAGCCAGGCGTGTCGCGTCGGGTCTGCCGCGGCACGCTCGCCTCTACCCCTGTCATCTCCACCAGGGGGTCGGTGATCGGGTGCATCTCCTCGTGCAGAATCTGGCACAGCGCGTAGCCGGGCTCTTCTGTCAGCGAGACGGCGACCACTCGGCGACCTCTCAGCGTGGTGGCGCGCGCGTGGCGGCCCAGCGCTGGGCAGTCGATGACCTCCAGATCGGGCGGCGGTCGGCCGCTGGCCTCCCACAACCGCTCCCGAAGTCGCGAGAGCGGCGCGGTCAGGGCGTCCCCGCGGTCTCTCAGTCGGGTCTGTGCGTCTTGTGTCTGACGAAACCACTCGGCCAGGAAGCGCGGGCCCTCGATCTGCGCGCCATGCAGCAGCGCGCGCTCCGGGGAGTCCGGCGGGTGGGTCGCCAGGGACGCCATCCAGGCGTCGGCATCGCGGTGGGCCAGCGCAGAGACCTGGACCGTCAGCGGAGACGCGGAGACACGGATCGCCCCAGCGACGGCGCTGGCCCAACCCGGCGGGGGCTCGCCGCCCCACAGGTCTGCGGCGTCGCCGGGCAGGCGGACCCGCGACAGCAGATGGAAGCAGAGCGCCGGAGCGGCGTGTCGAGAGAACACCACGCGCGACCTCTGTGGTGTTTTTCGCTCGCGCATCCAACCCTCTGGGCCGACCAGCACCGGCGCTCGGACGCGGGCGAGTCGGCTCCAGCACCCGTCCGGCAGCACCAGTCGGAGATCCTGCGGACGAAAGCGCGGACCGATCGCGACGGCTGCCCGCCCACCCAGGGGCTCCAACATGGCAGAGAACGCTGCCGGCCAGCGAGGCAGGGCCGCGCCGATCCAGGCGGCGTCGAAGGGGCCGAGGGCCGCCGAGAGATCTCCGGGGGGGATCTCTACCAGCTCCACCTGGGGCCACGGGGCCAGGGCCTCTCGCAGCTCCTCGGGGACCGCCCCGGGGTGCGCCGCGATTACGCGACCGCCGGGCCCCACCAGCTCGGCGAGCAGCGCCGCCATGTACCCGGAGCGGCAGGTCAGATCTGCGACGCATTCGCCGGGCTGAATCGCCAGCCCCTCCAGCGCCGCGATCACCGCGTCGAGGGGAGGGGCGTGCGCCAGCTCACCCTCGGGAGGCAGCGCAGCGCCCGTGAGCAGGGAGCGGGCCCGGCCCGGGGGAACGAACCGCTCCGCGCCTGTGCCCAGCACCGCGGCGATGACACCGTGACTGCGCAGCCGTCCGGAGTCCAGCGCGCGCCGGACCGCCTGCTCCCGGGCAAAGACGAGCGGGTCTTTGATGTTGAGTCCGATGGGGAACCGGATGTCGCGATCGGCCAGATGGGGACCGGCCTGCGCTGCCCGAGCGAGGGTGCCGTCGCGGCGGTGCGCAGACAGCACGCCCTGCTGCTGGGCGATGCTGCGTCGGAACACCCGGTCGATCTCGCGACCCTGCCCCACGAAGCGGTCCGCGATCTCATCGAGCAGCGGCGCGTAGGCGGTGTGCATGCGGCGCACGCGCCCGGCGAACGCCAGCTCGTGACCCGGGTCGATGTATTGGGCCCAGAACCCCTCGTCGGCCCAGCGGGTCCACCAGCGGGGGGCGTGGAACCGCGCGCCGGTCCGCTCCGACCAGCCCGGCAGGTCCTCGGCGACGGCCGAGCCCGGGTAGAGGCGGAACGGGTCGACCGAGAGCCATCCCCGCGTGGTGGGCGCGAACGAAAAGAGCCGGGTCACGAACGCGTGGGTCTCCTGCAGACTCTTCGGGGTCTCGCCCGGGTGGCCCACGATGACGTTCACCGCCCAGGTGAGCCCGTGGTCGTGGGAGCGGCGGGCCAGGTTCTCGACGGCCGCCAGGTAGCGCTCGGGGGTGTTCCCTTTCTGCATTCTGCGGAGCATCTCGGGGCTGCCGCTCTCCAGGCCGATCCCGATGGCGAAGCGCGCCCGCGCCAGCAGCGCCATGTCCTCGTCGTCCAGGTCGTCGGACCGCGTGAGGGTCCAGAACTGCCGGGGGACCAGATCGCGGCGCGCGATCTCTTCCAGCACGCCGCGCCGCCAGGACCGCTGCAAGCCGAACAGGGGATCGGCGATGTTGATGATCCAACTCTTCAGATCGGTGAAGGACGCCAGCCGCTCCAGCTCGTCCACCGCCCGCTCCGGACTGTACGCGCGCCACCTGTAGCCACTCTTTGCTCGCTCCATGCAGAACGTGCAGCGGTAGGGGCACCCTCTCGACAGGTAGATCTGCAGCTTCCGGCCCAGCCGGGTCGCCCGGGGCCAGTAGCGCTTCAGAAGATCCCAGGCGTAGGGCGGCAGGGTGTCCAGATCTTCCACGAGATCCGCAGCGAGGATCCCCCGCGGCATCGGAGCGCCGCCCAGCAGCGCCTCGACCACGGCCGCCATGGGGCGCTCGCCCTCGCCCAGGATCACCGCGTCGAATGGAGAGCCGTCGAAGACCATGTCACCCGGCCGCGCGCTGGCGTGGTAGCCGCCGGTCACCAGCGGCACGTCCGGCAGGGCCTCTCGCAGGAAGCGCGCCAGGGCCATCACCCGGCGGTAGTCGAAGCTGGAGTAGCAGGCCAATCCCACCACGAGCAGCGGCCCCAGCTCGGTGATGGTGCGCAGCAGGTGCGCGTGATCACCTCCCTCGTAGCCGAGGTCCAGCAGCTCCACCCGCGCGCCGGTGCGCTCCCGCACATACCCGCCGAGGGCCACCAGGTGCGGGAGCCCGAAGTCGGTGTCGGTGACCTGGACGATGCCCGGGCTGATCAGCAGGACCGCGGGCGTCATGCCGGGGCGTTCTGGGTGGTCGGCAGCTGCTCGGTCGGCAGCCGTTCGGTGGGAAGTTGTTCGGTGGGCGGTGGGGCGTCGGGGTGCAGCGTCTGCCACACCAGGGGATCGGGGGCAGTGTGGGATCCGAACACCGCGAACGCGCTCTCCTTGCAGCCGCCGATGCAGGTGCGCTCGTGCGCACACCCGCGGCAGACTTCTGGGATGGTCGCGCGGAACAGTCGGGGGTAGGGGTTGCTGAAGATCTCTGCCCAGTCCTGCTCCAGCAGGTTCCCCAGCACCTGCGACGACAGGTTGCAGCTGCGCACGTTGCCGCGGGCGTCGATGACGATGTTCGGAGACGCAGAGCCCGTTGAGCAGGCGCCGAATCGCACCCAGCGGTAGTCGGCGGTGTGGATGAGGCACGGCGGGACGGGCATGGCGGTGCCCACCGCGATGCCCAGGCGCGGGCCCCGTCGCTCCAGCAGCTCGAGGTCGGCCTGGAGATCGTCGACCGTCGGCATCAGCGCCAGATGGTGGATCGCCCGACCGGTGGGCGACATGCGGTTGTACGACAGCGCGGCCACCCCCAGCGCCGCGCAGATCTCCAGCACCGCGTGAAGCTGGCCCGCGTTCTGTCGCATGGCGACGTAGCAGATCTGCACCGGCACGCCGGCCTGCGACAGCCGCAGGACGGCGCGCACGGTGTCGTCGAAGCAGACCGCCCCCTTCAGCCGGTCGTGCGTGCTCCGATCGCCAGCCAGCAGGGTGAGCTGGACATTGAGCAGTCCGATCTCCGCCAGGCGCTCCGCCGTCTCTGCGCCGACGTGACTTCCATTGGTGATCAACGTCACCGAGGGCGCCAGCGCGCGGGCGTGGGCGATGATCTCCAGTGCGTCTCGACGCAGCAGGGGCTCGCCGCCGGTGAGCGTCAGGTGTGTGGCGCCGCTCTGCTCCACGGCGCGCGTCATCAGGGCCTTCAGGTCCGGGGTGGGCAGCGGGCGGCCCTGCGGCACGGCGCCGGCCTGGGGATCGCCCGGCGAGGCCGTCCACACGTTGTAGCAGTGCGCGCAGCGGTGATCGCAGCCCGACTCCAGCTCGATGTCGAGTCGGGGGATCGTCGTCGGGGCCCTCTGCGTTGAGGCCCTCTCTGTCGAGCCTCCCTCTGTTACGACAGACACGCGCTACTCGGTGGGCCGGGTGTCCAGCCGGTGACGTAGCAGCGCCGCGACGTCTTCGGGCAGCACCCCCCGCTCCAGCACGTCTCGGGTGGCCTGCTCGCGGTCTGCGCCCGGGACCGCCTTGGGTTCGTCGGGCGTGTCAGAGATGGCGTAGTCCAGGCAGACCGTGACCACCCCTCCCGTGTCGGGATTGCCCGTGTCCGGGCCTCCGGTGTCTTTGCCTCCCGTGTCGGTCGTGCCTGTGGTGTCCAGGCACGGGCCCGTGGTGGTGTAGTCCAGGCACGCGCCGGTGGTCGTGGTCAGGCAGGCGCTGGTGGTAGTGGTGTCGCCGGTGTCGGTCGGGCCGGTGCCGGTGGTGTAGTCCAAGCAGACGGCGGTGGACGTCGCGGAAGTGGTGTACTGCAGGCAGGGGCCGGTCGTCGTCGTGTCGTAGTCCAGGCACGGCCCGCAGGCGGTCTTGGCGGCCACCCCGGTGAGGCCGAGCGCGACCAGGATCTTCGACGGTACCTTGGACTCGGACATCGCGGGCTCCCCGGGGACGAACGCGATTATAGCAGCCCCATGCGATGGACGTTCCTCGGACACGCGATGTGGCTGGCGGAGGTCTCCGGGGCCCGGGTCCTGTTCGATCCGCTCCTCGAGCCCACCGTTCACGATGGGGTGTTCGAGGTCTTCCCGCGGCGCACCATCGACGCTGCCGCGCTGCGGCCAGATCTGCTCGTGGTCACCCATCGCCACCCCGACCACTTCGATCCGCCCAGCCTGGCCCGGCTCGCCCGTGCGGATCCGGACACGATCGTGCTCACCGCTGACGCCCTGGTCGCCCGCGCTTGCCAGCGCCTCGGCTTTCGACGCGTCAGCCTGCTGCCTCCGTGGCAGATCCTGGAGATGGACGGCTTCCAGCTCCTCACCACGCCGTCGTTCTGTCCGGTCGAGGAGTGGGGCGTTCTGCTGGCCTCCGACGCGGGCACTGCCTGGAACCAGGTAGACACCGAGCTGGGATCGCCCGATCGCGTGCGCGGGGTGCTGAGACGCGCCGCCGAGATGTCGCAGCGACCGGAGCTCGCAGATGGGCCCGATCTCGCGATCGTCCGCTGGCAGCCGCTGCAGGAGGTGGCGGCCGTCACCGCCGCTCACATCGGCTTTCGTCCCGAGGCGTACGCCGCCGAGCTGGAGCGGGTGGCGGCCTGCGATGCTCGCTGCGTCATCCCCGGGGCTGCGGGGCTGCGGCACGTCGGAGACAGCGCCTGGCTCAACGCCCACTGCTACCCGGTCGCCGAGCCGCGCTTCCTGGCCGATCTGGCCGCGCGCTACCCGCAACTACGCGGGCTGCCGGCTGAGATCGGACGCGGCTATACCATCGAAGAGGGGAACGTCACGACCGGCCCGGGCGCCGTCCCGGTCACGGTTCACTTCGGAGAGGACGATCGGATCTTCGCGCCGCTTGAGATCCCGCGCGTGCGTGACCTGGCGCCGGCGGACCCCGGGCAGCGCAGACTCATCGAGGACTGGGTCCGGTCCGAGCTGTGGCCGGCTGTCACGCGTCGGGCGCAGCATGCCGGCGTGAGCGAGCGGTGCTTTCGGTTGGAGGTCGTCCACCCCGATGGGACGCAAGATCTTTCAGCGGGGGACGGCGAACCGGATGTGCTGAATCGCATCGCAGCCTCGGACCTCGCGGCGGTCATCCGGGGGGATGCCCACTGGGGGCGCGCCCTGCTGGCCGGTCGGCTTCGCGCGTCGAGTCGGCTGTATCGCGTCACAGCGGGCGGGCTGGAACGACCGGCGTTTCCGCTGATTTTTCTGTACTGTGCGATCCCATACGGGGAGTCGATGGAGCGCTGGACCGAGGCGCAGATCGCGCGGCTGATCTGAACCGATCGGCGGGCATTGGTCTCGTGAGCGGGCATCGTCGATCGGGAATCGTGATGGAGTATCGTGTCCTGAGCGGGCCGGGTTGAACATCAACGTACGCATCACCGTGCGCGAGACGCCAGGTTCGCCTACGATGTCTCGCGATGCCCCTCCTCACCGACGACCTCACGACCGGCGAGCCCTCGCTCGCGCTCAGCGTGGTGGTGCCCGCGTACAACGAGCGCCACCGCATCGGGCCGACCCTGCGTGACCTGGGCGCCATGCTGGCCCGACGCGGCGGGTCGTTCGAGCTGGTGGTGGTGGACGACGGATCGACCGACGGCACATCGGACCTCATCGAGTCGCTGGCGCGTGAGCTGCAGGGGCTGGTGCTGCAGCGCGTTCCGCGCAACCGCGGCAAGGGCCACGCCGTGCGCGTGGGCATGCTGGCTGCGCGGGGGATCGTCCGCGTGATGTGTGACGCAGACGGCGCGATGAGCGCGGAGCAGGTCGAGCGCCTGGTCCGTCCGGTCGAGGTGGGTGAGGCCGACGTGGTCATCGGCTCTCGCTATCTGCACGGCGCCCGGACCGAGGTGAAGCAGCCGCTGTGGCGGCGCGCGTGGAGTCGAATGGTGCATGCGGTCCTGACGCGTCGCCTCATTCCCGGCATCCAGGACGCCCACTGCGGCTACAAGGCCTTCTCAGCCGAGGCGGCCGAGGACATCTTCGGCTCGTCCAGCGTGGACGGGTGGGTCTTCGACCTGGAGGTGCTGGCGCTGGCACAGCACCTGCGGCTGCGGATCCGGGAGGTCGCCGTCACATGGCGTGACGACGCGGACAGTCGGGTGCAGCCGCTGCTCGCCGTCCGGCAGGTCGTCGGCGGCTATCGCGCGCTGCGACGAAGCCTCCGCAGACACGACGTGGGCTCGCGCCGCCGGCCAGGTCTTCCCCTGCCGGTTCTGACACGCATCGCGGCGGCCGTAGCGCGCGCCGCCGTGGACCCGGAGCGGCCGGTGCTCGTCCACCTGTGCGTCACGCGACGCTGCAACCTGTCGTGCGGCTACTGCACCGAGTACGACAACCACGCCCCCCACGTTCCGCTGGAGGTCCTGAAGGCCCGCATAGACCACCTCGCCAGCCTCGGCACGGTGATGGTCAACTTGAACGGCGGCGAGCCCCTGCTCCATCCCGGCATCGTCGAGGTCGTGCGCCACGTGCGGGAGCGCGGCATGTTCGCCGTGATGAACTCCAACGGCTTCGCGCTCCGGCGTCACCTGGTCGAGGCGCTGAACGAGGCCGGACTGATCGCGCTGCAGGTCAGCCTCGACGCCGTGCGTCCGAGCGAGACCTCGCGCAAGGCCTGCGACCTGCTCGCGCCGAAGCTGCGGCTGCTCCAGCGGCACGCGCGCTTCCGGGTGCGCATCAACACCGTGCTGGGATCGGCCGCCGACGAGGCCGCCGAGACGGTCCAGGTGGCGGCGGCTGCGATGGGCCTGGGCTTCGACGCCAAGTGCTCCTTCCAGCGCGACGAGCTGGGAGCGATGCTGCCGCTCTCGCAAGCGACGAAGGACGCCTATCAGGCGCTCAAAGACATGCGCGGGCGCTCGCCTTCGCTGCTGCGCGAGTCCTTCATGGATGAGCTGTTTACCGACGGCAAGCGGGACTGGCGCTGCCGCTCCGGGGCCCGCTACTTCTGGGTCTGCGAGGACGGCCTGGTGCACTTCTGCGAGTCCAGCTACGGCGATCCGGGCACGCCGTTGGCCGACTACGGGCTCGACGACGTGCGGCGGCACTTCGCCATGAACAAGTCCTGTTCGTCCACCTGCGCGGTGGCCTACGCCCACCAGGTGAGCCGACTCGACGCGAGACGGGACCAGGACGAGGAGTCGCGCCCGGTGAGCAAGTGCAGTTGGATGGGAGGAGCGGCGCTGCGGAGTGAGCACCGCTGATACAGTGCTGATACAGTGCTGCGGGTTGAACCCACAGCACTGTATGTTCTTGCCCACAGCTGCTATGGAGCAGCGCGACCAGCTCCCCCACTTTGCTGCTGTCACGGTACGGGTATACAGACCGCGGTCTGTGTGGGCCGGTCTCTGCACAATGCTTGAAGAGCTCTGCAGGAGCTGGGTGACCCCCAGGCATCGGCGCGCTGATCTGCTCCGGCTTCAGCGAGATGGGGTTCGCGTGGCGTTCAGGCGGGAGCGCGAGGTGATCTGTGTCAGATCCTGGCTTCGATCAGGTGAGGGAGTGTCTTTGACAGTGATAGCCGTGTGATTCTGGAACCTCACCCGCTGACAAGGGTAGGTTGTCACATGCATCCCCCCCTCACAAGGTGCACCCCTATCGCAAGATACGTATCGCCACTGATGTTCGGTGCTCTGGTCTTCTGTTGGGTGGGCTGCGCTTATCTCCCAGCGGGCACGCTGGACGAGCGCCTGGACATGGACGGTGACGGCGTCCCGCGTCCCACGGACTGCGACGACTCTGACGCCTCGGTCAGGGTGAACGCGTACTACGCAGACTCGGATCAGGATGGCTTCGGCAGCGAGGTGATGACACGTGGCTGCGTGCTCGAGGAGGGGTACGCGGAGCGGAGCGGAGACTGCGACGACAGCGACGCCGACATCAATCCACTGGGCAGCGAGGTCTGTGACGGAGCTGACAACGACTGCGATGGATTGGTCGATGACGACGACGAGGACGCCCCGCTCTTTGTGTGGTACCGGGACGAAGACGGCGACGGCGCTGGTGACCAGGAGGTCTCCACCGAGGCCTGCGCGCCGCCGGTGGGGTACGTCACAGGCGATGTCGTCGACTGCGACGACACCGCGGCGACCACCCACCCCGGCGCCCCTGAACTCTGCGATGGTGTCGACAACGACTGTGACGACACCACGAGCGAGGATGGCGTGGTGACCCTCGACGCCGCCGTGAACTTCTCCACCATTCAGGAGGCGGTCGGCGCGGCCTCCGAGGGCAGCACTGTGCTGGTCTGTGACGGAACGTTCACGGAGACGCTGGTCTTCCCGGATTCGATGACTCTGCAGTCCCTGAACGGCCCCGATGTCACGACGTTGGATGGTGGGGGATTCAGCGCAACGGTTCAGGTCTTCACCCCTGTGGAGGTCGTGGTCTCCGGCTTCACGATCACCGGCGGTAGTGGATATGCGACGTCCGGCACGACAGCGGGGGGCGGCGTCTTCGGGGCGGGCGGGGCCTCCATCTCGATCGACGCATGCGTGATCGTTGGGAATCAGGCGGCCTTTGGCGGGGGCTTGTTCCTCATCACCGATCTCTACCACGAAGGCGGGGACCAACAGACCACGACGCTCGCGGTCAGTGACACCGTCGTCACCGGAAATTCGGCAGATAACGGCGGCGGGCTCTTTGTCGAGAAGTCCGCAGTAACGTTCGACAGCTCCAGCGAGGTCATCGAGAATGAGGCTGTCTCATCAGGTGGGGGGATCTCCCTGTTCAATGGGTGTACCTTGTCTGGGGGGTTGGTTCTGGGAAATCTGGCCTTGCAGGGGGGAGGGGGGGGCGTCTCTGGAGGAGACAGCACGATCGTCGGGACTACATTCGAACAGAACCTCGCCCAGCTCGGTGGGGGGGTAGTTGTCGCCAACCCGACCGAGCCCGGCTCGTCCACCCGACTCGAATTCCACGACGTCTCCATCAAGGACAACAGCGCCACGACCTACGGCGGTGGACTCATCTCGACCGGTTCTGCCGCGTCTCTGTCGGACTCAGTCGTGTCTGGAAATACAGCCGTTCTTGGGGGAGGGATCTTCATACATCAGTCTGATGTCGAGGTGGAGGCCTCTACCATCGAAAGAAATGTCGCCAGCTCTTACGGCGGCGGAGTCCTCATGAATAATGGAACGCTCGTCTCGGCTTCCTCCAGTTGGGGAGACGGCCCCGACGACAACAGCCCGGATGACGTCGCCGTCGAGAGGAGCTCAGGGGGCCACTCGACGCACTCCGGGTACGGCTCGTCAGAGAGCTTCACCTGCGACTCAGGGGGCTGTCGGTGAGACGGTCTTCTGTCGACATCGTGAGGAGCCTGGCGATGTTCTGTTGGGTGGGCTGCGCTTATCTCCCAGCGGGCACGCTGGACGAGCGCCTGGACATGGACGGTGACGGCGTCCCGCGTCCCACGGACTGCGACGACTCTGACGCCTCGGTCAGGGTGAACGCGTACTACGCAGACTCGGATCAGGATGGCTTCGGCAGCGAGGTGATGACACGTGGCTGCGTGCTCGAGGAGGGGTACGCGGAGCGGAGCGGAGACTGCGACGACAGCGACGCCGACATCAATCCACTGGGCAGCGAGGTCTGTGACGGAGCTGACAACGACTGCGATGGATTGGTCGATGACGACGACGAGGACGCCCCGCTCTTTGTGTGGTACCGGGACGAAGACGGCGACGGCGCTGGTGACCAGGAGGTCTCCACCGAGGCCTGCGCGCCGCCGGTGGGGTACGTCACAGGCGATGTCGTCGACTGCGACGACACCGCGGCGACCACCCACCCCGGCGCCCCTGAACTCTGCGATGGTGTCGACAACGACTGTGACGACACCACGAGCGAGGATGGCGTGGTGACCCTCGACGCCGCCGTGAACTTCTCCACCATTCAGGAGGCGGTCGACGCGGCCTCCGAGGGCAGCACCGTGCTGGTCTGTGATGGAACGTTCACAGAGGCGTTGACCATGTCCAGCCCGATGAGTCTACAGTCCCTGAACGGCGCCGCCGTCACTACGTTGGATGGAGGGGGACTCGGCGCGACGGTCCTGGTCCTCAACCCCGTAGAGGTCGTGCTCTCCGGGTTCACGATCACCGGCGGTAGCGGCTTCGCCGAGTGTGGCGGGGGTGTCTTTGGCGCGGGCGGGATCTCGCTCACCGTTCGCGACAGCATCATCACGGGGAACCAGGCAGGGACCGGAGGCGGCATCTATATCGAGCTGGGGGACGGCAAGATTGGATCGAGCCTGACGGTCGAGGGCTCCACCATCTCGGATAATGTCGCAGACCTCGGTGGAGGTCTCGCTCTCAACGGCGTTGTGGTGGAGCTCGACGAGGACAGCCGAGTCGTCGGAAACGAGTCCACGGACATGGCGGGCGGGATGTTCCTGTCCCACGACAGCTCCCTGACGGGGGGGCAGTTCACAGGAAACGGCGCTGTCGAGGGAGCGGGGGGCGTCGTAGCGTATGGACACAACGAGATCATCGGAGCTGTCTTTGAAGGCAACATCGCTGATCTCGGGGGGGGGCTCATGTTCGTCAGCTCAGAGGACCACGGCATGTCGACGGCCGAGCTCCATGAGGTGGACATTCTGGACAACACCGCCAGCTCCAATGGCGGAGGTCTTTTTTCGTTCTCCAGCGAGGTGGAGCTCTCTGGAACCCATATCTCTGGAAACGCTGCCAATCAGGGCGGCGGCATGTATCTCGGTGACACCACGCTCACCATGGATGGCGCCACCGCAATCTCTGACAACGAGGCTGTCTCCCTGGGAGGAGGGATCTTGCTGTGGGGAGAGACCACGCTCCGCGGAGGGGTTGTCACTGAGAACGAGAGCCCGGTCGTGGGCGCGGGCGGGGGGGTGTTCTTTCTGAGCGGTGACCACCAACTCACCGGTGTCGAGATTGGAGGCAATGCCGCTGTCGCTGGTGGGGGGTTCTATGTTCATGGCAGCTCTCATGTCGTGCTGGATGCTTGCGTCATCGAAGGAAATGTCGCGAGTAACAGGGGCGGAGGCGGGGTGGTCGTAGATGGAACGCTCGTCTCTGCTTCGTCGGATTGGGGCGTGGGCGACGAGGACAACAGCCCCGATGACCTCGTCGTCGTCGACGGGACCACCTACTTGACCTATACGACGCTGGGCATGTCGGAGAGCTTCTCTTGTGCCTCGGACTCCGGGCATTGCCGTTGACTGGTCGACCGGAGAGTCTCTTCGAGGTCGCTCCGAGACCGAGTCGTCGTTCGAGGAGTCGGCGGTCAGCACCCGCAGACCCCCGCCGTTCTAGCGCCGCCTGACGCTCACCTGCTGGCCCCCATGTGCTTCCCTCCTGAGCGCTACACCCCGCAGGTCCTCGGGCGCCTCCTGCGTAGGCTGACCCCAAAAGCACCGCTGACGTGAACTCTCGCCGACATCTCCGGCGGTGGTCAGCGGGCACTCGTGCGTCGCGACGCCGAAGGGAGACTGCACGCTCGACGCGTGAGCGCGCGGCTGTCTCGCGGGGAGGTCGGGCTCGGGGTACGGTTCCCGGAGAGGAGACGACCATGACCCGAACCACTGTTTGCTTCGCGACCCTGCTCGCGACCGCCTGCGCTCCCGACTCCGGCGACACCGCCGGCACCTCGGGGAACGCAGGGACCTCCGGGACCGGGACCTCGGGCGGCGCCGGGACCTCGGGCACCACGGGGACCTCAAGCACCACAGGGACTTCTGGTGGCACGAGCGGTGGCACCAGCACCTTCGAGGCTCCGTGGGCTCCCCCAGACGGCGTGGGTCCCTACGAGGTCGGCACCTTCGACACGGTCACCACCGGCAGCGACGGCGAGTCGTTGACGATGCAGGTCTGGTTCCCCGTGCCCGAGGCCGGCACCGATCTCCACCTGTACGGCGACTTGTTGTCGGGGACGGCCTGGGACGGCGGCACCCCGGAGTGCTCGATCCAGCGCCCGGTCCTCGTCTTCAGCCACGGAAACACCAGCTTTCGCTTCCAGTCGATCTTCTTCACCGAGCGGCTGGCCTCGCACGGCTGGGTCGTGGTGGCGCCCGACCATCGCTACAACACCTTCGCCGACTCAGACACGGACAAGTTCGCGGAGGTCGTGCTCCGCAGGCCCCAGGACGTCGCGGACGCCTTCGACTTCCTGCTGGGCGAGAGTGATCTGACGGACTGTGTCGACTCAGGGGCGGGCTACGCCGTCGCCGGTCACTCTTTTGGCGGGTACACCTCGCTGGCGGTGACCGGGGCGACCCTCGACGTCGCGTCGCTCGTGGCGTACTGCGAGGTGAACGACGACGAGTGGTGCGTGGCGGTCGACGAGTGGACCGCCGAGAACCCCGGCGTCGACGCCGCAGACCTGTCGGATCCACGGGCCTGGGCTGGCGTGCCGATGACGCCTGGCGGCTATTATCTCTTGAACGACGGTGTCGGTGAGATCGACGCCCCCATCCTGCTGTGGGGCGGCGAGGACGACACGACGACCACCATGGAGGACGAGATCATCCCCGCCTGGGAGTCGCTGACCACCACCCCGCGCGCGCTGGCCGTGCTGGCCGACGCGGGGCACTTCACGTTCAGCGACATCTGCCTGATCCTGCCGACATTCGAGGAGTGCAGCGAGCCGTTCATCGACATGGACCTCGCTCACGAGATCATCAACGCGGGCACGATCGCCTGGCTGGAGGTGCTGCGCGGCGAGGAGCGGGCCGCCGACTACCTGCCGCCGAAAGATGAGCACCTGAGCTGGGAGAGCGTGAAGTGACCATCGCGGTGGTCGGGGCCGGGCATGCCGGCTGCGAGGCTGCGCTGGCGGCGGCCCGTCTCGGCGCGCGGGTGGTGGTGATCACGCTGTCGCGCGCGCACATCGGCCGCCTGAGCTGCAACCCTGCGGTGGGGGGGCTGGCGAAGGGGCAGCTCGTGCGGGAGATCGACGCGCTGGGCGGCGCGATGGCCCGCGTCACCGACGCCACCACCATCCAATTTCGCAGACTCAACACCCGCAAGGGGTTGGCGGTGCGGGCCAGCCGCGCTCAGGTGGACATCCAGCGCTACCCCGAGGAGATGGCGCGGGTGCTGCTGAGTCATCCGGGCGTGACCTTCATGCAGGGGGAGGTCACCGGTCTGCGCACAGATGTCTTGGGGACGACGGCCTCGATGACCGGCCCCCGGGTGAACGGTGTGGTGCTGGCCGACGGCCGCTCGGTTGATGCAGAGTCGGTCATCCTCACTACGGGTACGTTCCTGTCTGCGGTGATGCACTGCGGCGACGAGCAGGTCGCCGGGGGTCGCATCGGCGACGGGGCGGCCACGGCGCTGGCCCGTGATCTTGCCGGCCGCGGCTTGCGACTGGCGCGTCTGAAGACCGGCACGACCCCGCGACTCGACGGGCGCACGATCGACTGGTCAACCATCGCCGTGCAGGCCGACACCGATCCCGACGGGCGCTTTTCGTTCGGCCCGCCCGCCGCGCGGCTGCCACGGCGAGACTGCCACATCGTCTATACCAACCCGGGGACCCACGCGCTGATTCAAGCGGCGCTGCATCGGTCTCCGCTGTTCACCGGTGCGATCGTGGGGCGGGGGCCGCGGTACTGCCCGTCCATCGAAGACAAGATCGTGCGGTTCGCGGGCCGCGAGCGTCATCAGATCTTCCTGGAGCCCGAGGGGCTCGACACGCATCGCGTCTACATGAGCGGTCTGTCCACCAGCCTCCCGCGCGCGGTGCAGATAGAGATGGTACGTTCGATCCCCGGGTTGGAGACTGCGGAGATCGCGCAGTTCGGCTACGCTGTCGAGTACGACTTCGCTGATCCCCGCGACCTCGACCACGGCCTGCAGCATACGCGCATCCCCGGGCTGTACCTGGCCGGGCAGGTCAACGGCACGAGCGGCTACGAGGAGGCGGCGGCGCAGGGGCTCATCGCGGGGGCTTCTGCGGCGCTGGGCAGGCCGCTTGTGTTGGGTCGTGACCAGGCGTACATCGGGGTGCTGATCGACGATCTGGTGACCCGCGGGGTGGGCGGCGAGCCCTACAGGATGTTCTCCAGCCGCGCCGAGCATCGTCTGTTGCTGCGTGAGGACAACGCCGATCGCCGGCTGATGCCGCTGGCGCGGTCGCTGGGGCTGCTCTCTGAAGACGCCGCGGAGCGGTTCGCGCGGAAGGCCGCGGCGATCGAGCGGACGCAGGCGTGGTGCGCTGGCCGACGGCTCATCCCCGATGCAGAGACGGCTGCGGCGTTCGCGCGTCTGGGGCTGGCCCCCCTGCGAAAGCCCCAACGGGTGGCCGATATCCTGCGGCGTCCGGAGGTGGACTGGGCGGTGGTGGGCGCGCTCTGTCCCGATCGTCCTGCCGCGGACGCGGAGGTCGCCGAGCAGGT
Organism: uncultured Enterobacterales bacterium; assembly: GCA_964464515.1. GTDB lineage: Bacteria > Myxococcota_A > UBA796 > UBA796 > UBA2385 > CAYXGP01. The sequence continues at coordinate 29,900 of CAYXGP010000087.1, forward strand.
GGTGACGGATCTCAAGTACGCCGGCTACCTCGATCGCGAGCGCGCGCGCGCTGAGCAGACCCGGCGGATGGCGGCAGTGCCGTTTCCCGCAGGGTTCGACTTTCGGGTGCCGGGGGTCTCGCACGAGATCGCCGAGCGGCTGTCGGCGGCCCGGCCCGGATCTCTCGCCGCGGCCGCGCGGCTGCCGGGGGTGACGCCCGCTGCGCTCGACGTGCTGGCAGTCCACCTGGCGCGGCGCCCATGAGCGATCCGCTGGCGGTCCATCGCGCGCTGCTGGAGCGGTGGCGCCGGGCGATGGATCTGGTGGGTCCCGGGCCGCTGGAGCCCCACTTCCAGGACGCCACCGGGGCCGTGGCCGACCTGCCGGTCTCTGGACGCTGGGCCGATCTGGGCAGCGGCGCCGGCTTTCCGGGCATTGCGTTGGCTGCGGCGTACCCCGAAGCCGAGGTATGGCTGGTCGAGAGCCGCCGCAAGCGGGTCGTGTTTCTGCAGAAGGTGGTGGCCGAGGCCGGCTTGTCCAACGCGCAGGTCCGCCACACGCGCACGGAGCGCCTGCCGGACGGCTGTCTCGACGGGGTGATCAGCCGGGCGTATCGTCCGCCGGAGGCGTACCTGTCAGACGCCGCACGGCTGCTGCGGCCGGGCGGCGTGGCCGCCCCGGCCCAGGGGGCTCGCGGCTGGGCCCGCCCGCCCGCGGGCTGGACCCTCGTCTGGGAGAGGGGGGACGCGGTTGGGGCTGGGG
>CAYXGP010000088.1:0-16340 GCA_964464515.1 uncultured Enterobacterales bacterium
GCGTCGTCGTTGTCGTCGTTGTCGTCGTTGTCGTCGTTGTCGCTGTCGTCGCTGTCGTCGTTGAGACTGTTGTGGTGGCGGTGGAGGTCCCTCCAGTCGCCTCAGGGGAGAGGTTGCCGGTTTCGGAGTCGGACTTTCCGCTGCAGCCGATGAAAAGGGCGAGACTCAAGCATGAGGAGACAGAGATGTGGAGGGGAGACAAGTGGGGAGTCCGGGGTGGGCGTAGTTGATGAGGGGGTTGGCAGGCGTTGATATCTGCGGCCGGTGATCATCTGTCAGGGCATGAACCTATCACGTTCAGTGACCTCGAATCTGGCAAGGTGGTCCTCAGCCCCGACTCTTCAAGAGCCCTCTGCCAGCGGTCTCTGCCAGCGGTCTCTGCCAGCGGACAGCGGCTGGAGCCACGGCGCGACGGCGTCGCAGAATCGGTCGATGTTGTGTTCGGTGATCGCAGTGACGTTGATCGCAGTGACGTTGATCGCGCCGCTCGCCGGCAGGTAGATGGCGTGCTCGGCGATCAGGGACGGCCGCGCGCCGTCAAGCAGCGGCAGCCCGGCGAACAGACCCGCGCAGGAGGCGATGTGGGGCAGGGGATGCCCGCGCGCCGCCAGCGCAGCATGCAGCATCCTCCGCACACGGCGCACCTGATCCCGCATGGCGCGGAGCTCGCGATCCCACTGCGCGCGCAGATCGGGCTCGGTGAGGATGGCCGTCACCAGCTCACCGCCGTGTCGCGGCGCCGACGACCACAGGGTGCGAACGCAGCCCTTCGCCTGACTCTGCGCCTGGCGCGACCCCTGCGGCGTCCTCCCGACGCAGACCAGAGCGCCCACCCGCTCGCCGTACAGCCCCATGACCTTCGACCATGTCAGCGTCACCAGCAGCTCGACGTCGCGGCGGGCCAGCGCCCGGAGCGGCCTCCAGTCGTCCGCGAGGTCGGGGCCGTCGCCGGGAAACGCGAAGTCCACCACTGGCAGCAGCGCGCGCTCTGCGATGATCTCGGCCAGCGCCTCCCACTGGTCGGGGGTCAGCTCGCAGCCGGTGGGCAGGTGGGCGCCGGCCTGCAGCAGCACGGCGTCACCCCGGGGGATCCGCGCCAGAGCAGCGCGTTGGGTGTCGAAGCAGACCGCGCCGTCGCGCGAGAACGGGAACGCCTCCGGCGCCAGCCCGGCGGCGGCGAACACTCCCAGGTAGTTGCCCCAGGTGGGGCGGCCGATCCAGACGCGCGAGAGGCCCAACGAGCGGCGGAGCAGCTCCCCGGCCAGCCGCAGCGCCGCCGTTCCCCCCGGCGACTGCACCACCGCGAGGCGCTGCCGCGGCAGGCCCGACACCTCGGAGAGCAGGCCGGCAACCGACCGTCGGTAGCCCGGGTCGCCAGCCAGCAGCAGGTAGGTCCGTGGATCGTCGCGACGCGCGAGCCGGGCGCGGGCCTCCGCGACCGAGCGGGGCAGCTCCACCCGGCCGCTCGCCGCGACGAACATGCCGTGAGCGAGATCGATGACATCGGCGCGAGGGTCCGCAGCGACGGCCACCCTGCGGTCGTCTCGGGCCTCGACGGCTGCGCGTGGCAGAGACTCGAACACACCTGGCCCCTATCGCTGTCGCCCCGCCGCGCGCGAAGATGTCCCGGGAGGTGTCATGCAGCGCATCGTCTTTCTGGGTGTCGTCCTGGTCGCTTTCTCTGCGTTCTCCACCGTGGTGGTGATGGCCGAGGGCTACTGGGGGTTCCTCACGCTGGCCGCGAACGAACCCTGGGGGCTCCAGGTCTTCCTCGATCTCACCCTGGCCATGGGCATGCTCTGGCTGTTTCTGTGGGGTGACGCCCGCGAGCAGGGCATCTCTCCCTGGCCCTACCTGATCGCCACGCCCTTCGTGGGCTCGATGTCGCCGCTGGTGTACCTCATCCACCGCGAGATCAAACGACTGGTGGCCAGGGCGAGCGGATGATCGCTGCGCTCCTGATCACCGCTGCCCACGCCGCGCCCGAGCGCAGCTGGACGATCCAGGTCGATCCGCTGACCGCCGCGCTGGGGTTCGTCCATGTGCAGGTGGAGCGCGTCCTGGCGCCGGCGTGGTCGCTCTATCTGGGGCCGCACCTGCGGCTGTACGACGCGCCGTGGTCGAGCGATCCCGAGCCGTTCCTCGGCGCGGGGGCCGAGGCGGGGCTGCGGTGGTACCCACAGGGACACGCGCCGACGGGCTGGTGGGTGCTGACACGCGGGGTGGCTGCGCGCACCTGGACGACCGAGACGCCCCGGGTGACCGGATTCGGGGGATACGGCAGCCTGCTCGGCGGGCGCACGCTCATCCTCGGCGACCGCTGGGTGCTCTCCGGCGGGGCAGGGGTGAATCTGCTGGCCTACGGAGTCGATGGGTACGGCACCTACGGGGTGTGGCCCGCCCTGCACACTGCGGTCGGGGTCGCCCTGTAGAAAGGGCCCTGTAGAAAGGACCCTGTAGAAAGGACCCTGTAGAGAGGACCCTGTAGAGTCATCCCGCCGCGTCGTTCCAGCCGAGTCGGCCTCCCCGACCTGAAAGGTGTCCTTCTAAATGTTGCGCGACTCCTGATCCATGCCGAACACCCGCGCGGCGTTCCCGCCCATGAACAGCGCGCGGGCCAGATCGTCCAGACCCAGCGCGTCGATCTGCTCCACGCAATCGACCGGTTGTATCATCGGGAAGTTGGACCCGAACAGCACCTTTCGTCGCCCATGTGTCTGTATGAACGTCACCAGCTCGGGCGGGTAGCGCGACGGCTTGTATGCAGACGTGTCGATGTAGACGTTGTCGTACTTCGTCGCCAGCGAGATCATGTCTGCCGTCCACGGATAGCCGATGTGCCCGCCGACGATGACCAGATCGGGGAAGTCGCAGGCTACCTGATCGAGGTAGGGGATGGGGCGCCCGGGCTCGGAGGGGCGCAGCGGGCCGGCGTGCCCGACCTGCAGACAGAACGGCACCCCCAGATCGATGCAGGCCATGTACAGCGGGTAGTACAGGCGGTGGTCCGGGGGCAGCTCCCACAGCCAGGGCAGCAGCCGCAGCCCGCGGAACCCGTGGACCTCGACCATACGGCGGAGCGTGTCGACGGCCTGCCGGGGACGCCGCAGATCGACTGCAGCCAGGCCGACGAACCGGTCAGGGTGGTCGCGGATCAACGTCGCCACGGCCTCGTTGGGGAGCAGAGCTCCCGAGGGGCCGCTCCAAGCGCAGGTCACCGCGACGTCCACACCTGCGGCGTCGAGCGCCCCGAGGGTGAGCTCGACCGGAAGCACGTCGGGGATGTCTTCAACGGACAGACCCATCCATCTGCGCAGCGAGGCGAACATCGGTAGGCGTAGAAAGGGGCCGGTGGGGTGCTGTATCCAGGCGTCTATGGTGCGCATGCAGGGAGCATAATCGCTCGGGTGGACGGGACCCTTCGGGAGCGGAGCCTGGATCAGCGCGCACGTCGGGGCTACGATCGCAAATCCGCTCCGGAGGCCCCATCCAGGTCGCCCTGCCCCCGCCGCTCGCGAGCGGTCGCTACATCCTGCGGGCTCGGCTGGGGGCCGGCGGAATGGCTACCGTCTTTCGCGCCTACGACGAGATGCTCCAGGTCGAGCGTGCGGTCAAGATCCTCGCGCCACACCTCGCGGGCAGCGCCACGCTGAAGAAGCGCTTCCTCACAGAGGCGCGCACCATGGCGCGACTGCGCCACCCCAACATCGTCACGATCTTCGACGTCGGCATGGACGGCAAGCTGCCGTACATCGTGATGGAGATGATCGAGGGGGGGGCGCTGGACGATCACTTCTCGGCGGCCCACCCGCTGGCGCCGTCCGTCGCCGGGCGCTTGATCTGCGAGATGCTGGATGGCTTGGAGGCGGCGCATCAGCAGGGCATCATCCATCGCGACGTCAAGCCGGCCAACGTGCTGATCACGCGCGACGGCCAGGCTCAGGTCTCCGACTTCGGCATCGCGCGGGTCTCTGACTCCACGCACAGCCTCACGCGGACCAACGCCACGATGGGCACGCTGGCCTTCATGGCTCCGGAGCAGCGGGGCCGCGCCCGCGACGTCGACGCCCGCGCGGATCTGTACGCGGCTGGCTCGGCGCTGTACGCGGTGCTCACCGGGCGTGAGCCGTTCGACCTCTACGCGGCCGAGGCCGCCGAGAGCAACTTCGGCGACATGCGAGCGGAGCTGGCGGGGGTGATCCAGAAAGCCTGCCGGTACAACCCCGAGGAGCGCTACTCCTCGGCGTCGGCCATGGCCGCGGATCTGCGGAAGGTGGTCGCGTCGCTCGGGCCGCTCGACGAGGAGGCCTGGCAGCATCTGATCGGCTCGGTAGGCAGCTTCGCGGCGCAGCAGCGACTGAAGGTACAGTCCGCTCCGTCGCTGGCGAATCCGCCAGAGAGCGCCGTACCTGTGGCGCTCACCCTGTCGCCTCGGACTCCGTCGGGCGCGTCTACAATGGACTTCGGCGGGCAGACGTTCGCCCCTGGTGACGCGCTGGGTGGGTCGCTGACCGGCGAGACCCGCCTCCGGGCAAGCTCCCTCCCCGCAGAATCTCTCCCCGCAGAATCTCTCCCCGCGGGCTCCCTTCCTGCGGGGTCCCGCTCTCCGCGGACGGCTTCCCCGCTCGCGCCGGTGCCCCCGAAGCCCGCGCGGACCGGTCGCCTCGATCGCATCCTCGCCCTCGGGTTGGGGGTGGTGATGCTCCTCGTGGCGGCGGTCGTCGTCGATCGTATCAACACCGGAGAGGGACGACTGGACGCTGGGGGCGCCGGCGCGGGTGTGACGACACCCGCCGACCCGGTCGAGGCCGCAGAGCAGCTGCTGGGGACGGCCGCCCCCTCTGCCTCCCCGGCCGCCGCAGCCGCGCCTCCGGTCGCGACTTCTTCAACGGCAGAGTCATCGGAGAAGCCCGCAGAGGCCGCTCCTGCGGCGTCATCGTCGCCATCCCCCGTGGAGTCTGCACCCGCAAAGCCCGCTGGCGTAGCGGTTCCCGAAATCGCTCCTGCTCCTCCAGCGGATCCTGCTGCGGCTGCCGTGGGGGCTCCTGCAGCGAATCCTGAGTCTGCAGCGAAGCCCGAGTCTGCAGCGAGGCCCGAGTCTGCGGCGAGGCCCGAGGCTGCGGCCGAGCCACCCGTCGAAGAACCGGCAGCTCCAGAGGCTGCCACCGCGTACACGGTTTTCATCAACAGTCTGCCGTTCGGCTCCCTGAAGATCGACGGCGTCGCGGTGGGGACGACGGGCTGGTCGGGTGAGCTGCCCGCGGGCGCTCACAGCATGGAGATCACCACGAAGGACGGACGCTCCCACACCGGCAGCCTGACGGTCTCCGCGTCTGGCGGCAATCGGTACTGCTGGGACTTCGGCAAGTCTACGCCGTGTGGTCGCTGAACGTGTCGACGCGCACGTTCGCGCTGCTGGCGGTTGCTCTGTTGGGTGTGTTGGCGGCCGCGCCGCCGCCCGCCGAGAGCCGCGGGGGGATGGTCGCCGCCGACCACCGCCTGGCCAGCGCGGCCGGCGCAGAGATCCTGGCGGCCGGGGGGAGCGCCGTAGACGCCGCGGTGGCGGCGGCCCTGGCGGCGGGGGTCGTGCAGCCGGCAGGGAGCGGCCTGGGCGGCGGCGGCTTCGCGGTGTGGTCTGACGGCGCGCGGTCGCAAACGCTGGATTTCCGAGAGATCGCCCCGGCGGGCGCGACGCGCGAGATGTTCCAGGGCGATCCCGCTCCATCGAGCCGCAAGGGCGGCCTGGCGGTGGCGGTCCCGGGGGAGGGGCCCGGTCTGGAGAGTCTGCATGCAGCTGGAGGACGCCTCCCGCTGCGGGTGGTGGCGCAGCCGGCGATCGATCTGGCGCGGCGTGGGTTCTCGACCGGCTGGTTGCTCGAGAAGATGCTCCTGCGCGCCGGAGAGCGGGCGCCTGCGCTGAGCCGCGCGTTGTTCGACGCGGAGTCGGTCCCCCGACGGGGAGACGTGGTGCGCCGGCAGGCGCTGGCGCGGACCCTCTCTGCGTTCGCGCGCAGCGGGGCCCGCGCGCTGACCGCCGGTCCCATCGCCGATGACGTCGCGGAGGCGGTGCGCGCCGCCGGGGGCGTGCTGACGACCGATGATCTGGCGGAGTACGCGCCGACGGAGCGCGCCCCGCTGGTGGGTCGCTATCGGGGGTGGACGGTCACCACCATGCCGCCGCCTTCTTCAGGGGGCGTCGCGCTGCTCCAGGTGCTCGCCGTGCTGGAGATGACCGACGTGGCGGCGCTGGGATCGGGCAGCGCGGACCATCTGCACCTGCTGGCCGAGGCGTTCAAGCACGCGTTCGCCGATCGCGCGCGACACATGGGAGATCCAGAGCGGGCGACGGTGCCGGTGGATGCGCTCCTCTCCGAGGCACGGATCGAGGACATCCGTCGGTCGATCTTCCCCAGTCGCACTTTTGGCTCCGAACACTATGGCGCGCCGTTCGACATCGGACGAGACGGCGGCACCCAGCACATCAGCGTGATCGACGCTGCGGGCGCCGTGGTCTCTCTGACGACCACGATCAACCTGCCGTTCGGCAGCGAGGTGGTCGCCCCCCGCAGCGGGATCCTCCTCAACGACCAGATGGACGACTTCGTCGCGCGGCCGGGCGAGCCCAACGCCTACGGGCTGGTCGGGTCTGAGGCCAACGCCGTGGCTCCGGGCGCGCGCCCGCTGTCCAGCATGACGCCGGCTGTCCTGGAGGCACCCGACGGGCGCCGCATCGCGATCGGCGCCAGCGGGGGGCCGCGCATCATCACCGCGGTGGCTCAGGTCATCGTGAACCTGATCGACTTCGGCCTCGATCCCTCCGCGGCGGTCGCCCGGCCTCGCATCCACCACCAGTGGGTGCCGGACACGCTGTTCGTCGACGAAGAGATCAGCGCCGACACCACGCGGGCGCTGATCGCGCGGGGGCACGCCCTGGCGCCGATGCCGGCCCCCGCAGCGGTGCAGGTGGTCGTCCGAGATGGAGAGGGGGTGGTCGGGGCGAGCGATCCGCGGAAGGATGGGTGGCCGGCTGGGGGGTGAGTCGCTGACTTTGCCGTTCTACAACCCGCCCCGCGATTCCGAGAGAGCCGGCCACGCTCCCAAGATCCGCGTCTCCTCGAACCATGATCCATGTGGGGTGGTGGCAGAAGGCACGCGGAGGGTCGAGTCCGCTCCAGGACGACCACCGGCGCTCAACACGGCAGCGCCGACGCCTCCCAATTCTCCTCGGCCTCCTCCTGCCTCGTCGCTCTCTGCACCTTCATACCCATGTGGGTGTCGTATCGGGTGGGCGCCTTCGAGCGGTTTCGTTTGCTCCACGACCCATAGATGGCTCCTCGCGGCACCAGCTTGCCCTTCCCGATCAGGTCCGGCCGGCCCCAGGCCACCAGCGCCTCCCGCACCTGCGGCCCCATCTCGCGCTTCCAATAGAACAGCAGCGCCCGCTGCCGCGCCCGCTCGCGCCCTCCCCGGGCCACATGGACGCGCCGTTTGGTGTAGGGATCGACGCCAGAGACGTACATCGCCGTCGCCAGCGTGCCCGGTGTCGGCATGAACATCTGGACCTGGCGCGGGCGCAGCCCGTGCTTCTTCATGTACAGCGCGAGGGCGATCGTCTCTTCGGGTCCTGTTCCGGGGTGCGCGCACTGAAAATAGGGCACCAGGTATTGCTCCTTGCCGGCCGCCGCGCTGGCCCGCTTGAAGCGCTCCATGAAGTCGGTGAACGTCTCGATGCCGGGCTTCTTCATCATGTGCAGGGCGTCATCGGAGGCGTGCTCGGGGGCCACCGAGAGCTGTCCCTGCACGTGGTGTCGGGCCAGCTCTTCGACGAACGTGTCGTCCAGCGCAGTGAGGTCGGTTCGGATGCCGGAGTTGACGTAGACCCTGCGTACCCCGGGGAGCTCGCGGACCTTCCGCAGCAGATCGATGTAGGGGCCGTGATCGGTGCCGTAGTGCTTGCAGCGCACCGGGTGCAGGCAGCTCACTCGCCGACACACGGCCTTCGCCGCCTCGCTCTGGCAATTCATGTGGAACATGTTGGCCGTCGGTCCGCCCAGATCCGAGATGATCCCCTTGAAGCCTCCGCTGCGAGTCAGCGTCTTCACCTCGCGGATCACGCTGGGGGTGGTGCGGCTGATCACGTCCTTTCCCTGGTGAATCGTGAGGGCGCAGAACGAGCACCCTCCCGAGCAGCCCCGGTTGACGGTGACCGAGCCGGCGATCGACTCCAGCGCGGGGATGGGGCCGCGGTAGCTGGGATGCGGGCGGTAGGCGTAGGGGAGCTCGTGCAGGCGGTCGAACTCCGCAGAGGTCAGGGGGGCCGCGGGTGGATTCTGCACGACCGCGCGCGCGCCGTGTCGCTGCACCAACCGCTTCGCGCAGTCGGGGTTGCTCTCGCGGTACATCAGCAGCGTGGCGCGACCGAACGCCATCGGGTCTGCCCGGCAGTCCTCCAGGCTGGGTAGCTCCTGGGCGTCTTCTGGGATGGGGTCGCGAGCGCCGAGCGCGCAGCAGGTCCCGGGCAGATCGGGGCAGTCTGCGTTGGCGGCGCCGCCCTGAAGGCGGCGGGCGAGCGAGACGACGGTACCCTCCCCCATGCCGTAGACCAGCAGATCGGCCTTTGCGTCGAGCAGGATGGAGCCCCGGATGCGATCCTGCCAGAAGTCGTAGTGGACCAGCCGGCGCAGGGAGGCCTCGATGCCGCCGAGCACCACGGGGACGCCGGGGAAGGCCTGCTTGAGACGGGCCGTGTATGGGATGGACGCGCGGTCGGGGCGCCCCCCGGCGCGTCCGTTCTCGGAGTAGGCGTCGCGGGAGCGCAAGCGGCGGGACGCGGTGAACTTGTTCACCATGGTGTCCATGTTGCCCGCGGTCACTCCGAAGAAGAGCCGCGGCCTGCCCAGCGCGCTGAAGTCGGCCGGCTTTCGCCAGTCGGGCTGCGCGATGATGCCCACAGAGAAGCCGTGGGCCTCCAGCCACCTGCCGACGGCGACCACGCCCCACGCGGGATGATCGACGTAGGCGTCACCGGTGATGAGCACCACGTCCAGGGTGTCGCCTCGGATCTCGTCGGGGTGCATCGGCAGGAAGGCGCGCATGGATGCTGGATAACCCCCCGGAAGGAGCCCGCTCGGCTGGTGTCTGGCTGCGGTGGACGCTAACCAGCGAAGGCGTGGGTGCTGCACCTGGAGAGTCGTGTCCCCTCCTCGTCAACGGTTCCCCGGAGAGCGAATCCAGGAGATCGGTCCTCGAATCGGGGTCGGCGTGGTGGCGATGATGTCGGCCCTGTTGGTCGCGCTGTGGGGGCTGGAGGCTCGCGATGTCAGCGCGGTCTCCGAGAAGATCACGCGGTTCGACGAAGGCATCATCGAGGCCGTCGCCGAGGCGCACGCGATCAACCGGGAGGGGGGAGGCGTCTTCCTCGTCACTGCGCTCACCTTGACGGCCCTCGCGCAGGTCCTCCTCGGGGTCGGGGCCTTCTTGTTGCTGCGGCAGCGGGGGCGCCGGGAGGATGAGCGGAACCGCGCGCTGCTCGAGGCCAACCCCGACATTATGTTCCTCATCGGGGACGACGGCTGCTTTCTCGACTACCGCGGCCCCGAGACCGGCCCGCTGCCGTTCCACCCCGAAGAGATGATGGGGCAGTCCATCTCGCAGGTGCTGCCCGCCGCGGAGGCCGAGCGGCTGCAGACGGCCCTCCGCGAGCTCCCCAGCAGCGGCGCCGTCTCGCTCCCCTATGTGTACTCCCGGGACGGACACACGCGGCACTTCGACGCGCGCATCACCCGCTACGGTCAGTCCGGCGCGCTGGTGCTGGCGCGCGAGATCACCGAGCGCGCGCTGGCCGAGGAGCAGGCCCGCGCGGCGCAGTTCGTCATCGACCACGCTGGAGAGGCGATCTTCTTCGTCTCGACGGATGCTTCGTTCGAGTACGTCAACGACAGCGCCTGCGTGCTGCTCGGCTACGACCGGCAGACGCTGCTCACGCTCAGGGTCCACGACATCGACATCCGGGCGAATCCGGAGGGCTGGGTGGCGTTCCGCCAGCAGGTCAAGGACGAGGGGCCGCTCTTCGTCGAGACGGTCTTTCGGACTGGCGCGGGCGCCGAGCGGTCGGTGGAGATCTCCGTGGCGTTCGCCGTGGTCGGTGAGCGGGAGCTGCTGTTCGCGTTCTGTCGGGACGTCTCGGCGCGGAAGGAGGCCGAGGCGCAGCTCCTCCAGGCGCAGAAGCTGGAGGCGGTGGGCCGGCTCGCGGGCGGCGTCGCGCACGACTTCAACAACCTGCTCACGGTCATCCTGGCGTTCGCCGGGTTCGCGCTCGAGAAGGTGGCGCCGGGGAGCGAGGCGGCGGAGGATCTGGAGACGGTCATCGAGGGTGGCGAGAAGGCGGCGGCGCTGGTGTCGCAGCTCCTTGCGTTCTCGCGTCGGCGTGCCGTGGCCCCCAGGGAGATCGACATCGACTCACTGGTGGAGCACACCGTGCACATGCTGCGTCGGGTGCTCGGAGAAGACGTCGTGTTGACCATGCACCTGGGGCTCGAGGGCTGGAGCACCAGGATGGACCCGACGTCGTTCGATCAGGTGCTGATGAACCTCGCAGTCAACGCGCGCGACGCGATGCCGGGCGGCGGAGAGATGATCATCCGAACCACGCGCGCCCGCCTCGAACCCAGCGGTGAAGAGCGCGAGTCGCTGGAGCCGGGAGACTACCTGATGCTGTCCATCTCCGACTCGGGGACGGGGATGGATGAAGAGACACGTCGGCGTTGCTTTGAGCCGTTCTTTTCGACGAAGCCCGAGAGGAAGGGGACCGGCCTGGGGCTCGCGTCCTGTATGGGGTTGGTCGTTCAGGCGGGCGGCCGGATCGACGTGGAGAGCGCGGTGGGAGAGGGGACCACCTTCACGTTGCTGCTGCCCCGCTACGCGTCTGCACCGCTCCCGGTCGCCGCGGCCCCGACGCAGCCCGCGCGCGTGAGCGGAGCGGAGACCATCCTCGTCGTAGATGACCGCGAGGGCATCCGCGATCTGGCGGCGCGGACGCTGACGCGGCTCGGGTACGAGGTGGTGGTCGCGGAGGACGGGCTGGCTGCCTTGGAGCTCGCGATGCCAGATCGCCGGCACATCGACCTCATCGTCACCGACGTGGTGATGCCCCGGATGGGCGGCCCCGAGCTGGTGGACGCGCTCGCGCCCCGCTACCCGGGGGTCCCCGTCATCTTCATGTCGGGGTTCACGGATCACCCGGCGACCCAGCAGACCAGCGCGTCTGGTCACCGCTTCCTCGCCAAACCCTTCAGCCCGAATGATCTGGCGGAGATGGTGCGTGAGGCGCTGGATGATTGAGAGGATGCCGTCGGCGTTGGGCGGGATCAGGTCGTCGGACGCTGCGCCTCGAGCGCGGTGGCGGTGCCCGGACCGACGACGCCGTCGGCTGTCAGTCCGGCGCCGGTCTGGAACTGCCGCACCGCGCGATCGGTCCCGGGTCCGAAGTCGCCGTCGACCTCCAGGCCGAGCAGCTCCTGGAGCGCCTCCACCGCCATCCCCTGCGCGCCCTGCCGGAGCCGGGTCTGACCAGAGCGGACCTGCGCCCACGCCGTCTGCGACGTGAGCTCAGTGATGGGCTGATCGAGGCCCCCGGTGGCGCTCAGCATGGGGATCACGCCGAGCTGCTGATCGCGGGCGGACGCGCTGTACTTGCCGTCTGCGACGTACTTGCCCGAGCTGTAGGCGCTGGTCCCCGCGTAGACGTAGGGACTGGACACGCCCCGGTTGTGGTAGCCCAGACCGTTGTACATCTCGGCGTAGGTGCCCAGCAGTGCCCCGTCCTGCGTCTCCTGGTCGATGCCCAGCTCCTCGCGGTGGCGGTCCTTCATCTGGAGGGCATGCACGGCCGCCGGCTCCCACTTGTGGAACACCGGGATGTTGGACGGCCAGTTGACCGCCGCGCGCCCCAGCGGGTCGCCCTGGTGCAGGTAGGTGCTGAAGTCGCCGGAGCCCTCGCGCCAGTGGATGGCGGCCACGAGCTGCGCGGGGATGTCGGTCTGCGCTGCTACCTTCTCGTAGCGGGCGCGGTGCTTCTCGTAGTGCGCGGTGAACTCGCCCAGTGCGTAGCGCTGGGTCTCGCTCAGGTCGCGGTAGACGCCGCCCTCCTGCCGCTCGGCGTGCTCGGAATGCACCTCTGCGTACAGGCCATCCAGCTTCAGCTCCGAGGCGGCCTGCTGCTCGTCGACGTGGGCGCCGATGACCATCTCCACCACGCCTGCGTTGCCCACCGCGCTGTTGAGCTCGGCGGCCCACTCGGGCGAGCCCTCCGTGGCCGGGCTGCCCTGCTCCGCGCTGGACTGCGTGGCCCGCTCCTCGCTGGGCTGTGGGGTGGTGGAGGCGGTTCGTTGCTGCAAGCCGGGCATGGTCCTCTCCTCCCGGAGATCCTATCTCACCGCAGCGCGCCGTCCGGACAGTTGACCGGCGCTGATCAAGACGAGGCGTCGAGGCGGCGAATCAGCTCTTCATAGGCCTCGTTCACCCGCTGGGTCATGCGGGCGGCGGTCTCGCGGATCTCCGGGCCCATCTCAGCCACGCGATCGGGGTGATACTCGTGGAGCAGGCGCTCCCGCGCGGCCTCGATCGCCGCCCGACCAGCCCCCTCAGGCAGCTCCAGCACCTCGTACGGTGAGCGCTCCAGCGCGATCAGACGGGGCGGCCCCTTCTTCGGACGCTTCCTGCTGCCGCCGCCCTTGAGGAGCCAGTAGAGCAGGTAGGCGACCGCACCCACCAGCAGCAGTCGAACCAGCATCTCCCCCCGAGGTGATCGTGAAGTCCGTCTATATCGTCCGGGTCGGTCCGGTGACCACCGTCGTCCTCGATCGACCCGACGTCCGCAACGCGGTCGATCGACCCACGGCCGCCGCGCTCGCGGACGCGTTCCGGGAGTTCGAGGATGACCCTTCAGCGCACGCGGCGGTGCTGTGGGGCGCCGGCGGGACGTTCTGCGCCGGCGCTGATCTCAAGGCCATCGCTCGCGGCGAGCCCAACCGCGTCGAGCCGGACGGCGACGGTCCGATGGGCCCGACCCGCCTGAAGCTGACCAAGCCCGTGATCGCGGCGATCTGTGGTCACGCCGTGGCGGGGGGGCTGGAGCTGGCGCTGTGGTGCGATCTGCGCGTCGCCGAGTCCGACGCGGTGCTCGGGGTGTTCTGTCGGCGCTGGGGGGTGCCGCTGATCGACGGCGGTACGGTGCGGCTTCCGCGGCTGATCGGCCAGGGTCGCGCCCTCGATCTGATCCTCACGGGCCGCGCCGTCGGCGCCGCGGAGGCCCTGGAGATGGGGCTGGTCAACCGGGTGGTGCCTCCTGGGCAGGCGCGGGAGGCCGCGGAGGCCCTGGCTCGGCAGATCGCTGCATTTCCGCAGCGGTGCCTGCGGGGAGATCGCGCCAGCGCGCTGGAGCAGGCCGGACGGTCGGAGGATGAGGCGATGCGCAATGAGCTGCGGCATGGCATGGAGGCGCTGGCCCACGAGGCGCGGGGGGGAGCCACCCGGTTCGCGACCGGCGCGGGGCGGCACGGTGCGCTGGATGAGCCGAGCTGACTGGACGGGCTGACTGGGTGAGTGGAGCCGAGCGGTCAGCGCCAGCGGGCCCGCTTGGTCGTCCAGAACTGCAGGCGCGTGTACCAGTCCCAGCGATCCAGATCGGTCCGCCGCCCGCCGCGCACTCCGCCGGGGACGGGCCAGGGGGCGCGATCCAGCCGCGGGAGCTCCGTCAGCGGGTGGCCTGCGTGGAGCGACCGGTACAGCGCGGCCATCGCGACGAGCTGCTCGACGGGCGAGAGCGGGTCCTGCCCCTCACCTGCGGGGAGCTGCCAGGCCACGCGGTCCGCGGGGGCAGCGGACAGGGCGTCGATCAGCAGGCGCTCCGGAACCGGGAGACGCGCGGAGGGCCCGCCCGTGGACCACGGACCGCGCAGGGGCTCTCCGATGGGACCGAGGATGCCGGCGGTGGTGACGCTCGCGGGGAGCGCTCCGGTGGCGCGCCGGGACAGCAGGGCGAGCCGCAGGGCCTCGTAGACGTCGGCGTGGCTGACCCGGCGATCGGGCAGCTCCACCTCGACACCGGAGAGGCTCGTCTGCACCGCCGCAGCCGCCTGATCAAGCTGCGCCGCGCTGAAGGTCTCGGCCGCGCCCACCACCCGCTCCAGCAGATCGGCGCTCGTCAGCCAGCTCCCGTCGGTGGCGCGCACCATGCGTCGATCGACGGCGCGCAGCGCGGTCTCGAACAGCTCCCAGTAGCGCGCCACCTTGCCGGGCTTGCTGAGCTCGCCCGGTCGCGGACGCACCTGGGCGAGGGTGCTCTCGCCGAGCCGGTAGCGCTGGTCGATCAGCCTGTTGGCGTCCGGGCGCTCGACCTTGTCCGTCGCCAGGACGCTGACCAGCCGCGGGGCGGGACCGCGCAGCGCGCTCAACGCGTCCACCTGCTGCGCCTGGGCGTAGGGAGGCAGCCGCCCGTCGGCGGGGACGCTGATCACGAGCGCCCCCATGTGCCAGTACACGTCCACCGGCGGCCCCGAGAAGGTCGCCATCCGGGACTTGCTGTCGCCGCGCACGGGGATCCCCAGACGCCGCGTGTAGACCCAGGTGGGCACCGCGTCCACGCCGCCGAACGCCGCCGCGCCGATGGGGCGGCCCACGATCTCCGCCGTCGCTCGCGCGCCGCCGGGCCTGCTGCAGTCGGTCTGCGCGGTGGTGTAGTCGACGGCGCAGGTCTCCAGACGCTCGAACGCCGCCGTCGCCTCGTCCCAGGGCAGATCGTGCAGCGCGGCCGCGAGGTCGGTGAACGGCCGCACCCCGTGGGGGTGGTAGGACAGCGTCACGTTCGGGTCGCGCAGGGCGCTCAGCACGTCCGGAGCATGGGCGGCGAGCCACGCCGCCTGGTGCTCGCCGCGATGGAGGTAGGCGTCGATCGGCACGCCGCGCTCCTTCGCTAGCGCGAGGTGACGGCGAATGTTCTCGGCGCTCCGCTCGGGATCCGAGATGTGCTCGAAGTGCGCGAGGTGGTAGCCGTGGAGGGGAGCGGCGGCCTGTCCGGAGGCGGCGCTCAACCACAAGACCATGAACGGGAAGATCATGCGCCGAGTATTCCATCTCCTGGCCCTCACCGCTGCGCTGCCCCTGTCGACGCTGGACTGCGCCGCCGGTCGGTCCGCGCCTCAGGCCACCGATGCACCCACAGCTCAGGCCCCTGCACCGGTCGCGCTGGGCACGCCAGAGGGCGCAGCGATGCACACGCGCGCTGGCGCCGCCTCCGATCTGTTCCAGCTGATGCGCTTCAAGGAGGTGCAGGACAAGCTGTCGTACTGCGGGGTCGCCAGCGCGGTCATCGCCCTGAACACCCTGGGCGTGCCGGGCCCCGACTTCGGCTTCCGAGGCGTGGCGACGTACCAGCACTTCACGCAGGAGAACTTCTTCGATCGGCGCACCGAGAAGGTCCGACCGGCGTCGCGGGTGCTGTTCGGGGGGATGGCCCTGGACGATCTGGCGGGGTTCCTGGAGGTGCACGGCGCGGCGGTCATCACGGTCCACGCTGGCGACGAGCCCGATCCAGCAGCCCGTCTCCGCGCCGATCTGACCGCAGCGCTGGGCGACCCCACCGCTCTTGTGTTGGCAAACTATCACCGAGGCGGCGTGGGCCAGGACGGCGGCGGGCACATCTCGCCGCTGGCGGCGTTCAGCGCACCGGACGACGCTGCGCTGATCCTGGATGTCGCCGGGTACCGGTACCCGCCGGCGTGGGTGTCGATCGACGCGCTGATCGCGGGGATGCGCGCGGTGGACACCTCTGTGGATCGCAGCCGCGGGTACGTCGTCGTGCGCCCGGCCACCCCATGAGCCCCATCTGGGGCGACTCATCTCTGGCAGTCTCGGCACTCGAAATACACCCGGCCACCGTCGGGGGTGACGGGTTGGAACAGCCACGCGCGCAGCGCGGAGCGCAGACGGATGCGGCGGCAGCGCAGACAGCGCAGCGTGGGGATCCACAGGGAGTCGCGGGGCATCAGCGTCTCTGGGTTCAGCGTGGTTGGGCTCAACGTCTCTGCGCGGACGCGGGCAGATCGGTCCAGCGCGCGACGAGGGTCGGATCGACCGGGTCGTCGCCGGCCAGGTAGCGCTCGATGTGGGGGAAGCTGTCGAAGCCCCAGAACAGCTCTCCGTCCACGTCGGTCGTGGGCACGCCGAACACCCCCGCGGCGATCGCCGCCTCTGTCGACGCGCGCAGGCGCGCCTTGGCGTCGGGCTGTCCCGCCGCCGGCCCAGCCGCCCCCCCCGCGCGGGGCCCGCCGGGCGCCCGAGCC
>CAYXGP010000088.1:16350-30145 GCA_964464515.1 uncultured Enterobacterales bacterium
GGGGGGGGCGGCGGGGGCGGGGGGGGGGGGGGGGGGGGGGGCGCGCCGCCCCCCCCGCCCCCCCCCCCGTCGAGTCCAGCGGCGTCCGCGATAGCCGCCACCCGCGACGGGTCCTCCACGCCACCCCCGTGGGAGCCCCAGACCGCGGCATAGAGCCCGTCGATCAGCCTCCGCCGGGTATCCGCGGGCATGTCCAGCCCGGCGATGCGCAGCGCCAGCAGCGGGTTGAACGGATGCGTCGGCGGAGGCCGCAGCGTGACGCCGTGGCGCGCGGCCTGTCGCAGGCAGTCCTTCATCACGTGGACGCGCTTCGGCGGGATCTCGGCGGGGCCGAGCTGGCCCCAGGCGTTGAGCACCCCCGCGAACAGGATGGGCACCGGCTCCACGCAGCGGTCATGTGTGTCCGCCAGGGCATGCACCCGGCACCACGCCAGGTAGGCGTAGGGCGAGATGAAGTCGAAGAAAAAACGGAGGGTCACGGCGGTCTCGATCAGGAGTGCAGTCGGATGGGCGGTGATGGATGGGCGGGATCGGGGAGAAACAAGCTCGCTTCGTGCTGTGCGAGCTGTCGCAGACGCTCCCGGGTGACGTCGACGCCGACGATCGCGCCAGCCAGATCGACGTAGGTGGTGTGGTGCCGCGCCTCGCTCGCCAGCAGGCCGCGGTAGACCCGCGCCAGGTCGTCGCCGCGCTCCTCCAGACCCTCCGAGAGCAGGCGCATGCGCTCGCAGCTCCGCGCCTCGATCAGCGCGCAGCACAGCAGGGTATCCAGCAGGCGGTCGGGCTCGCGGGGGCGCACCTCTGCCATCAGCCTGCCGGCGTAGGCCGACGGGCGCAATCGGATGAAGGGGATGGAGCGGGCCGAGAGCACGTCGAGCATCAGCTCGAAGTGACGCAGCTCTTCGCGCGCCAGCTCGGACAGGGGACGCACCAGCGCGCCGTGGTGGGTATAGCGGAAGACCAGACCGAGGGCGGTGGACGCCGCCTTCTTCTCGCAGTGGGCGTGATCGAGGAGGATGACGTCCAGCGAAGAGATTGCGCGGCTCGCCCAGTCGGGTGATGTCGGCGCGGCGAGGTTCAGCACAGCCTGCTCTCAGCTCCGGGGACCCCGATGCACCACCACGAGGTGACGATCTACTACGAGGACACCGACTTCTCCGGTGTCGTGTACCACGCCAATTATCTCAAGTACTTCGAGCGTGCCCGGGAGCACCTGATCGGCGTCGATGAGCTGCGGCGGATGTGGGACGAGGACAGCGTGGGGTTCTCGGTCTACAAGGCCGAGCTGACGTTTCGCGCGTCTGCCCGCCACGGAGATCGGCTGGACATCCGCACGACGTGGCAGATCGAGAACGCCTGGCGCGTGGTGTTCGACCAGCAGGTCTGGCGGGGAGACGAGCGGCACCCGCTGGTGCGAGGGACGGTCCACCTGGTGACCATCGATCGCGACGGCAAGCTGGTGCGCCTGCCGGACGGTCTCTCCGACCGGATGGCAACTCGTTAGGGGGAGGGGCCCTTCCTACGATGGAAGTGCAGCCAGGGGAGGGCAGGATGGCGTCGTTTCGTTCCGTTCCGGAGATGTTCCTCCACCGCGTGACGTCCACGCCAGACTCCGACGCGCTGTACTACCCCGACGACTCCGAGCAGTGGCAGACGCTGCGCTGGGCCGACGTCGGCGATCGGGTGCGGCAGATCGCATGCGGCCTGCGGAGCCAGGGGCTGCAGCCCGAGGAGCGCTGCGCCATCCTCTGCTCCACCCGCCACGAATGGGTGCTGATCGACCTGGGGATCCTCTGCGCGGCGGGGGCCACGTCCACGATCTACCCGTCGTGCACCGCGGAGGAGTGCGAGCACATAATCACCGACTCTGCAGCGCGCTTCATCTTCGCCGAGAGCGATGAGCAGGTCGACAAGCTCTCCGGGATCCGTGAGAGCATCCCCGGCGTCACGCGTGTGATCACCGTCGACGGCCGCGCCAGCGACGACGGCTGGGTCATCCGCCTCGATCAGCTGATGGAGGCCGGCCGCGCCTGGATGGAGGAGAACCCCGGGGCGTACGAGGCGGGCGTCGAGGCTGTGCAGCCCGACCACCTTGCGACGCTCATCTACACGTCTGGCACCACCGGGCGCTCCAAGGGCGTGGAGCTCACGCACGACTGCTGGGTCTTCGAGGCCGAGGCCATGGATCGCATGGGCTTCCTCACCCCGGCCGACAAGCAGTTTCTGTGGCTGCCGCTGTCGCACTCGTTCGGAAAGGTGCTGGAGGCGGCGGTCATCCGGCTGGGGATCCCCACAGCCATCGACGGCCGCATCGACCGCATCGTACCCAACCTGGCCGTCGTCCAGCCCACCTTCGTCGCGGCGGTGCCGCGCATCTTCGAGAAGGTCTACAACAAGGTGGTCACGGGCGCGAAGGAGGGCGGCGCGCTCAAGTGGCGTATCTTCACGTGGTCGCTGGGCGTTGGACGCAAGTGCTCGCAGCTCAAGCAACGCGGTCAGCGTCCCACCGGCGCGCTGGCGCTGCAGTACGCCATCGCCAACCGTCTGGTGTTCCGCAAGCTGTCGGCGCTGTTCGGCGGGCGCATGCGTTTCTTCATCTCCGGCAGCGCGCCGCTGTCGCGGGAGATCGCCGAGTTCTTCCACGCCGCCGGCATCCTCATCCTGGAGGGCTACGGGCTCACCGAGTCCAGCGCGGCCAGCTTCGTGTGCCGGCCCGACCGCTTCAAGTTTGGCACCGTGGGCCTGGGCCTGCCGGGGGTGGAGGTGCAGATCGCCGAGGCGGACGGCGAGATCCTGCTCAAGAGCCGCGGCATCATGCGCGGCTACCACAACCTGCCCGACAAGACCGCCGAGACCCTCACGGGCGACGGCTGGCTGCGCACCGGCGACATCGGCGAGATCGACGCTGACGGGTTCCTCAAGATCACCGATCGCAAGAAGGACCTCATCAAGACCTCCGGCGGAAAGTACGTCGCCCCGCAGGAGCTCGAGGGGCGGCTGAAGACGAAGTCGGCGCTGATCAGTCAGGTGCTGGTGCACGGCAACCGCCGCAACTTCTGCAGCGCGCTCATCACGCTGGACGAGGAGCGGGCAGAGAAGTGGGCGAACGACCGCGGTCGCGGCGCGCGCTCCGCGGCGGCGCTGGCAGAAGACCCCGATATGGTCGCGGAGATCCAGACCGCCATCGACGCGCTCAACAAAGGCCTCGCCCGCTACGAGACCATCAAGCGGTTCGCGATCCTGCCCGAGGACTGGACGGTCGAGAGCGGCCTGCTCACGCCGTCGATGAAGATGAAGCGCAAGAAGGTCGAGGAGACCTACGCGGATGTGCTGGACGGGTTCTACAAGGGCGCGCTGCAGGACGGAATCTGATGGTGGAGGACGGCTCCAGCCGCATCCCCGGCTTCTACAAGCTGCCGCCGGCGCAGCGTCGGGGCCTCATCCGCCGGCTGCTCGCGCTGGAGGCCCAGGACGTCGCCGCCCTCGACGCCGCGGCGCTCAGCCTGGAGCGGGCCGACCTGATGGTCGAGAACGTGGTGGGCACCTTCGGGCTGCCGCTGGCCGTCGGGGTGAACTTCCAGATCAATCGCCGCGATCGGGTCGTGCCGATGGTGGTGGAGGAGCCGTCGGTGGTGGCGGCCGTCTCCAACATGGCGCGACTGGTGCGGCGGGCCGGCGGGTTCTCGGCGTCGTGCGACGACGCGGTGATGATCGGCCAGCTCCAGGTGATCGGGCTGTCCGATCCGGCGGCTGGCGCGGAGCGGCTCCGGGCGGCCATTCCCCGCCTTCGTCAGATGGCGCGGGGGATCCACCCGCGGCTGGTGGCGCGCGGCGGCGGCCTTCGCGACATGGAGGTGCGGCGGGTTCGCTACGACGAGCCCGGCGAGCCCCCCGAGGACATGATCGTCCTGCACTTCCACCTGGACTGCGTCGACGCGATGGGCGCCAACATGGTGAACACCGTGGCAGAGGCACTGGCCCCGGCGGTGGCCGACGCCTCCGGCGGCCGGGTGGGCCTGCGCATCCTGAGCAACCTCGCGTCGCAGCGGCTGGCGCGGGCGTCGTGTCGGCTGCCACCTGAGGTCTTCGACGGGCCGGATCCGGAGGGCGTGATCGCGGGCATCGCCAGCGCGTACCGGTTCGCCTGGGCCGATCCCTGGCGGGCGGCCACGCACAACAAGGGCATCATGAACGGCATCGACGCCGTCGCGCTGGCGACCGGCAACGACTGGCGGGCGATCGAGGCCGGCGCGCATGCCTGGGCAGCGCGCGACGGCGCGTACCGCTCGCTGTCGCGGTGGACGGTCGACGCGGGCGGCGCGCTCTGCGGGTCGATCGAGCTCCCGCTCCAGGTGGGAACGGTGGGCATCGTCCGCAACCACCCAACCGTGGTCGCGAACCTGAAGATCCTGGGAGATCCCCGGGCCCGCGAGCTGTCGGCGATCATGGCCGCGGTGGGGCTGGCGCAGAACCTCGCGGCGCTTCGCGCGCTGACCACCGAGGGGATCCAGCAGGGGCACATGCGGATGCACGGGCGAAACCTCGCGGTGCAGGCCGGCGCCTGCGGTGATGAGGTGGGCGCGGTCGTGGAGTCGCTCCGCGCGTGCGGCGAGTGGTCGGTCACGCGGGCCGGCGAGGTTCTGGCCGAGCTCCGAAACAGCTCCGGTTGAAGAGCCCGATGCAGGGACAGACGTGCGCGTGACGGCCAGCGGGTTCGCCCCCGGAAAGCTCATCCTGAGCGGCGAGCACGCCGTGGTTTACGGTCACCCGGCCGTGGCGATGGCGATCACCCGTGGCACTACGGTGCGGCTGTCGCGGCGTCCCGGCCCGAGCGGCGCGGCGTCGGCGGACCCCCGGCTGGCCCGCGCGCTGGCCGCGGTGCTCCCCCCAGACGGGGTGGGTGTCTCCATCGACAGCGACCTGCCGGTCGGCCGGGGGCTGGGTTCGTCCGCTGCGCTGGCGGTGGCGACCGTGCGGGCGCTGGCCCAGCTTGAAGGGCGCGCGCTGTCGTTTGCGGAGTGCCACGCCGGGGCGTTCGCGATGGAGCGGGTGTTCCACGGCGACCCGTCCGGCCTCGATCACGCCGTGAGCGCGCGGGGCGGCGCGGTGATCTACCGACGCAGCGAGGGCGCGCCGATCATCGAGCCCCTGACGCTGCGGGCCCTCCCGCTGGTGATCCTCGACTCCGGGACGGCGGGCGACACCGCCGCGCTGGTCGGACGGGTCCGCGCCCGCAGCAGGGAGCTGGCTCCCGTATTGTCCGAGATCGGGGCGCTCACGGCCGAGACGATCGGTGCGCTCGATGGGCCCCTGGCTGCGCTCGGGCCGCTCCTCACCCGGGGGCACCGCCTGCTGACGCGGCTGGGCGTGAGTACACCCACCCTGGATGCTCTGGTGGAGCTGTCGCTGGGTGCGGGGGGGCTGGGCGCGAAGCTCTCCGGCGCCGGCGGCGGCGGGGTGGTGCTGGCGCTGGCTCCAGACCCGACCCCGGTGCTGCGCGCGGCAGAGGCGGCCGGTGTGTCTGCCTTCGAGGTGGGCCTGCACCCCGTCGGGGGATAGAGCCGCTCTCATGCTGACACTTCTCCTGTCCCTCTCCGCTCACGCGGCGCCCGATCTCGGGGTCGGGGCCCGCTACCGCTACATCGCCGGCCCGGACTGGCTGGCCGATCGCTGGCTCCACGACGGCACCGAATTCGACGAGATGCCGGAGCGCCCACCCATCCGTGGGCACGGCTTCGGGCTCGACGTGACGTTCCACCAGCCCAAGATGGACATCATCCTGTCCGCCGGCTGGGTGGGGTCCACCATCGAGGAGGGGTACTTCGACGATCGCGAGGAGCCGCCCGACTACTTCGACGGCGACTGGATCCGCACCAACGGGTTCGGCATCACCGACATCGCGGGGGCCTTCGCCCACCGGTTCGTCATCCTCGACAGCGACGACGTCGACGTGGACTTCCTGGCGGGCGGCGGCATCGGGCTGATGTTCTTCGTCGGAGAGATCGAGAACTGGGACACCGGGGTGGCGCCGAACGGTGAGCTCATCCCCGCCTGGGAGCGTCTGGAGGTAGATCCCGACGCCGAGCCGGACGAGACCTGGGACATCCCCCGGGTCCTTCCGGTGATCAGCGTGGTGCTCGGGCCGCAGATCACGGTGGTGGATCGCGTGACCCTCCGCCTCGAAGGCGGGCTGCACACGCTGCCGTACCTGGGCGTCGTCACCGCGTTTCAGCTCTGATCGCCCCCGCATGGTGAGCCAGGCCACGGCGGTCGCCCACCCCAACATCGCGGTGGTCAAGTACTGGGGCAAGCGCGATCTCGCGCTCAACCTGCCGGCGGTGTCTTCGCTGTCGGTGACGCTGGACACCTTCTGTACGCGCACGACGGTCACCTGGGGGGCCTCGACAGACCACGTCGTGCTGGACGGCCGGCAGGTGACGGGGAGAGCCGCCGAGCGGGTGAGCGCGTTTCTCGATCGCGTCGATCCCGCGCGCCCGCGCTGCGCGGTGGAGACAGAGAACAACTTCCCGACCGCTGCTGGGTTGGCCTCGTCGTCTTCGGGGTTCGCCGCGTTGGCTCTGGCCGCCTGCGCCGCCGCGGGGAGGTCCGCCGATCCAACAGCGCTGAGTCGCCTGGCGCGACAGGGTTCGGGATCGGCGTGCAGGAGCCTGTGGGGGGGCTGGGTGCGTTGGCCGAGAGGGGAGCGCACAGACGGCGAAGACAGCCACGGCGTTCCCATCGCGCCGCGTCAGCATTGGGAGCTCTCCGTGGTCGTCGCGTTGGTCGCGTCGGGACCCAAGGCGGTGGGCTCGACGGCCGGGATGCTGCGCACGCAGCGCACGTCTCCGCTGTTCGCTCCCTGGGCGGCTGCGGCTGAAGACAACGTCCGGGTCGGGTGTCGCGCTGTGCAGAGTCGCGATCTGGAGGCGCTGGGCGCCGTGATGGAGCGCTCTACCCAGGGGATGCATGCGACGATGCTCGGCGCCGATCCCCCGCTGCGGTACTGGGCGCCCGGCACGCTCGCGGCGATGGACCGGGTGGAGCGATTACGCGCCGCTGGCGTCTCTGCATGGCACACATCCGACGCCGGCCCCAACCTCAAGGTGCTCTGCCTCGCAGCGGACGCCGAGCGCGTGGCCCACGCCCTGCGGGAGGTGACCGAGCGGGTGGTGGTGCTGGGCGTGGGGGGCGACGCCGGGCTGGTCGGATGACCGCTCCCCGCGCGGTGATCTCCCCGGGAAAGCTGGTCCTCGTGGGCGAGTACGCGGTGCTGGACGGCGCCCCGGCCGTGGTGTTGGCGATCGACCGGGGCGTGATGTGTCAGGTGTGGCCCGACAGCACGCTGCGAATCGAGACGCCTCGGGGAGACGATCGCTTCGTGCGTCCGGCGCTGGAAGGCCGGCGGGGGCGGTTTGTCTTCTCGGACTGGAACCCGGTGCCGGGACCGGGAAAGCCGGGCTTCGGTGGGTCGGCGGCGGCATGCGTCGCGGCGTGCGTGGCTTCGGGGCGTCCCGCGACCGACGCGCTCGCCATTCACCACACGGTCCAGGGCGGCGGCTCCGGGATCGACGTCGCCGCCAGCATCCACGGCGGCATGCTGCGCTTTCAGCAGGGTGTCTGCGCGTCGCTTCCCGCTGTGGTTCCGTCTGTGATCTGGACCGGCCGCTCGGCGAAGACCAGCCCGCGGGTGGCGGCGTACCGCGCGTGGCGGGATCGACAGGCGTTCACCGACCAGAGCGCCGTCCTGGTGGACGGCTTCGCGTCCGATCCCGTCCGGGTCCTGGCCGAGGCCGGCGCGCTCCTCGAGGACATGGCCCGGCGCGCCGGGCTGGAGGGGCCTGACGTCGGCTACCTGACCCCCGAGCTGATCCGCGTGCGGGATCTGGCACGAGCACACGGGGGGGCCGGCAAGCCGTCGGGAGCCGGCGGCGGTGACAGCGCTGTCGCTGTCTTCTACGATGCAGATGCACAGCAGGCGTTCGAGGCTGCATGCGGACGGGAAGGGCTCACGCCGATCGCGGTGCGGGCATGTGGTGGTGCACGGGTAGTGGATGACCCCGACAGCGGCGCCGCGTTCCTCGTCTACGGTGGCGGGCATTGAGACCGTGGGATGGCTCAGGTGGGTTAGTCCCCCAATCCCCCGACGAGCACCCGATGCCTGATGCCCCTTCCATCTCTGCGCGCAAGGCCGATCACCTCGACCTCTGCATCGACGGAGACGTCGGCTTCCGGGCCAAGACCAACCTGCTCGATCAGGTCGGCCTGCTCCACGACGCCCTCCCCGAGCTCTCGCTGGATGAGATCGATCTCTCGGTCGTCTTCGCCGACAAGCGGCTGCAGGCCCCTCTGATCATCGCCGCCATGACCGGCGGCACCGACCGGGCCGAGGCCATCAACCGCGATCTTGCCTCCGTCGCCGAGGAGCTCGGGATCGGGTTCGCGTTCGGCTCGCAGCGTCCCCTGTTGAGCCGGGCCGACTCCCCCGGCTACCAGGTCCGCGACGTCGCGCCGACCGCCCTCGTGCTCGGCAACATCGGGGCCGTCCAGGCCCGCGACAGCAGCTCGGCTCAGATCTCCGATCTGGTCGCCAATTCCGGGGCCGACGCCCTTTGCATTCACCTCAACCCGGCCATGGAGGTCGTCCAGCCCGGAGGCGACACCGACTTCCGCGGCTGCCTCGGCGCCATCCGCCGGCTGGTCGCCGAGCTCTCGGTCCCGGTCGTCGTCAAGGAGACCGGGTCCGGGCTGTCGAGGTCGGTCGGCCGCCGGTTGGCCAAGGCCGGGGTTCGGTGGGTCGACACCAGCGGGGCTGGCGGCACGAGCTGGGTCGGGGTCGAGACCCACCGGGCCGGCGCCGCTCAGCCGCTGGGCCAGACCTTCTGGGATTGGGGGATCCCCACGGCCGCCTCAGTCATCCAGCTCTCCGGGCTCAAGCTCGGGGTCTGCGCCACCGGTGGAATCACCACTGGACTCGACATCGCCCGGGCCGTCGCGCTCGGCGCCCGCTGCGGTGGGATCGCCCGGCCGTTCCTCCAGGCCCACGCCGCTGGCGGGCGCGACGCCGTGCTCGATCGCGCCCAGCAGGTCATCGCCGAGATCCGACTCGCCCTCCTGCTGACCGGGTCGAAGTCACCCGCCGATCTCGCCCGCCGGAAACTCATCCTCGGTCCTGCCCTCGTGCCGTGGCTGCCCCGCAGCGCCCCGCTCGTCCGCCGGTGCCGCGGGCTCACACTCCAGTCCCTTCGGGAGAAATGATGCCGTCGCTCCACTCTTTCACTTCGCGTATTCCCGATCCAATCAAAGACCTCGCCAAGGACCGGCTCTACCCCGACCTCCTGCCTGAAGGCGAGACCGCCCCGGAGTGGCACCTCCAGCACTACACCGGGGACTGGTTCCGGCTCCGGAAGCAGTGGTCGATCATGGTCTTCTACCCGGGAGACGACACGCCCGGGTGTACGGCCCAGCTCCAGGAGTTCCAGGAGCACCGCGCCCGGCTCAAGGAGCTCAAGTGCGAGGTCTACGCCATCAATCCGGCCGAGGCCGAGAGCCATCGGGCCTTTGCTGAGAAGTTCGGGTTCGAGTTTCCGGTTTTGACCGACCGGGGCGGAGCCGTCGCCCGTCGGTTCCGGGCCACGTTGCCGATTCCGTTTACGGTCAAGATCATTCGGACGGTCTACCTGATCAATCCGCAGCGTAAGATTCGGTTGGCCAATCGGGGGACGCCTTCGGTGCCGGCCATTGTCCGGAGTATTGAGGCGCTGCAGCAGGCTACCAAGGGGGGGATGTAGGCGCGGAGGCACATCTCTCAAGGTTTCCTGTTGAGTCGGATAATATAGTCCGTTGGGCCTGGAACCTGAATTGGTGGGGCGGAGTTGAACGACCACAGACGAACACATCGTTGGATCGTAGCATGGGGGGCAGCTGTTGGTGTCTTTCTTCTCCTAGGCCTGCCTAATTGGTACAATCAAGTCGATGATGTGTTCATTACTCTAGGTTTTTCTCGTACGTGGTGGGAAACTGGAGTGCTTGGATGGACCAATGGCGCCATTGTAGAGGGGTACAGCAATGCTCTCTGGATGGTAGTCGGTATGATCCCTATCGCCATAGGGGTGGACCCCTCTGTGTTTCTCCAGGCCATTTCTGTTGCCTGTGTTGTGGCCATTCTCGCCCTTGTGACTCCTCGTCGCCCAGATCCCGTCGGGGTCTTTGCCCTTTTGGGCCTTGCTGTATCGGATCCGCTTACCTATTGGGGCGCTATGGGAATGGAGTCAGCGGCGTATACTCTGTCGCTCGCCGTTGGGTGGAGGAGCCTGTCAGAGAAAAACTACAATTGGCTGGGTTTATCTGCGTTCGTGATATCTGCTCTATTGAGGACTGAGGGACTCATCCACCTCCTCATCTCGCTATTGATATGGTGGCGCAGTGGAAAGCGACAGACTCATCTGCAAGTCTACACTTGTGTTGTGTTTTTGCTTGTCTACCACTCTTTGAGGGTCATCTGGTTTGACTCGGTATTGCCTGCTCCGACCATGGTGAAGGCGCTCGACGGACACTCTATATGGAGTGGGCTGCGCCAATCAGGGGTGGACTTGGCAACTTGGTTGGGGGTTCTCGTTGTTCTTCTGCTGTCAAGGAGAGGACATGGTTGGAAGCCCCTATTGGTGTCTATCACTCCAGCACTGATCCAGTGTTTGGTTTTGATCCAGATCGGTGGGGACTGGATGGGACATGGGCGGCTGACTTGGCCCGGAATGGCCTGTTCGATAGCTGTCCTCGCGAAACTCACGCCGCACGAAGGCTCCATTGTGGTTCGCCGATGGAAGCCCGTTATGGTGGGGGCTGCCCTGTTTGCCGTTGCGGGAATGCTCTTGAGTAGCCCCGTTGGTGATGCTGGACGACTGGACAAACGACCTATCTGGAGAGTGTATGCCCCCGGAGTTACACGGTTGGATGTGCTCACTACGCTGAAGTCTGATCTTGCCTACTTAGTGCCTAGAATCCCGCCCGGGAAGTCTATATACAGCACGGATATTGGTATGGTCGGGCACATACCAGGAGTTGGGGTGTCCGATCTTACAGGTCTTACCGATCCCGATACCGCCCGTGTTCGGGCATATAACGACACTGACGCCCGTGGCCGAAGGTTGGAACGGCTGACAAACCCGGAGCATGGGAGTGTGTGTATTCGAACAGTTATGTGGGGGGGAGGGGAGCCGCCCCTGTTGCAGAGTCCTCTCGCGGAAATATATCGTCATTGTGATGGATTAGTAGACCAATGGTCATCTATCCGGTATTGTTGCCGGGATGAGCTTGGAGAGGATGCCTCTCTCGCCATCAGCCGGTGGGCAGACCTCTCGGAGACGTTTCCTGCTCAGGGTTGGTTGAAGTGGCAATGGGCTCTGTTGGAAGCAAACGAGGGACAACTGGAGCGGGCATATCAGATTATGGATGAGGCCATTCGCACGGCGCCCCGATCGAGTTGGGCATTGCTCGGCCGACAATCTCTCGACTTTCGACCTGTGATTGGTTGGACTGATATCAGTCCAGAGCTGGGCGCAGAGTTGCCTCAGTCTGGCGCATTGGTTAGCCGGCCAATCGGAGGTGATGAACTACGTAGCTATTCACTGCTCCTGACTGCCAAGCACGTTCATGTGGACGGAATTGTCGTAAGAGTCAGGACAAAGGAAGGTAGCTTGGTATCCTCGGTTTTTCTCCATGGGAAGGAACTGAGGCCTGAGCATCGTTTGGATTTTGGAACGACCTTGGTGCCGAGTATGTTCGCTACCGCTGCAGGGGAGTTTCGCATCGAAATCGAATTTGCGCATGAAGAGGGAGGGAACCGGTCATTGACGAGTTCCGGCGGTAGAGTGTACGCGTTGCTTTGGCGTTCGGAGACTGGGAGATAGTGGTAGTCGTGGGCTAAGGCCGCTCCAGGGAAAGAAGTCTCCCATGATCGGCATGCGAGTCCACTGGCTTGCGGCGCTCAAAGTCGTATCTGGATACTTCGAGAGCGTCGCACGCCAGTGGACGAAGGGCATCCGCGTCGAGGGGGGAGATTGCTTTTCTTGGATCG
Source organism: uncultured Enterobacterales bacterium (assembly GCA_964464515.1). GTDB lineage: Bacteria > Myxococcota_A > UBA796 > UBA796 > UBA2385 > CAYXGP01. Next base: position 28,424 of record CAYXGP010000088.1, read on the forward strand.
GCCTAATGCGGGACCGGAATCCATGCGACAGCCCCCGCGTCTTTTCCTGCTTGGATATCGTTGGGACCTCCCAGAATCAGTGCCCTCTCACCAGTTTCGGGTTGGTAATCTACAACCGCTGCGCGATATCCGAACTTGGAGTCTGTTCGCTGAGAGTGGGCTCTTAGTTCGAACTTTGAAAACGGGATGGTGCCCCCTGGGGTAATATGTGAACCCAACAAGATGATCCCTTCAGCACTTCCGCTGGGCTCGTAGTAATTTGCCCCAATGAATGTGTCATCCAACCCGTCGTGGTCGATGTCCCCGAGGTCTGTCATGGAGAATATGTATGAGTCATCCCCATCGATGGGTGTAGAAAAGTGCGGGGCCTCATCGGTGTTTGTTGGGTTTAGGGCGAGAGAGGTGTAAATGCAGAAAAACTTGTTGTTGAATGTTACGGCGAGATCTGTGTGTCCATCACTATCAACGTCTCCGATCATCTGGGGAATGTGAGACTCTACTCCATTTTCGGAGTATACACGTGTGATGGGGCCTGTCTCTGTAGAAATCTCCGGCTGAGTTCCTCCGGGCACAACCTGGACAATCTCTCCAGTTCCAAAGGACAACATGAAATCATCGTATCCATCATCGTTCTGGTCCCCGGAAGGTCCTATGACGCTGCCGATTCCTGCCTCGCTGTAGTAGCCCTCAATAGTGATGTCTGCTCCAGTGATGTTCCCGTCCGGAACACCAGACCAGATCCCGACTAAACCGCTGTTGAGCATCTTGCTCCCATCGGCGAAGGGGGCTCCCACAGCGCTATCGATGATACCATCTCCATTGATATCACCAACAAAAGCCACTGAAGAACCTGCGAAGTCTTCGCTGTCCACGCCTTGTACTTCGGAAATGGCTACATCGAACAGCTGCACTTCCTCGCCTTCGGTAGGAAGATCTGAACCCGATATCAGCCAAGCAGCGCCTGCCGTATTGTATGCCCCCGTCGCTGACACCAATAGATCCGGGATAGAATCTCCGTTGACGTCGATTCCACCATCCAAGTCCGAACCAAACACCCATGTGCTGCTCTCCGAGCGGACTACGCCCTCAGTCTGGAGATCTGCAGGTTCCTTGCCGTACACAATATATATGGCGCCACCATAGGCTGAGAGAAGTGATTGGTACGGGGCGGACACGACGAATTCAGCAAGTCCATCGCTATCGATGTCTCCGAGTGCACTGACTCGCCGTCCTGCATTATCACCTGCGCTTTCACCGGTCCATACTTCAGCTGCATACTCTAGTGTTGCTGCCCCGAGGCTTCCATCACAGTTGTTATCTGTGGCTCCATTCTCCCAGGTCTCCTCCGCATCGGGGTGGATACCATCATCGCGATCGTCGCAGTCTACGCCCCCGGCATCCTCGGCAACGTAACCGTCGCCATCGACGTCGTTCAGATCTCCGTCTATGCAGTCATTATCCAGCCCGTCGTATTCAACTTCATTGGCCCCCGGGTAGGCCCCGGCGTTGGTGTCGTCACAGTCTGTGTTGTCAGCAACGTGATCCAGTGGTTGTTCACAAGAGGGGACTCCGACTCCTGCCCCAAACCCATCCCCATCCTCATCGGCATACCAGGCGGGGGCATCTACAGCGTCGTCGTCAGGCGTGCCGTCACAGTCTTCGTCAACGCCATCACAGTGCTCTTCAGCAGCAGGATGGACTGCGGGGTTGGTGTCGTCGCAG
>CAYXGP010000089.1:0-30139 GCA_964464515.1 uncultured Enterobacterales bacterium
ATCCGCGAAGGCGGAAGGACCGTCGGTGCGGGTGTCGTCTCAAGCATCATCGAGTGAGAAAGGCAAACGGAAATGGCCAGCACCCATAAAATCCGGATTCGGCTCAAGGCGTACGATCACAAGCTGCTCGATCGTTCGGCCGGCGAGATCGTCGAGACCGCCAAGCGAACCGGGGTCCTGGTTCGTGGGCCGTTTCCCCTCCCCACCACCATCAGTCGCTGGACGGTCCTCCGGGGCCCCCACGTCGACAAGAAGTCGCGCGAACAGTTCGAGCGTCGGACTCACCACCGACTGCTCGACATCCTGGAGCCAACCCAGGCGACGGTCGATGCGCTGATGAAGCTCGATCTCTCGGCGGGTGTTCACGTCGAGATCAAGTCTACCTGACCCGTATCATCGGACCTGTTGGGATCGATGCTGCGATCCCGGGTCTCTGACGCGGGCATCCCCTGACCCATCGGAGGCAGCCATGCCCACCGTGGATGTAGTCAACACCACTGGCGACACTGTCGGCACGATGGACCTCGATGAGGTCGTGTTCGGCAGCAAGGTCAAGCCACACCTGTTCCACGCCGTCGTCCGCTATCAGCGGGCCCGCGCGCGCGGTGGTTCTCACAAGGTGAAAGGCCGGGCCGAGATTCGTGGCGGCGGCCGCAAGCCGTTTCGGCAGAAGGGAACGGGTCGCGCTCGCCAGGGCACCACTCGCGCCCCGCAGTGGCGCGGCGGCGGCGTGGTGCACGGTCCTCACAACCGCTCCCATGCCCACAAGCTGCCCAAGAAGGTGCGGCGCGCAGCGCTCCGTGGCGCGCTCTCGAAGCGCTGCTCCGAGTCAGCGCTTACGGTGTTCGACGACTTCGTAGTGGGAGAGGCCAAGACCCGCGCGTTCGTGGCGATCATGCAGCGCTTCGAGATGAAGGACCTCCTGCTCGTGCTGTCCGTGCATGACGAGTCCGTCCTCCGCTCCGCCCGGAACATCCCGGGTGTCACCGTGCTCCCCGTCGAGGGCGTGAACGTCTACGACATCCTTCGGCACGGAAACCTGGCGATGACGCAGGCCGCGGCGACGCGCCTCGCCGAGCGACTGGGAGCTTGACCTCGATGTTACAGCCGTTCCCCTACTGCGCGTCTGGATTCAGCGCCGCATGCGGCTCCCGGCTTGACCTCCCTCGTCACCGTAACGCTGCGACAACCTCCTCGGTCAGACTGCACCAGAATCCACCTTCGACCCCGACTCCAGCCGCTCGCTGTGGGTCCCGTCTGCAACATCGAGGTTGTGATGGCTGAGCTTCACGACATCCTCCTTCGTCCACTCGTCACCGAGAAGACCAGCGGCCTGATGGCCTCTGAGAACACCTTCGGCTTCGAGGTCGGTCTGCGCGCCAACAAGCTCCAGATCAAGTCCGCCGTCGAGACGATCTTCGGCGTAAAGGTCGCTGACGTTCGCACCGTCGTCGTGCGCGGCAAGGCCAAGCGCTTCGGTCGCCATATGGGCAAGCGCTCAAACTGGAAGAAGGCCTACATCAAGCTCGCCGAGGGCGAGACCATCGACCTGTACGGCGCCTAGACGCGTCGCAGTTCCGGAGGCCGATCATGGGCACCCGAAAATTCAATCCCACCACGCCGTCTCGTCGCAACATGAGCAGCTCCGACTTTGCGGAGATCACGCGCGACAAGCCCGAACGGAAGCTCCTGGGCAGCAAGAAGCGGTCGGGTGGTCGCAACAACCGCGGTCGCATCACGATGCGTCGGCGGGGTGGTGGTCACAAGCGCCGCTATCGCGTGATCGACTTCAAGCGTGACAAGCTCGAGGTGCCGGGGAAGATCGCATCCATCGAGTACGATCCGAACCGCAGCGCGCGCATCGCACTGGTGCACTACGCCGACGGCGAGAAGCGCTACATCCTCGCGCCCCTGGGCGTGAGCGTGGGCAGCGAGATCGTCTCCAGCGACAAGGCCGACATCCAGCCCGGCAACGCCATGACGCTGCAGGCCGTTCCGCTGGGCACCTGGGTGCACAACATCGAGATGCACATCGGCAAGGGCGGACAGCTCTGTCGGTCGGCGGGCTCCTACGCACAGCTCATGGCGAAGGAGGGCGAGCGTGTCCTGCTTCGGCTGCCCAGCGGCGAGCTTCGGCAGGTGCATCGGCGCTGCCGGGCGACCATCGGTCAGGTAGGCAACACCGACCACGAAAACCAGAACATCGGAAAGGCTGGTCGCAGCCGCTGGCTGGGGCGTCGTCCCAAGGTTCGCGGCACCGCGATGAACCCGATCGACCACCCGCACGGCGGTGGTGAGGGCCGGGCCAAGGGGCGTCATCCGGTCACCCCGTGGGGCAAGCCGACGAAGGGCTACAAGACTCGCTCACGTCGCAAGCCCTCCAGCAAGCTCATCGTCAAGCGGCGTGACGGCTAAGCAACAGGAAAGGCAACATGGCGCGTTCAGTCAAGAAGGGACCCTTCGTCGATCAGCATCTGCTCGGGAAGGCCGCAGGCGCCCGCGAGGGCAACAGCCGTCAGGTCATCCGGACCTGGAGTCGGCGTTCGACCATCCTGCCCGAGTTCGTCGGTTTGACGTTCGCGGTTCACAACGGTAAGAAGTTCGTTCCCGTCTACGTGACTGAAGATATGGTCGGTCACAAGCTCGGGGAATTCTCGCCCACCCGCACGTTCTACGGGCACGCGTCCGACAAGAAGTCGCGCGCGCGCTGACGGAACGCCCCGGGGGCGGCAGTCCTCGCGGTTGGAGGAAACGAACATGCAGTCAAGAGCTGTTCTGAGACAGGCTCGAATCTCTCCGAGAAAGGCACGCCTGGCGGCCAATCTCGTTCGCGGCAAAGACGTCGGCGACGCTCTGGAGATTCTCGCGTTCACGCGGAAGAAGTCCGCGGGCATGATCAAGCAGCTCATCGAGTCTGCGGTCGCCAACGCCGAGTTCAAGGCCGAGCAGGACGATCAACGTCTGGACATCGATGAGTTGGTCATCTCGAAGATCACCGTCGATCAGGGACCGACCCTCCGCCGCTTCCGGCCGCGGGCACGCGGGATGGCCACCAAGGTCCTCAAGCGCACCAGCCACATCACCGTCGTCCTCGACGTCACCCAGGATTGATCATGGGCCAGAAGGTTCACCCCGTAGGTTTCCGCGTCGGCATCACCCGGGATTGGGAGTCGAAGTGGTACGCGGGCAAGGACTACCAGCGCTTCCTGCATGAAGATCTGCAGATCCGCCGGTTCCTCAAGAAGAAGCTCTACCACGCCGGGATCAGCAGGGTGTCGGTGGAGCGCGCGGCCAACAAGGCCAAGATCTACGTCCACGCTGCCAAGCCGGGTATCATCATCGGTAAGCGGGCCAGCGGTCTGGACGCGCTCCGGGCCGACCTCCGCAAGATGAGCAACACCGAGCTGTTCCTCAACATCATCGAGGTCCGCAAGGTCGAGACCGACGCGCAGCTCGTGGCCGAGAACATCGCCGCGCAGCTCGTCAAGCGTGTCTCGTTCCGGCGCGCGATGAAGAAGGCGGTCACCCAGGCGCGTCGCGCTGGCGCCAAGGGCATCAAGGTGATGTGCGCGGGTCGGCTCGGTGGTTCTGAGATGTCTCGGCGGGAGTGGTATCGCGAGGGGCGCGTGCCCCTGCATACGCTGCGCGCCAACGTCGACTTCGGGCTCGCTGAAGCCAAGACAACATATGGCGTCATCGGCGTCAAGGTCTGGATCTTCAAGGGCGAGTTCGTCACAGGCGAGACTGCCTGATCAGGCTGTAGTCGTTCGATGGCTGATCACGCAGCGTTGATCGAAGAGGCCTCGATTGAGTACAGCCTCGATTGAATACAGCCTCGATTGAATACAGCCTTGATTGAATACAGCCTTGATTGAATACTGAGGGAGGTGTCCCATGTTGATGCCCAAGCGCGTGAAGTATCGCAAGCGCCACAAGGGTCGGATGACCGGGCTGGCCTATCGCGGCTCCGATGTTCAGTTTGGTGACTTTGGACTCCAGGCCACCGAGTGCGGTTGGCTCACGGCGCGCCAGATCGAGGCGGGTCGTGTGGCGCTCACCCGACACGTCAAGCGCGGTGGTCAGGTCTGGATCCGTGTGTTTCCCGACAAGCCCATCTCCAAGAAGCCCGCCGAGACCCGCATGGGTAAGGGAAAGGGAAACCCGGAGGAGTGGGTGGCTGTCGTCAAGGCTGGCCGCGTCATCTACGAGCTTGAGGGGGTGCCCGAGGAGCTGGCGCGTGAGGCGTTCCGGCGCTGCAGCCACAAGCTTCCCATGCCCACGAGGTTCGTCAAGCGGCGGGAGGTGCTGTGATGGCTACCATGTCCAACCTCAATGAGATGAGCGACAAGGTTCTGGTTCACCACGAGCTCGCGCTGGAGCGCCAGCTCATCGAGGCCACGTTCCAGCTCCGCACCGATCGGCTCGACGATACCTCCGTCCTCAGCTCGCTCCGCAAGGACATCGCGCGTGCGCGAACGGTCCAGCGGCAGCGAGAGATCGCGAACGGGCTGGCGAAGGACAGCCTGCGCAGTCTGCACCGCGGCGGCTTCAAGGGCGTTGAGGCGGGGACGGACGAGCCTGGCGAGGGAAAGCCCGGCTTCCTCAAGGGCATCGCCAGCCGGTTCGGTCTCGGCGGCTGAACCTCCCCGGGTGTCATGCACGAGCTCCCCGCGGGGAGCTCTTCTTCTTGATGCTCTCCTCTTCCAGGACCTGAAAACAGAGAACTTTCTGGTTGTTGAGCAGCGCAGACTCTATTAGTAGGGGGCGGCTGAATGATGGGACTTTCCCATCTGGCTCCATCTTCATGATGGAAACAGGCGTCGGTGGCGCCGTCCCTTGAGTCCCGCTCGCGGGAGACCTCGGGAGAACCACCCCTCTTCATCACCGGCGGTTTCTTCCGGCACGGTGCGGCCATCCCGGCCCAGCTTCTGACCCGATTTCTGACCGATTTCTGACACACGTCCTGAGATTGTAGTGAGATTGTAGTGAGATTGTAGTGAGATCACGCGGAGTCCTGAGATGACGCAGAGCACAACGAGCACGCAGAGCACGCAGAGCGCCAAGCGCACCATGACCGGCATCGTCGTGTCCGACAAGATGGACAAGACCGTCGTGGTTGAGGTGCAGCGCCGCGTCATGCACGCGAAGTACCGCAAGTACGTCAACCGGCGGAAGAAGTACAAGGCGCACGACGAAGAGAACCAGTACAAGATCAACGATTCCGTCATCATCGAGGAATCGCGTCCGCTGTCTCGCGCCAAGCGGTGGGTCGCCATCAGCTACGCTTCGTAGAGCCTGGTTGGGACACCGTGTCTCCAAACACAGTGGCTACAAAACACAGTGGCTTGAAACCCCAGTGACCAAAAGCACAGCAACTATAAGCATGGTTGCTCTGTTTTCAGGGAGTTCCCGATGATCCAGACCGAATCTGTCCTGGATGTGGCCGACAACTCCGGTGCGAAGAAGCTCCAGTGCATCAAGGTGCTGGGCGGAAGCAAGCGCCGCTACGCGTCGGTGGGCGACATCATCGTGGTCAGCATCAAGGAGGCCATCCCCAACGGCAAGGTGAAGAAGGGCACGCTGGCTCGCGCCGTCGTCGTCCGCACCGCCAAGGAGCTACGCCGCACAGACGGCAGCTACATCAAGTTCGACACGAATTCAGCGGTGTTGGTCGACAAGGAGAACGAGCCCATCGGGACTCGCATCTTCGGCCCTGTCGCCCGCGAACTCCGCGCACGCAACTTCATGAAGATCGTCAGCCTGGCGCCCGAGGTTCTATAGGCAGAGGTTCTTTGAGGCAGAGGTTCTCCATGATCTCTGTCCTCTCGGACCAGCTGTCCTTTCGGAGCGGTCGACAGGCCAAGGGAATTTCCGATGAGCGGATTCAAGATCAAGCGCGACGACACCGTCGTGGTCATCGCTGGCTCCCACAAGGGGGAGCGGGGACGTGTCCTCAACCTGGACACCGTCCGCGGGCGGGTGACCGTCGAGAAGGTGAACATGGTCCAGCGGCGGATCAAGCCGCGCGGGGATCAAGGTGGAACCACCATCAACAAGGAGGCGCCCATCGCGATCTCGAATGTGGCCCTCTGGAAGGACGGGCGCGTCAAGGTCGGCTGGAAATTCGCCGAGGACGGGCGCAAGGTCCGCTACGCCAAAGGCACCGGCGCGCTCCTCGACTGAGCCCCCACTTCTTTAGAGGCGAGGTTGGAGACATGACTCCTCGACTGCAGAATCGATACCGCGACGAGACCATCGGGACCCTGACCCGAGAGTTCTCCTACGGCAACCCCATGCAGGTTCCGCGGCTCCAGAAGATCGTCGTGAACGTGAGCCTCAAAGAGGCGATCCAGAACGTCAAGATCATCGAGACCGCTGCCAGCGAGCTTGCGCTGATCACGGGCCAGAAGGCCATCATCCGGCGCGCGCGTCGGTCGATCGCCAACTTCAAGCTCCGTGAGGGCATGCCCATCGGCGCGAAGGTGACGCTCCGTCGCCGGAACATGTGGGAGTTTCTCGACCGTCTGGTGTCGGTGGCGATCCCACGCATCCGCGACTTCCGGGGGCTCAACCCGACCGGCTTCGACGGCCGCGGAAACTACTCGATGGGGATCAGCGAGCAGATCGTCTTCCCCGAGATCAACTACGACAAGGTACAGCGCATCACAGGCATGAACGTCACGTTTGTGACGTCGGCGCCGAACGATGCCGAGGCCTGTGCGCTCCTGCGCGGACTCGGTATGCCGTTCAAGTCCGACGACGCCAACTGAACGCTGTCAACTGAGCACAGAACCAAAGGAGAAGGACCGTGGCGAAGAAGTCCATGATCGCGAAGGCAAAGCGAAAGCAGAAATTCGCTGTTCGTGAGCGGAACCGTTGCAAGATCTGTGGACGTCCGCGAGGCTTTCTCCGCGCCTTCGATGTCTGCCGAATCTGTTTTCGGACGCTGAGTCTGCAGGGCCACCTGCCCGGCGTCAAGAAGGCCTCCTGGTGAGAGAGTTGCAATGACCGATCCCATCGCCGATATGCTCACCCGCATCCGGAATGCGGTACGCGCCGGGCACCAGAGTGTTCTGGTTCCGAAGTCGCGGATCAAGCTCTCGATCGCGCACCTCCTGAAGGAAGAAGGCTTCCTTGAGGGGTACATCGAGGTCTCCGATCCGCCGCAGGGCGCCATCAAGATCTTCCCCCGCTACGACGCGGAGAGCCGCGGAATCATCCGCGGGATCACCCGCGTGAGCAAGCCCAGCCGCCGTCTGTACGTCGGTCGGGACGACGTCCCCCGAGTCCGCAACGGCCTCGGTGTGGCCATCCTCACCACCTCTCGCGGCGTGATGACCGATCGACAGGCGCGCCGCGCCGGTGTCGGCGGTGAGGTCATCTGCCACGTCTGGTAGCGGTAAGCCTTGGAGAATCATCATGTCCAGGATTGGTAGGAAGCCGGTTGAGCTTCCGGCGGGCGTCACCGTCACCGCGACGAAGGGACGCCTGAATGTCAAGGGGCCGAAGGGCGCCCTCGACTGCAAGATCGCTGACGGGATCACCTTCCAGCAGGAGGGCAACATCGTCACGACGCTGCGCTCCTCCGATGCCCCCCGCTTCCGGTCGTACCACGGCCTGATGCGCGCGCTGCTCAACAACATGGTGATCGGGGTGACCGCGGGCTTCGAGAAGAAGCTCGAGATCATCGGCGTGGGGTACAAGGCCGAGAAGAAGGGCAACGCGGTTGTCTTCAACCTGGGCTACAGCCACCCGATCCAGTTCCCCTTCCCCGATGGGATCACCGTCGACGTAGACGGTGGCACCAAAATCACGGTCAAGGGGATCAACAAGGAACACGTCGGGCAGGCCGCCGCCATCATCCGCGGCTTCCGGCCGCCGGACAGGTACAAGGGCAAGGGCGTCCGTTACCAGGGCGAGTACGTCCGCATCAAGGCCGGCAAGACCGGTCAGTAGGGGGCCCCATGGCCAAGACCAACGCGAGGGCCGTCGCGCGGAAGCGGCGGAAGGCGCATATCCGGAAGAGCGTGGTGGGAACGACCGCCCAGCCCCGGCTCAGCGTGTTCCGCTCGGCCCGGCACATCTACGCCCAGATCATCGACGACAGCACCGGCAGCACGCTGGTGGCAGCGTCCACCCTCTCTCCCGAGCTTCAGGGCCGGGAGGGCACCTGCGGCAACCGCTCCGCTGCTGAGGCCGTCGGCAAGCTGGTGGGTGAGCGCGCGGTGGAAGCTGGCATCGGGCGAGTCTGCTTCGATCGCAACGGCTATCTGTTCCACGGTCGGGTGAAGTCGCTGGCCGACGCCGCGCGGCAGGCTGGGCTCCAGTTCTAATCGGGCAATTCGGCTAAAGAGGCCGAAGCGGCCTTCGGAGGTTTTTGTGGCGAGAATGCATCGAGGTCGTCGGGATCGGCGCAACCAGGAGGATGACTCCGGGCTGATCGAGAAGACCATCTACATCAATCGCGTCGCCAAGGTCGTCAAGGGCGGCCGTCGGTTCAACTTCTCCGCAATCGTCGTGGCCGGTGACGGTCAGGGCAAGGTCGGCGTCGGGCTCGGCAAGGCGAACGAGGTCCCGGAGGCCATTCGCAAGGCCACCGAGCGCGCTCGCAAGACCATGATCGAAGTACCCATCGTCGATCACACCATCCCCCACATGATCGTGGGGCGCTACGGCGCGTCGAAGGTCGTCCTCCGTCCCGCCAGCCCGGGTACAGGTGTCATCGCTGGCACCAAGATCCGCGCGGTGCTCGACGCTGCGGGCTACCGCAACGTCCTTACCAAGGTCGTGGGCAGCAACAACACCCACAACGCCATCAAGGCGGTCTTCAACGCGCTGGAGCGTCTGGAGTCCCCGGCGCAGTACGCTGCGCGGGTGGGCAAGCCGCTCGAGTCGATCATCGACGACTACAACGTCGGTCACCGGATCTGGGGCGGCAACCAGCCGTCGGCCTAGGTCCGATCTCGGGACGCGGTCCGCTGCTCTGCTGCGGGACCGTCGGAGGCGCGGCCGCCGCACCTTCGGAGGGGATGAGGAAATGAAGCAGCTCAAGGTCACACTGAAGCGGAGCACGATCGGCTCCACCGCTCGGCAGCGCGCCACGGTCGTCGGTCTGGGGCTTCGTCGCCCGAACCAGACCCGTGTTCTTGAGAACACGCCTGCGGTACGCGGCATGATCAAGAAGGTCATCCACCTGGTCGATGTCGATGAGATCGACGGCGCCGAGCTGGCCTGACCCCAGGAGAACCTCATGGCGAACGAACTCAGCAACCTCCAGGCTCCCGCGGGCTCGCGGCGCAAGCCCATGCGCGTCGGCCGCGGCGAGGGCCAGGGCAAGGGCAAGACCTGCGGACGTGGAACCAAGGGCCAGCGGGCCCGCGGCACCGTCCCGGCGCGCTTCGAGGGCGGCCAGATGCCGCTCCATCGTCGGCTGCCGAAGCGGGGCTTCGTCAACATCCACGCGCGTCGCTACAGCGTGGTGCAGCTCGCCGCTGTAGCCGGTCGGTTCTCCGCCGGTGAGACGGTGGACGCCGCGGCGCTGCGCGAACGGAGCCTGATCAGCGGTCGCGTCGCGCGCGACGGCGTGAAGGTCATCGGCGGCGCTGAGCTGTCGCATGCGCTCACGCTGCACGTCGCCGCCATCAGCGGAACGGCTGCGGAGACGGTGCGGTCTGCCGGCGGCGAGGTGCACATCACCCCGCGTCGCAACGACTATGATCGTGTTCGGGTCAGCGATGTCTCGCGGCATTTCTCCGACGGAGACCGCGTGGACACCGGGGCGTTGAAGGCGAAGGGGCTCGTCTCCGGAGAGCGCCGCGTCTGGATCACCGGACACGGGACCATCTCCAGCGCCGTCACCATCGCTGTGGGCCGGATCTCCCCCAACGCCGCCGCAAAGGTTCGCGCCGCTGGTGGGACGATCGAGACCGCCTGAGCGGTGGTCTCTGCAGGTCTTGCCGGGGGTCCTCCCGGTGACAACCTTCAGCCTCCCCAGGCAATCCCCGGCGATGAGGGGCCGCAGCTGCTCGACGCCAGCGTGACCTGGTAGGGCGGGCAGCAGTTCACTCCCTCGCGGCGCTCGCCTTCATCTTCCGAGGTCAGCTAGCGTGTTTGAGGCCCTCGCCAACATCTTTCGCATCCAGGATCTACGCAATCGGATCCTGTTCACGCTCGCGATGTTGGGGGTCTATCGACTCGGCATCTTCATCCCCGCGCCGGGGGTGGATCGCGTCGCGTTGGGCGAGTTCTTCGCCAGCAACGAGGGCACGCTGCTCGGCCTGTACGACATGTTCAGCGGCGGCGCGTTGTCGCAGTTCAGCGTGTTCGTGCTGGGCATCATGCCGTACATCAGCGCCAGCATCATCATGCAGCTCGGCCAGGTGGTGATCCCGCAGGTTGAGCGCCTCAAGGCGGAGGGCCAGGCAGGCCGGAAGAAGATCAACCAGTACACCCGCTACCTCACCATCGGCATCGCGGTCATCCAGTCGTTCGCCATCTCCATCAGCCTCGAGCAGATGAAGACGCTCGGCGGCACCGACGTGGTCATCGACGCTGGCTGGGACTTCCGAGCGATGACCGTCATCACCATGACGGCCGGCTCGTGCTTCGTGATGTGGCTCGGTGAGCAGATCACCGATCGCGGGGTCGGAAACGGCGCCTCGCTGATCATCACCGCGGGCATCATCGCGGGGCTCCCCAGCGCGCTCATGATGATGGCCCAGAAGCTCTCCATCGGTGAGATCAACCTGCTGGAGATGGTGCTGCTGGTCGGCTTCATGGTGGCCACGATCATGTCGATCGTCTTCGTGGAGCGCGGTCAGCGGCGGTTGCCCATCCAGTACGCGAAGCGGGTGGTCGGGCGCCGGATCTACGGCGGCCAGTCCACGCATCTGCCGATCAAGGTGAACGTCTCGGGCGTCATTCCGCCCATCTTCGCCTCGTCGGTGATGATGTTCCCGGCGACCATCGGCACGTTCTATGCGCACCCGCTGTTCGAGGCGGTGGCCGCGGCCTTCCTGCCGGGCACGTGGACGTACAACCTCACCTACATCATCCTCATCATCTTCTTCACGTTCTTCTACACCGCGGTCACCTTCAACCCGATCGACGTGGCGGACAACCTCCGCAAGCACGGTGGATACATCCCCGGCATCCGTCCCGGAAAGCAGACCGCAGATCACATCGACACCATCCTGACCCGCCTGACAGCCGGCGGGTCGGTGTACCTGTCCGCGGTCTGCATCCTGCCTACGGTGCTCATCACGATGTACGGCGTGCCGTTCTACTTCGGCGGCACCGGTCTGCTCATCTGCGTGGGTGTCGCGCTTGACACCGTCTCGCAGATCGAGGGTCACATGCTGACGCGTCACTACGACGGCCTGATGGGGAGCAAGGATACGCGGACGGCGGGGCGTCGGCGGCCGCTCGACTCGGTATAGCAGCGAGCCCTGGTCGAGCAGCGAGCCGCGACCTGGCCGCGAGACCCGGTGGGGTAGCCGGGTCCGAATCTGATCGACGGACACCGCGAGAGCAACCATGGATGTGATTCTGTTCGGTCCCCCAGGAGCGGGGAAGGGCACCCAGGCCGAGGCAGGCTGCGCGCTGCTCGGAGTGGTCCAGATCGCCACCGGCGATATCTTTCGACGCCACCTCAGAGACGGCACGCCGCTCGGTGAGAAGGCGCGTGGGTACATGTCACGGGGAGCCCTGGTGCCGGATGAGCTCGTCGTGGAGCTCGTCGCCAGCCGCCTCGCCGAGCCCGACGCCGCAGACGGCGCGCTGTTCGATGGTTTCCCCCGCACGGTGGGGCAGGCCGATCTGCTGAACCGCTGGCTTCAGCGGAACGACCGCCGCATCGACGGCGTGGTGGAGCTCGCGGTCGATGACCACGTGATCGTGGCGCGGCTGTCCGGGCGTCGAACCTGCATGGCCTGCGGCGCGACCTACCACGCCGACAACAACCCACCCGCCGTCGCTGGGACGTGCGATCGCTGCGGGTCGGAGGTGGTGCAGCGCGAGGACGACGCCTCGGAGAAGGTGCAGGCGCGCCTCGCGACCTACCATCGCCAGACGAAGCCGGTGCTCGCGTGGCTCCGGGAGCGGGTCTCAGTGGTCACCGTGAACGCCGATCAGCCCATCGAGGCCGTCCGCAGCGCCGTCACCGACGCCTTGCGTTCGCTACAGTGAATGCAGATGCCTTGACGGAGCGCGAGCAGTCTTATAAAGCCCCTCGGCTATCGGCCGGGTCCGAGGAGGGCGCAACCCCGCAGCGCTGATCAATCAAGCTGATCAGCCACGCGATGGGTGCCCCAGGACATCGTCTGCTCCAACAAGCAGAGTTCGTTTGTTGGAGAGGTTTTCGCTGAAGAACTCGAGCCGGCTGGTATGAGGTTGATGATGAAAGTTCAGTCTTCCGTGAAGCGGATCTGCGAGAAGTGTCGGGTCGTACGCCGGCGAGGCGTAGTCCGGATCATCTGTGAGAACCCGAAGCACAAGCAGCGGCAGGGGTAGACAATGGCGCGCATCGAAGGTGTCGATCTTCCGCGGAACAAGCGAATCGACATCGCATTGACAGCCATCTTCGGGATCGGTCGGGCGACCGCTACAAGGATCGTCGAAGAGGCCAAGGTAGGTCCACACGTTCGCACCCAGGATCTCCTGGAGAGCGACGTCGCGGCGATCCGATCCGTCATCCAGCGCAGGTGCAAGGTGGAGGGTGAGCTCCGGAAGGAGATCGCCATGAACATCAAGCGCCTGATCGACATCAATTGCTACCGCGGCATCCGCCACAAGCGCGGCCTGCCGGTTCGCGGACAGCGCACCCACACCAACGCCCGCACACGCAAGGGGCCGCGCCGCGTCGGCGGTCGGCGCCGGTAGGAGCAAATCATGGCGAAGCAACGCAAGGGCAGTCCGCGGCGGGTCAAGAAGAACATCCCGACCGGTATGGTCCACATCAAGGCGACGTTCAACAACACGATCGTCACCATCACCGATCCGAACGGAAACGTCGTGTCGTGGTGCAGCGCAGGCTCGAAGGGGTTCAAGGGCTCCCGCAAGTCCACGCCGTTCGCCGCGCAGCTCGTCGCAGAGGATGCGGTCAAGAAGGCGATGGACCACGGCATGCGCGCGGCGGGTGTCTGCGTGAAGGGTCCGGGCGCCGGTCGCGAGTCTGCGCTCCGCGCGGTCGCGAACTTCGGACTGAAGATCACCCACATCCGCGACGTGACGCCCATCCCACACAACGGCTGCCGCCCCCCCAAGAAGCGGCGCGTCTAGGGTGCTCCCGGCGCTTGTCGGGGGCTTGAGGTTCACAGCGACCTTTTTCTGGGCCTGAGTCGGGGAAGTCCCCGACTCGAATGTTTCCCCCTGCTCCGGGTGTAGAGTCCGTTTGGGTCCGACGGACAGAAACCCGGCGGGAGCTATACGCATGTTCGATCAGAACGAGACCGGCACCGACGCGGCGCTTCGCGAGACCTCCGAGCTTCAGAACTCCAACTGGCGGGCGCTGATCCGTCCGCGGGCCATCGAGCGCGATACTCGCTCGAGCGAGGTCTACGGGCGCTTTGATGTGCGTCCGCTTGAGCGCGGCTTCGGCACCACCATGGGCAACGCGCTGCGGCGCGTGCTGCTGTCCAGCCTCCAGGGCATGGCGATCACGTCCGTGAAGATCGAGGGCGTGCTGCACGAGTTCTCGTCCATCCCTGGCGTCGTCGAGGATGTCACCGACATCGTGCTGAACCTGAAGGGCGTGCGCATCCGCTCCGACCTGTCGCAGACCCTCAACTGCTCGATCGACAAGCAGGGCATCGCTGGCAAGATCGTCGAGGTCACCGCGGGTGATATCCGCACCGACGGCGCCGCGACCATCCTCAATCCCGACCACGTCGTCGCCACGCTGACCGAGGAGGGGCGGTTCTCCGCTTCGCTCGTCGCGCAGATGGGCAAGGGCTACGTGCCCGGAACCGTGCAGAAGATGGCCGATCAGCCCCTCGGGACCATCCCGGTGGACGCGCTGTACAGCCCCATCCGCAAGGTCAAGTACACGGTGACCAACGCGCGCGTCGGTCAGCGGACGGACTACGACCGCCTGGTGCTCGAAGTGTGGACCGACGGCAGCGTGCTTCCCGAGGACGCCGTGGCCTACGCGGCGAAGATCATCAAGGAGCAGATCCAGATCTTCATCAACTTCGTAGAGGTCGCCGAGGCCTCCGACTCCCGCCAGGCTGCGCAGGAGGAGGAGTGGAACGAGAACCTCTACAAGCGGGTGGACGAGCTGGAGCTCTCCGTGCGCTCGGCCAACTGTCTGCAGAACGCCGGCATCGAGTTCATCTGGCAGCTCGTGGAGAAGAGCGAGGCCGACATGCTGAAGACCAAGAACTTCGGCCGGAAGTCGCTCAACGAGATCAAGGACATCCTCGCCGAGCTTGGATTGGCGCTCGGCATGAAGCTCCACGGCTTCTCCAAGAAACAGGCGTAGACGCCAGCACAGGAGCTCCCCAATGCGTCACCTCAAGTCTGGTCGGAAGCTCGGGCGGAACAGCTCGCATCGCAAAGCCATGTTCCGCAACATGGTCACTTCCCTCATGGTTCATGGTCGCATCCGCACCACGCACGCCAAAGCCAAGGAGCTGCGGCGGGTCGCGGAGCGGGTGATCACCCTCGGCGCGCGGGTCCCCGTCAGCGCCCTGGATGGCCTCAGCGGCGATGAGCTTGCGCAGGCGCGCGCGCGTCGCCTGCACCACATCCGTCGCGCCGCGGTGTGGATCCACGACAAGGACGCCCTCGATCGCGTCTTCGGCGAGTACGCTGAGCGGTTCAAGGAGCGCCCAGGTGGCTACACCCGCATCATCAAGGCTGGATACCGTCCCGGCGACAACGCTGCGCTGGCCGTGGTAGAGCTGTTGGGCACGGAAGGGCCGGCCGTCGAGCATGGTGAGGCCGCCGACGAGGTGGCGTGAGCAGGGAGAGGCTGTTCGCTCCTTCTTTTCAAGCCTCGCCGCGGGCGGTACGATGAACACTCTGCCAGGTGTTCGTCTCGTCTCAGCTGTCTGGAATCCCGGGAGGAGTCGTGAGCCAGACACCCTCTGATGATTCCGCTGCGCGTGATGCCGCGGGGGAGCGACTCACCGAGTTCCTGCGCAGCAATGGACTGAAGATCACCCGGCAGCGCCAGGTGATCTTTCAGGTGCTCCTGGACTCGTCCGCGCACCTCTCGCTGGAGGAGCTGTTCGAGCAGGTGCAGGCTCGGATGGAGGGCATCGGCTACGCGACCGTCTACCGCACGATGAAGATGCTCACCGACGCCGGGCTGGCGAGCGAGCGTCGCTTCGGAGACGGACAGGCTCGCTACGAGCTGAGCGACTCCCATGATCATCACGATCACCTCATCTGCGAGGATTGTGGTCACATCTTCGAGTTCGAGGACGAGCTCATCGAGCGGAGGCAGGCCCAGGTGGCGGCTGAGCATGGTCTGCGGATCGTCTCGCATCGCCACGACATCTGGGGTCGCTGCGACTCCCGCGAGTCATGTTCTCGCTGGCAGGAGCGGTCCGGAGCGTGATCACCCGCCGCTACGCGCTGGCGATGTTGACGGCGCTGATGACCGTACCGGGATCGGCGTGGGCGGGGCTGGAGGGGCAGCCGCTGCCGCCGCTGAAGTTGAAGGACGCCGACGGGACGACCCTCAACGTGGCGAGTCTTCGCGGTCGGGCGGTGCTGCTGCATCTGTGGGCGACGTGGTGCCGGCCGTGTGTGCAGGAACTACCGGAGCTTCAGTCCCTCGTCACCCAGCTGCAGGAGGTGCCGGAGGTGCGGGTGCTCGCCATCAGCCTTGACCGGGAGCTGCCGCCCGCGGTCGTGGTCTCGGCGGCCCGCCGGTTCGGCGCGGAGTTCCCCATTTGGTTTCCGAAGCCTGGGACGGCGGCACGACTCGGTGTCTCTTCGCTGCCCACGTCGCTGGTGGTCGGTCCGGATGGGCGGGTCACGCATGTCGTCGAGGGCGCGCAGCGCTGGAGCCATCCTGAGTGGGTGAAGGGACTGACAGCCCTGGGCCGCTCGGCCGGCGGGTAGATCCAGGCCCGCCAGAAGCGAGAACCCCCTCAGGTCCCCGGGGAGCGCTGAAGGGAGTCGGCCCATCCCGAGGGGGGAGGAGAGTGCGTGGAGGGGGACTCGAACCCCCACAGCCTTGCGGCCACAAGGCCCTCAACCTTGCGCGTCTACCAAATTCCGCCACCCACGCAAATCATTCATTGTTTGGAGTCAGTCACTGTTGGGCAACGCCGCCAAACTAAGCAACGGGATCGGGAGTGTCAAGGTTGATCGGAGCCCGGCTCTTCGGTCGCTTCGGGGGTGGGGAGGGTGGGCTCCTCCACCTCCAGCGAGGCGGGCGCAACCGACGGCGCCTCGGTGGTGCTGGTCGATGAGCGCTGGGTCTCCTGGAGACGTCGGATGTCCTCCTCGATGTCCGAACCCGACTGGTTGCGCAGGCTGCTGCGGTACGCCAGCGTGATGCTGGTGAACATGAACAGCGCCGCGACCACGGTGGTCATCCGACCCAGGAAGTTCGCCTGGCCGCGCGAGCCGTACATCTGGTTTCCGCCGCCGCCGCCGCCGAAGACCGAGGCGCCGTCCTTGCCTGGTTGAAGCAGGATGATGAGGATCAGAGCGAAGCACAGGACGATGTGCAGGATGAGGATGAAGAGTTGCACGAGACCCCCTCAGACCGAGCGTGCCGCTTCGATGATAGCGACGAAATTCCCGGCGTCCAGGCTCGCGCCGCCGACCAGCGCGCCGTCGATGTCGGGCTGGGAGAGCAGCGCAGCGGCGTTGCCGGGCTTCACGCTCCCGCCGTATTGGATCCGCGCGTCGTTTGCGACAAATCGCGGGTACCGGGCCGACAGCCACGCCCGGATCGTCGCGTGCATCTGCTGGGCCTGGTCGGGCGTGGCGGAGTGTCCGGTGCCGATGGCCCACACCGGCTCATAGGCGAGGGTCGTCGCAGCGACCTGATCGGCGGGGAGCCCGGCCAGTCCGGTCGCGAGCTGCCGGGTGACGACGGCCTCCGCCTGACCCGCCTGCCGCTGGGCGATGGTCTCACCGACGCAGAGGATCGGCAGCAGCCCGCTGCGCCAACAGGCGCCCACCTTGGCGTGGACGGTGTCGTCGTTCTCGCCGAACACATGACGCCGCTCGGAGTGCCCGACGATCGCGTAGGTGCAGCCAGCTTGACGGAGCATCTCCCCGGCGATCTCACCGGTGAACGCGCCGCGCGTGGCGTGGTGCAGGTTCTGCGCGGCCACCGAGATGCCGGTGTGCTTGAGGCGCGAGACCACCGCCGGCACCGAGAGGGCGGGTGGCGCGACCGCCATGTCCACCGCGGTCTCGCCGACCAGCGCGGCCTTGAGCTCCGTCGCGAGGCGATCGGCCTCGCGGGGGGCCTTGTTCATCTTCCAATTTCCGGCGATGAAGAGACGACGCGGCACGGCTACCTCCAGTCCCCGATGGGCTTCAGCCCGGGGAGCTCTCGACCCTCGATGAACGCCAGCGAGGCGCCCCCGCCGGTCGAGATGTGATCGATGCGTTCTTGCAGGCCCATGGCGGTGATCGCCGCGACGCTGTCGCCGCCGCCGACCACCGTGTTGCCCTCGCAGGCCGCCACGGCCTCGGCGACGCCGCGGGTGCCGGCGGCGAACGGCTCCATCTCGAACACGCCCATCGGTCCGTTCCAGAAGATGGTCTTGCACGACGACAGGCGCTCGGAGAAGGCTGCGACGGTCTGGGGACCGATGTCGAGGCCCATCATGTCTTCGGGGATGGTCTCCACCGTGCGGCCACGGGCCTCCGCGGAGAGCTCGGCCGCGACGACGTGGTCGATGGGCAGCAGCACCTCGACGCCGCGATCGGCGCAGCGCTCCAGGATGCGTCGCGCGAGCAGCACGCGGTCTTCTTCGACGCGCGAGCGGCCCACGGGGATCTCCTGGGCGGCGAGGAAGGTGTAGGCCATCGCGCCGCCGATGAGCAGGACGTCGCACCGACGGACCAGGCTCTCCAGCACGCCGATCTTACCCCCGACCTTCGCGCCACCCAGGACCGCCGCGAACGGCCGCTCCGGTCCGTCGAGCAGGCGCGAGAGCGCCGCGATCTCCTGCTGCACGAGGAGCCCCACGCAGCGCTGCTCCACCAGCCCCGGCACCACCGCCACCGAGGCGTGCGCCCGGTGGAGCGTCCCGAAGGCATCGGAGACATACGCGCGACCCAGGCGCGCCAGCGCCGCGGCGAAGTCTGCATCGCCCGTGGACTCGCCGGGGTGGAAGCGGAGGTTCTCCACGACCATGACGCCGCCGGCCGGCAGCTCACGCGCGAGCGCCTCGACCTCCTCACCCACGCAGTTGGGGGGGAAGACCACCTCTGCGTCCAGCAGCTCCGCCAGCCGCCAGGCCGCGGGTTCCAGCGACAGGCTCCCCTTGCGCCGACCCTTCGGCCGACCGAGGTGGGAGCAGATCACCAGCTTGCAGCCTCGCTCGCGGAGGGCTTGGATGGTGGGGAGCGCGCGGCGAATGCGGGTGTCGTCGGTGACGCGCCGGCCCTCCAGGGGGACGTTGAAGTCCACCCGGACGAGGACCTGCGCTCCGTCCAGCTCGAGCTGATCGATGGAGGGGAGGGCCATCCCTACTCCAGCTCGTTCAGGCGCTTGGCGAGGTCGATCATGCGGTTGGAGAAGCCCCACTCGTTGTCGTACCAGGAGATCACCTTGGCGTTGCGATCGCCCATCGCGAGCGTCAGCGGGAGATCGACCGTCGAGGAGTGGGGGTCGCCGATGAGGTCGGAGGAGACCAGGGGCGCTGTGGAGGTCGCCAGGATGCCGGCGAGCGGACCCGCTGCGGCCTCTGCGAGCGCGTCGTTGATCGCCTCGACGCTCAGCGCTCGGGCGGACGTGAACGCCAGATCGACGAGGGAGACGTTGGGCGTGGGCACGCGCACAGCCATCCCGTTCAGCTTTCCGGCCAGGTCGGGAAGCACCAGACCCACGGCCTTTGCGGCGCCGGTGGATGTGGGCACCATGTTCGCGGCGGCGGCGCGCGCGCGTCGGTAGTCCTTGTGGGGGGCGTCGAGCAGGCGCTGATCCATCGTGTAGGAGTGGATGGTGGTCATCAGACCGCCGGTGATGGTGAAGCGCTCGTGGAGCACCTTCGCCATGGGCGCCAGGCAGTTGGTGGTGCAAGAGGCGTTGGAGACGATGCGATGGCCGGCCTCCAGCCCTTCGTCGTTGACCCCCATGACCACGGTGTAGTCGGGCTCGGTGGCGGGGGCGGAGATGATCACCCGCTTGCCGCCGGCCTCCAGGTGCAGCGCGGCCTTCGCGCGGGTGCGGAAGATGCCGGTGCACTCCATGACGACGTCGACCTCGCGCGCTCCCCAGGGGAGCTTCGTGGGATCGCGCTCGGCGCTGGTGGGCACCAGGCGATCGCCGACGCGGAGTCCGCCATCCACGGCCTCGACGGTCGGACCGAAGCGTCCATGAACGCTGTCGCGGGAGAGCAGGCAGGCGAGCATCTGGTCGTCGACCAGGTCGTTGATATGGACGATCTCGATGTCAGGGTCGTTCCAGGCTGCGCGGAGGACGCAGCGGCCGATGCGGCCAAACCCATTGAGCGCCACGCGGACGGGCATGGTGTCACCTCTTTATGTGTGCGCGCGGGTCCGCTGTGCGGCGCCCACGAGCGCAGATGAGAGCCCGGAGAGCGGGCCGGGGGGCAGCCAGGCTGCCTCGGGGGGCGTCCCTAACCCGCTTCCTGCGCGATAGGTCTCCACTGTGACCCTGTTTGTCGCCAACGTGATCTGGCCGGGAGAGGCGGGCGATCCGGCGCCGGCGATCGCCGATCGCCTGGGCGTGGATGTCGCAGACCTCACCGACGTCGCGCTGCTGAAGAAGTCGCTGGATGGGCGGCGCCGGCCGCCTCGGTGGATGGCGAACTATCGGGTGTCGCTGAGTGCAGACGAGGCGGCGGTGCTGGCGCGTCGCCCCGCGGCCACCCGGGCATTCACCGCGCGGGACGCCGAGCGCTACCAGCTGGACCCCGGAGGATCGATCTCCGAGGCAGGAGCTCCCAGGGCTGCGGCCCCCGGAGGCCACGAGGTGCGACGCTGGCCGATGGCGCTGCGGCCCATCGTGGTCGGCGCGGGCCCCGGCGGGCTGTTCGCGGCGCTCCGGCTGGCTGAAGCGGGCGTGCCGGTCACGCTGCTGGAGCGCGGCGGACCGGTGGAGGAGCGGCACGGCGCGGTGCGGTCGTTCTGGCGCCACGGCACGCTCGACCCCGAGACCAACGTGGTGTTCGGCGAGGGCGGCGCGGGGGCCTTCTCGGACGGCAAGATCTACACGCGGCGGCGCGACGGGGAGCTGGGGTGGGTCTTCCGAAACCTCATCGCCTTCGGCGCGGAGCGCTCCATCCTGGAGGAGGGCTGGGCGCACCTGGGCACCGATCGCATCCGCGCGATCCTCCCCAGGCTCCGCGCGCGCCTGCGGGAGCTCGGCGCCGACGTGCGCTTCCACGCGCGAATGACGGATCTCCGGGTCGACGGGGGCAGGTGCGTGGGCGTCACGCTCGCGGACGGCACAGAGCTGTCCGGAGCGCCGGTGCTCCTCGCCACCGGCCACTCCGCGCGCGACACCTGGGCGTCGATGCTGCGGGCGGGCGCAGCCGCTGAGCTGCGGCCGATCGCCATCGGCGCGCGCATCGAGCACCCCCAGAAGCTGATCGACCCCGCGCGGTACGGTCGCGCGCGGGGCGAGCTGCCGCCGGCCAGCTACCGGCTGGTGTACGGGGGCTCCTCCAAGCAGGCCCGCGCCCACACGTTCTGCATGTGCCCCGGCGGCACCGTGGTGGCGGCCAGCAACCACCCGGGGCGGGTGGTGGTCAACGGCATGAGCTACTCCGGACGGCGCGCGTGGTGGGCGAACAGCGCGGTCATCGTGGAGGTCGAGCGGGAGGACTACGGGGCCCAGGACGCCCTGGCCGGGGTGCGCTTCCAGGATCGCATCGAGGCCGCGGCGTTCGCTGCGGGCGGCGGGGGATTCTGCGCGCCCGCGCAGCGGGTCACCGATCTTCTGGCCGGACGGGAGAGCGCGAGCCTTCCTCGCGTGAGCCACCCCCGAGGCGCCGCTCCATGCGATCTGCGGGCGGTGCTGCCCGAGCGGGTGATCACCGGACTGCTCGGCGCGCTGCGTGACTTCGATCGACGTATCCCGGGGTTTGCCGGCGAAGAGGCCGTCCTGATCGCGCCCGAGACCCGCACGACCGCCCCGCTGCGGTTCCTGCGGGATCGCGCGACCTACGCCTCCACCACGCTGCCCGGGTTGATGCCGGTGGGGGAGGGGGCCGGGTACGCCGGGGGGATCGCCTCGGCCGCGTTGGACGGAATGCGCGCCGCAGACGCCGTCATGGCGCTGGCGGGGACGACGCTGGTTGGGAGCTGACGGGACGCGCCTCCCACCTGCCCGGCCCGGTGGCATGCAGCGTCCGCGGACCGGGCAGCCGCAGCGACACCTCCTGCCGCGTCATCACCGGCACGTCATGGGGCTGGTTGTGGTGCCCGAGGGGGCGGCCCTCGGCGCTGCGCGTGGCGGCGAACGCTCGATGCGTGTCCAGGCGCTCGGCGGTCCAGTGTCGGCCCAGCGCGGGGCCCGTCGCCAGCGTCGCGGCGAACATGGGCGCCAGGGCAGGGGCTATCTCCACGCCCACGCTGCTCCTGCCCAGCGCCAGCGCCGCCGCGCAGGTGGTCCCCGTTCCGACGAAGGGGTCGAGTACGGTGTCGCCCTTGAGCGAGTACATGCAGATGAGACGGCCGGCCAGCGCCACGGGGAACGCCGCGCTCCGCTTCCTGAGCGCCGCATCGGGACCCCGCGCAGCATTGGTACCCCGCGCAGCATTGGTACTCTGCACGGCATTGGGTAGGGACTGCCCCACGCCGCGCAGGTCGCTCCACAGATCCGAGAACCACCGGTTGCGCTCCTCCCAGAAGTAGGCGCTCTCTCGCCTGCGCACCCGCTCGTCTGCGCTGAATCTGCGCTTTCTCCCCTTCCTCAGTATCAGCACATACTCGTGCTCATAGGTGACGTACGCGCCGCCGGGGAGCATCCCGCTGCCCATGAACTTGGTCGGCGAGTTGTTGGGCTTACGCCACAACACATCCGGGAGAACATCGAACCCGGCGCGGCGCGCCCCCATCAGCGCGCGGGCGTGGTTGGGGTGGAGCTGGAAGCGGCTGTCCAGCGTTCGCGTAGCGTCGCCGATGTTGACGCAGGCCAGCCCCCCGGCCACGAGGACTCGATGCAGCTCAGCCCAGACCCGATCCAACTCGACGTGCATGGCCTCGAACGCCGCGGTCGCGTCCTCGGCGTCGAGCGCGCGGGCCGCCGCTGGAGAGAGCGCGCGGAACACCTCATCCCACAGCGCGATCATCGGGTACGGCGGAGACGTCACCGCGAGTTGTACGCTCGCTGCCGGGAGCGCCGAGAGGCGGCGGGCGTCACCAGTGATCAGCCGGTGGGTGGTCGCTGACTCGTCAATC
Organism: uncultured Enterobacterales bacterium; assembly: GCA_964464515.1. Classification (GTDB taxonomy): domain Bacteria; phylum Myxococcota_A; class UBA796; order UBA796; family UBA2385; genus CAYXGP01. The sequence continues at coordinate 22,570 of CAYXGP010000089.1, forward strand.
CCTTCACTCGGCGAACTGCTGATGGGAACCCTCCATGCTGGTGAAGGAGACCGTGTCGACATTTCCAGCCGCGTCGGTGTACTCCAAGGTGGTCTCGGTCGTGACCTGATGGGTCTGGAGATCGTCGGCCCAGGTCACCACCTTGGTGGTGTACTTGCTGCCCGAGATCAGGTTGGCCGGGGTCACGTTCTCGACGTACTGGAGATCCTGGCTGGTGACCTCGCCGGCGTACTCGTAGCGATCGGGGGCGATCTCGGTGATGATTGTGAGCTCGCCCTCGATCTCCATGAACTGCTCGCCAGCGCTGCCGTCCTTGTTGATCAGCACGCCCTCGATCCAGGACATGGTGTACTCGCCCCACTCTTCGAATTGCATGACGTCGGTCACATCAACCAGGGCCCGCTCGCCCTCGATGCGCGGGTTCTCGGCGGTCACCACGTCGGTCCAGGTCATCGCCGACACCGGGCGATCCATGGCGTCAAGTCCGTACATCTCCCAGGCCCCCTCGAAGTGGCCCGATGCGAGCTGCTCGACCTCGTCGAGGGCCTCCTGACCCCAGACGGAGGTGGAGCCGCCGGTCGTCGAACCGCCGGTCGTGCTCGTGGTCCCCCCAGTGGTGGTCCCGCCGCTGGTGGTCCCGCCGCTGGTCGTCCCCCCGCTGGTCGCGCCGGTCGTGGTGCCGCCCGTCGTAGTTCCGGTGGTCGCCCCCCCGGTGGTGGTCGCGCCGGTGGTGTCGGCGGTGTCATCGGACTTATCGGTGCAGCCGAAGAAGAGCAGGAGTGACAGGGAGAGGGATGAGCGGTTCATGGGTGGCCTCCGGAGAGGGGCCTATCCCGCTGAACCACACGTTCAAGGGGCTGAGTGCATGTGTCGACAGCAGCTGCCGCTGCCCTGAGCACGCGCTACTCGCAGCGCCATCGTCACAGAGTCATCCGCCCAGGAACTGCCGGGCCAGGACCACATGAACCCCTCCCTGCGAGGACGTCGAGTCCCACAGTTGGTTGTCGCCGATGAGGAGGTCGCCGGTCCCGTCGCCGTCCAGATCACCGGCCCCGGCGACCGACCAGCCCGTGTTGCCGGTCTGGAGGTCATCGGAGGTGAAGGTGCCGTGGGCCTGGTCGATCGTCGTGTCGGCCGTGAGCGGACCGTAGAACAACAGCGCCTGTCCCGACGAGTCCCCCAGCTCGTGTCCGCCCATCAGCAGGTCGCCGAAGCCATCCCCGTCGACGTCTCCGGCGTAGCCGATGCTCTCGCCGGCGTGCTTGTCACCCTCGCGGCCATGCACGAGCACGTCTGAGTCTGCCAGCGAGAGCGCACCGCTCATGGGGCCATACAGCAGGTAGCCGACCCCGGCCTCCTCGAAGGCGGTCTCGCTCTCGTAGGCGTTGATCCACAGGTCGCTGCGCCCGTCCCCGTCGACGTCGTGTTTACCGAAGAGGCTGCTGCCCGCGGCGTCGTTTACGTGCTCTCCGTCGAGCACCGCGTCGGCGGTGTCTTGCAGCGCGCTGGTACCTGAACCCAGGGGACCCCGCAGGATGTAGACACGCCCTGCGAGCTCCTTGTCGTCCGCGTCGGCGCCGATGGCGAGGTCGGCGTAGCCGTCACCGTCTACGTCGCCGGCGCCCGCGACCCCTGAGCCGGCCTGCTCCCACTCCCGCTCTCCCAGGCCCACCCAGGCGGCGTCGCCGCCGACGAGCCGACCCTCGAAGGGCGCCAGAAAGACCGAGGCCTTGCCGCTGTTGTCGGCCTGACCGGTGGCACCGGAGATACCGACAACGATGTCCTCGAGACCATCTCCGTCGATGTCGCCGGCGCCATCGACCGCGGAACCCGCGCGATCGGTGTCCTCTTCACCCGCAAAGGTCGCGGTGGCGCTGCCGAGGTCTGCGTCGCCGAGTCCTGTGCTGCCGAGATCTGAGCTGCCCGAGGTGAGGCCGCTGAGCAGATAGGCGACTCCGGGGCCGGAGCCGGCGGCCGGATCGCTTACATAGGTCCGGTCTCCTGGCGCTCCGACGAGCACGTCGTTCAGGCCGTCGCCGTCGGTGTCAGCAGTCAGCGCCACCCAGCTTCCCGCCCAGTCGTTGCGCCGCTCGCCGTCGGCCGCATACCAGGCGTCGGCCAACGAGATCCGACCCGAGACGGGACCGGTCACGACGTAGACGGCTCCGGTGGAGGCTCCCGCCGCGGAGGCGCCGGGGGCTCCCACGACGATGTCGGGCACGCCGTCTCCATCGACGTCCCCGCCGCCGGCGATGTGCCAGGCGGCCTGGTGATCGACGTCCTCGCCGATCAGCAGGGCGTGGGACTCACTCAGGTCGAATTCGAAGGGTGTTCGCTCGGTGAGTCCGCCTGTCCCCCCGGTTCCGCCTCCTGTTTCGCCTCCGGTCTCGCCCCCGCCTCCGGTGCCGCTCCCGCTCCCGCTCCCGGATTCGCCACTGCCGTAGGCGTCATCTTCGAGGTCGCCAGTGTCTCCCGCCTTCTCCACGCGGCAGCCAAGAACCAGCAAGAAAAATACTCTCATCACCATTGAAGACAGCTCGGATTGTGCACCCCCCTTGCCTAACCTCGGGCCTCGCCCTGATCGAGTTCGTTGTCTCATTCCGGATGGGGTCCAACTCTCGGCCGAGACGTGGTCTGGCGACGCTCGTGCTGTGCTCTTTGTGGGGTGGAGCGCCTCTTCAGAACATCCCCCGGACCCGGTCCAACTCATCGGGCAGCACATCCGCGACGACCTCCCCCCCGCGAATCATCACGATCCGATCCGCGATCTTCTCCAATGTATCCAGCACGTGTGTCGATAGCAGCACTCCAGCGCCCTGATCACACGCGACCCGCAGCGCGGCCGTCACCCGCTGGGCGCTCGGCGGATCGAGCCCATTCAGCGACTCGTCGAGTACCAGCAGCGGGGGCTTCGCGACCATGGCGCAGGCCAGCGCGGTCCGGCGCCGCATCCCCTGTGAGTATTCCCCGATCAGGCGCTCGGCGTCGCTGCCCAGCGCGGCGATCTCCAGCGCGGTCTCGATGTCTCCCCCGCCGCGGATCTCGGCGACGAACTCGATCATCTCCCGCGCGTTGAGGTAATCGTACAGCCGGGGCTCTTCGGGCACGTACCCGATGTTCCGCCGGGCGGCGTTGGGGTCCTCCCAGACCGGCCGTCCGGCGATCTTGACCTCGCCGTCGGTCGGTCGGAGCTGCCCGGCGAGCATCTTGATCGTGGTGGACTTGCCCGCGCCGTTGGGGCCGACCAGCCCGACCAGCTCCCCGGGACGCACGTCGAACGTCACCGAAGACACCGCGACCAACCGGCCGAACGTCCGGCGCAGCGCGGACACCGAGAGGACAGGCGCCCCCGAAGCAGGAGTCCCCGAAGCAGGAGTCCCCGAAGCAGGAGTCCCCGAAGAATGGGTCATGCGAACGCCCTCCCCACAGCCAGGGCCCAAAGCAGGACCCCGCCGGGTCCGAACAGCCACAGCCCGCGGCCGCGCCAGCGCAGCGCCAGCGCCGACGCCAGCGCGGCGCCAAGCGCCGCCAGGGCCTCGGTCTGTAGCACGAACCGCAGCGCCCCCTCGTGCCGCACCGCGATCCCGGCGGCGGGCAGGACGATCGCCGGCTGACAGTACAGCCACGCCGCCGCCCCCCGGGCCCGCGCGACCCGCCACCGATCGAGCGCCAGCGCCCGGTCCAGCCACGGGGGATCGCCGTCGGCGAGCTGCGTGGGCACCGCGCTGATCAGCAGCACCGCAGCCGCGGTGAGGGCCAGCGCGCGGGTAGGTGCCTCCTCGGTGCGGGCCCAGGCCGACAGCAGTCCCAGCAGCCCGAGCACCCAGGCGCCCACCGGCCACAGCCGGAGCCGTCGCCAGCCTTGCCGCAGCGCGCGGAGCAGCTCCGGTCGGCCGCGCGCGAACCCCTCCAGGTAGACCCCGTCGTCGGTGTCCGCGCCCTGCACCCCGGCGTACATCCCGTCGATCTCCGTGAGCAGCGCAGTGGCCCGAACATAGGTGCCCTCCGCGAGCGGACGGGTCGCGGTCCAGCCAGCCAGTCCCAGCACCAGCGGGATCGCCAGCCACGCCCAGCCCGTCTCCAGTCCGGCGAGCGCCGCGCCGACCCCGCTGGAGGAGAGCCCGGTGGCGACGCCGACCGCGAGGAGCGCCACCCCGGGTGCGTACAGCAGCGCCGCCTGGGTGCGGGGGGTGTCGCCGCGGATGGCGTCGAGCAGCCGCGCGACCTCGGGGCTCAGGCCCGCCTGCACGCCGGCCAGGTGCGTGGCGAAGCCGACCCCGAGCATGCTCAGCCAGGCGCAGAGCACCACCGCGCTCCCACCGAGCCAGGCCGACGTGTGCCCGGCGAGCGCGATCGGGGAGAGCAGGACAGCGGCCATCGCCGGCAGGTAGGCGCGCTCGCGGGCGCAGCGCAGCGCGATGGCGGTCACCAGCAGGCGGGCGTCGACGGGGTGTGGATCCAGCACGGGGCGGTCGGGGCCCCGCACGAGATCGGCGTAGGTGTGCAGGGCCATCGCGCTGGCGACCAGCGCGCCGAGTCGGAACGCGATGGCCTCGGTGCCGTCCGCGATGCGGCCGGTGTCCAGGAACCCCAGCAGCACCGGGCGGGCCAGCGGAGTCGCCGCCGCGGCAGCAAGCAGCGCCAGCGCGCCGACGGGCCACCGGCGGGAGCGGCGACGGCCCAGGGCGTGAACGCGGCGGTAGGGGTTGGGGGACATGGCGCCCCTTCTATCGCCACCAGTACGGCGCGCCCTGTCTCTGGGGGGCTGTCTTTGGGCGGGGCGATCAGGGCGCTGCCAGATCGAGCACGACAGGCAGCGCGCTGCCGGCGGCCAGATCGATCGCGCGCACGCTCATCAGGCCGCTGGCGTCGATCTCGAACCGCACCTCGATCTCGGACAGCCCCCGGGGCTGCGGCCGTATCCCCTCCACGCGGACGGTGCCGAGTCGGTGGTTCTCCCGTGTGAGAATGCGCTCGCCCTGGAAGAGGCCCACCTCGAGCACAGTCTGACCATCGGCCGAGTTGGTGAGCACTCTCGACGCACGGGTCGGAAGCAGCGTATTGCGCATGAGGACTGGCTGGAAGACTCCCCCTGGAATCTCGACGCCCAGCGAATGCGCAGATACATCAAGGAGCAGCCCCTGAATCTCGCCGGTGAGCATCCCGCCGAGGATGCCCGCGCCGTGCGCGACCGCTGCGCGCGGCTGGACCGATTGCTCGCGGGCGGCCCCGAGACAACCTGCGACGCTCCGTTGAGTCTGCGAATCCAATGGGGGATCTCCGACCAGGACCACCCGCCCGATGCTACCGGCGTTGCAGCCTGCGTTGACCATCGCGTTGAGACAGGTCTTCTGCGTCTCATCGAGCGACAAACGAGCCCCGCTCGGAGCGGGACAGGCGTGGACGCTCCGGACCAGGAGCACGTCCGAGTCGACTTCGATGATCGCGGCCTCGACACCGCCGTCGTCGAATGTGTAGAACGCTGACTGTCCCCAGCGATGCTGCCGGACACTCGCCTGTAGAGCCGCCGCGGTCGATGCGTGGACGAGCCTGCGCACGGTCAGGCCGCAGCAGCGCCCGGCGTCCAGCATCGCCTGCCGCTGACCATGCAGGAGGTGCGCGGGAACCGCTACCACCGCGTTCTCCACCGACTCGCCCAGGTGCTCCTCGGCTGTCCGCTTCGCGGCGAGGAGTGTGGCGGGGAGGGGCGCACGAGTCGACGCCTGATCGGGCGTCGTGCGGAGAAACGAGCTGATCACGACAGGCTCCCCGTCCGACATCACCGCGACGGTGACGCGGGGAGTCCCCAGATCGATCCCGATGATGCGCTCGCCCATCAGCGGAGCACTACCTGCGCGGGTCGGTCTTCCTGGCGGGGCGTGGTGGCTCGTCGCGACATGAGCGCTCCCTGGTCGATGGCGATCTGCTTGCGCTCTGGCTCGATCCCATACTACCGGCAAGGTCCGGTGCCGCGCGTTCAAGTCGAGCGCTGTACTGTCCGCGCGTGTGCCTGGAGCATGGGATGATCACCTGGCTGGCCCTGCTCGGCTCTGCCCGAAGACAGGCGCCATCGATGGATGGGGCGGGGGTTAGGCTGCCGGCAGGGGACCGAGAATGCTCGCACTCACATCGCTCATCCTGCTCTCGACGGCCTCCGGGCAGACCCTCGACTGCGGGACTCCAGCCTTCCTGAGCGGGGGGGGCTCTCCAAGCGGCGGGCCTCCGGGAACGCTCCCCGCGAATCTGCGGGTGCCGATCCCAGGAGCCGTCGCGCCGCCTGGCGCGGGCAAGGTGCCCTACGGGACGCCCTACGAGTTCGCGATCGTGACCAACAACTTCCTGGTGACGTGGTGGTCGCCGCAGATCTCCGAGGCCGACGGCGAGCTGACCGCGGAGATCGTCGAGGCCGCCTGGCAGGCGCTGGTGGTCGAGCAGGGGTGGACGCCGCCGGTGTCGTCCGACCGCTACCTGATCTGGGTGACGCTCGACCTCGACCTGTCCAGCACGGGCCTGACCTATGAGCTGTTCACCTCCGACTACCCCGACGGCTACCCGATCGTCAGCATCAACCCGATCTGGACCGACTACGGCGCGTTCTACCGCAACCTGGTGGCCCACGAGTTCGCCCACGCGTTGCAATTCGCGGTCCGGAACTGGGACGGCTCGCAGGGCGAGAGCTGGTACTGGGAGGCGAGCGCTGAGTGGGGCGCGGAGCGCGCGGCCCCGAAGGTGGACGGCCACCTGACCTCGGTGCCCTACTACAGCGACGCGCCGTGGTACCGGTTCGATTCGATGGAAGACTACCACCAGTACGGGATGTTTGTGCTGAATGCGTGGCTGGAGGAGCACCTGATGGGCTCTGACGGCCTGCGCGACGTGTGGCTGGCGTCCTCGGAGCGGCCCGGTCTTCCGTGGGATGTGATCCTGGAGGACGCGACCGGAACAGACGCCTCTGCAATCTGGGGTGGGTTCGTCGGCGCGATGGGGAACAACCTGCTCAGCGAGTCGGCAAAATACGCGGATGTGCTGACCGACGGACCCGCGCGTGATGGTCAGGAGGGGGCGGTGGCCTACCTGGGTGCCGATTATTTCGTCGCATTGGAGGATGGCATGATCGCGGTGACCTCCCCGGGGGGAGATGCTGTGCAGGTGGCCGGTCCCACGGAGTGGGGGCAGCGTATCCAGGTGGGCGCGGGCGATACGATCGGCGTGATCGGACTGACCGATCCGGGTCCGGCGAGCTACCGCCTGGAGGTGTCGGAGCCCACGGGCGAGACCGGTCTCGACACGGGCGCCCCTCCCGAGACCGACACGGGCGCGACGAGCGGTACGACGGGTGGCGGGTCCTCGAGCGGAGGTGCCAGTGGTGCCAGCGGCGGCACCGGCGGCGCGACTTCCCCCTTTGAAGACGGCGAGCGAGGCGGCTGCGGCTGCGGCGGCGCTCCGGTCGGGGGGCTGCTGTGGTTGGGCGTCCTGGGCGTGGTCGGGCGGCGGCGCGCCCGCGCGCGGGGGGGCCGCGCGGGCGGGGGGGGGGGGGGGGGGGGGGGGGGGGGGGGGGGGGGGGGGGGGG
>CAYXGP010000090.1:0-8287 GCA_964464515.1 uncultured Enterobacterales bacterium
CGACCTCATCTCCGCCGAGGACGGCTTCGACATCGTAGGCGCATACACATTGGCGTTCGCGCTGTTCAGTCTGGGTCGAGACGATCTGGCGCCCGTGCTCGACGGCGACGTGACGCTGTTCGATGACGTCGAGGTGATGCGGTAGCGGCTGAAGCGGCCTTAGGCCGCTCCAGAAAAACCCCTATCCACCCTCGGCGCGGATGCGCGTCGCCCCTCGGCTCGCCACGCTCTGGAAGTATCCAGATACGACTGCGAGCGAGGCGAGCCAATGGGCTCGCGCCTCCACGCCGATCATTGGATATCTCTTTTCCTGGAGCGGCCTTAGCGGCCGATACGCCCCACTGAAGCGCTGCGCAGACCTTCTTCCAGAGCTCAGCCTGTTCCGGACCGCAGGACCGCTGGCGCTCCGCCCGCCGGCCCCGCCGCCAGCACATCCGGCGCGTTGTCGGCCACGCCCGCCGCGCGCAGCAGCCGCCCCGCCAGCTGGAGGGCGTTCTCGATGGAGTGATCCATGTTGTTGTACCAGAACATCCCCGTTCGACCAGCGAGCTGGAGGTTGGGGATCTGCCGCACCTGTCCGCGCGCGCGCTCCAGCTCGGAGGGGTAGGTCGAGTGGTAGATCGGGTAGCTCTCTGCCAGCCGCTCCACCCGCACGTCGATCACGTCCGACCGCCGGGAGAACATACCGACCTTGATCAGATCGTCGATGACCCAGCTCGTCAGCCGCTCTGCATGCATCCATCGGGAATCGCCCTCTCTGCATGTCACCTCGCAGCAGTAGCCGGTGGCGCCGCCAGGCGCAGTCTCGGTGGAGAAGAAGCGGGGGATGCTCACCCGATTGAACACCAGGTCGGGCGATCCGTAGTAGCACCACTGGTAGTCCCGCGGACAGCTCCGCTCGACCATCACGTTGTACAGCAGCAGCCCCAGGTAGGGCAGGTCTGGTTTGTCGAGCCCGAGCTGCTGACACGCGAGCGTGATGGGCGCCGTCCAGATGACCGTCGCGGGATCGTCGAATCGCTCGTCGCCCGCCCACACCGCCCGGACCCGCCCGCCGTCGGCCTCGAGCCGCGCGGACTCCCCGGTGATGATCCGCCCGCCCAGCGCGGTGATCTGTGACGCGACCTCGGTCCACGCCTCGTGCATCCCGCCCGCCGGGTAGAGGAACCGCTGGATCTCTCGCCCGACCTGCAGCAGCGTGGACTTGAGGAGCTGCGCAAGATTCTGCATCTGCGCGCGGTCGTCGATGATGGCGCGGTTGATGCCGACCTTGGCCCAGTCCGAGTGGGTCTGCCGCGGGTGTATCCCCAGGAATTTCATCGAGTATGCCTCGAAGAAATTGCGATACAGCGTAGGCCCGTACTGACGCAGGATGTAGTTCTCGAAGTTGTCGTCGCCGTAGGTCTTGAAGCCGTTGACCGTGAGGTCGACGAACGCGCGCCCGGCCAGCCCCGGCGGGAGCTGCACCAGATTCTGCGGTTTGATGGGCCAGGCGTAGTATCGCCCCCGGAAGAACACCTCGCTCTTGCGCGGGAAGAACGTCGCTGTTCGGCGCAGGATGCGGTCGAGGTAGGTCTTCACGTTGGCGTTGCTCGAATCGAACCGGTGCGGCCCGCAATCGAACACGAAGTCATCGTACTGAAACGAGCGGGCCAGCCCCCCAACGTCGGGCAGCTTCTCGATGACGACGACCTTCACCCCCGCCTCTGCGAGCACGTGGGCGACGACCAGCCCGGCGACACCAGCGCCCACCACGACGACCGGTCCCTCCAGGACCGACGGATTCCGGTTCGACATACCGCTCTCCTCCCCGCCCCTCTATCGCATCGCAGCGGCGGCGCGGGTTAGATCCGGCGCCATGAACGCCCCCCCCAGCGACCTCCCCCTCGCGGATCTGTACGCCGAGAGTCGCGCCCGCTGCCTGGACGCCCTGGGCGACGCCGCGGCGCTGGTGTTCGGCTACCCGCACCGCCTCCGCAACGCCGACATCGAGTACCGCTACCGCGCCCACAGCGACGTGCTCTACCTCTCGGGATGGGCCGATCCGGACTGCGCCGTTCTCTTGCGCCCCGGGACCGACGCGCCGTTCGTGATGTTCGTCCAGCCCCGCGAGCCCGAGCGCGAGCGCTGGACCGGCCGCCGCCCGGGGCCGGAGGGGGCCGCCGAGGTGTTCGGCGCCGACGTCGCCCACCCGATCTCCGAGCTGGCCGAGCGCCTGCCGAAGTACCTCACGGGCTTCGACGTGCTGCACTACCGCTTCGGAGAGCAACCAGAGCGAGACCTCCTGGTCCGCGGCGCCCTGAACCGCGCCCTCCGCGCCGCCACTCGCAAGGCCGCGCGGACGCCCCACACGATCGTCGATCCCGTGCGCGTCCTGCATGAGCAGCGGCTCATCAAGTCCCCCGCCGAGCTCGCCCTCCTGCGCCGCTCTGCCGCCCTCACCGCGCAGGCCCATCGCCGCGCCATGGCCATCACCACCCCCGGCGTCGGCGAGTGGGAGCTGGAGTCCGCCATCGAGGGGATCTTCCGCTCCGGCGGCGGCACCGGTCCGGGGTACCCGTCGATCGTCGGCGGCGGCACAAACGCCACCATCCTGCACTACAACAGCAACCGCGATCTGCTCCGCGGCGGCGATCTCGTGTGCGTCGACGCCGGCTGTGAGTACAACTGGTACACCACCGACGTCACCCGCACCTGGCCGGTGAGCGGCCGCTTCACCCCGCCCCAGGCGACGCTGTACCAGGTGGTCCTCGCGGCCCAGAAGGCGGCGATCGAGGCCTGCGTGGTGGGCGCCACCTGGCGGGATCTCGAGGCCGCCGCCTACACCGAGCTGACCGCCGGCCTGGTCGCGCTGGGCCTCCTGGAGGGCGACGTGGCCGAGCTGGTGGAGGACGCCGCGTACAAGCCCTGGACCGTCCACGGCCTGGGACACTGGCTGGGGCTGGATGTCCACGACGCCGGCGCGTACTGCCTGGACGGCGCGCCTCGACCACTGCAGGCCGGCATGGTGCTGACGATCGAGCCCGGCCTGTACATCCCTGACGATCCCGACGCACCCGAGGGGCTCGCGGGCGCGGGGATCCGCATCGAGGACGACGTCCTCGTCACCGCCGGCGGGCCGGTGATGCTCACCGCGGCGCTCCCCCGCGAGCTGGAAGAGATCGAGCGCCTCGTGGGCTCCGCGCGGTGAAGGTCCTCGTCGGCGACGTCGGCGCCACGAACAGCCGCTTCTCGATCTGGGACGGCGCGCTCGGACGGGTGTTCACCTGGCCGACGGCTCTCGACACCGGCCTGCGCGACGCGCTGCGTCGCCTCCCACCCGACCTGCTCAGCGCAGCCGACGTGGCCTGCGTAGGCGTCGCCGGGCCGGTGCTGGGTCCCCGGGCGCGCCTCACCCGCGTGCCGTGGACCGCCCACACGAACGACCTCCCGGTGCCCGGTCTGCTGGTCAACGACCTCCACGCCGCCGCGGCTTCACTGCGTCACCTCCCCGCGCGCGGCGTGATCGCGCTGGGTGGTCCGCCCCTCGGCGGCGGCCCCGCGGTGGTGCTGGGGATGGGCACCGGTCTGGGAGAGGCGCTCGCCTTGGGGGCCACCGTCCTCCCCGGCGAGGGCGGACACGCGTACTTCTCCCCCGCCGACGCCGAGCAGGCGGCGCTCCGCGCGTGGCTCGCCCAGCGCCTGGGTGCCCCCGATCGACCAGCCCCCGTGCGCTGGGAGGACGTGCTCAGCGGAACCGGCCTCGGAGCGATCCTGCGGTTCGTCTGTCAGCATCGCTCGCCCAGCGCTGCGCTCGCCGCGGCGCTGGCTGCTGCCGCCTCAGACGAGGCCGCAGCAGCGCTCGTCACCTCCCTGCGCGATCCCTGCTGTGACGCTGCAGCCGAGCTGTTCGTCCGCTGCGCAGCCGCAGAAGCACGAAACGCCGCCCTGCGCGTGATAGCGACGGGCGGCGTGTGGCTCACCGGGGGCATTCCCCCGCGACTCACGGGCATGTTTCGGTCGTTGTTTCGGTCGGCCTTTGATGGGGAGGGGGTGATGCGACCGCTGCTCGACCGCGTCCCCACCCGCCTCGTCGTCTCCCCCGTTCCCGCGCTCATCGGCGCGGGGGTGCTCGGGCGCGCCTTCGGGGAGGGAGGCCCTCAGCCGCAGCCGACCGTGCCCTGCTCTGGCGCGCTGCCCGGGGGCTCCTCGGTGGTGCTGTCACCCGTGGTGCCGCCCGCGGACTCGGTGACGATCAACGCGGAGTCAACGAAGTAGCGCTCACCGTCGTTGAACTCGATCAGCAGATCGAGGGCGCCCGGCAGCACGCTGTCGTCGACGGTGATGGTGACGAGCAGCTCATCCTCGCGAGCCTGTGACGTACACACCGTGACATCACCGAAGAACTCCACCGCGAGCACCGCGTCGAACTGGAGCGCCTCGTCGGAGCGCAGCGACAGGATGGTGGTGTCGCCCGCCGCGACGACGCCCGGCTCCAGCCAGAACTCCGGATCGGCCTGGCCGGGCTGGTCGATGTCATCGACATCGGACGCGGCGGTGTCGAGCGAGCCGCGCTCTACACCCTCGGGGCAGTCGTTGTCGTAGATGGCGCAGCCGGAGAGGGCCGCGGCGGTGAACAGGATGCGGAAGGTCATCGCTCTCATCACGTCTCCTGGGGAGGTGGCGCGCGGAGGCACCGCGCAGTCACCGGCCATCGACGTCGGCCTGGACCCGGTCATTCAACATTTTCCAGAACATCTGAAAACCAACCGTTGAACCTCACTTATCAAATTCAACCAGGCGCGTTGGCCCGGATGCAGTGCGGAGCGGTTCGGATTATCGGACGCGGCCCCAATTCCGAGGATGCTCCATGGCCAAGACCATAAAGGCCTACAAGAACCTGCCCTTCCTCAACAGCCGGCAGGCGCGCCCCATCCGCATCCTCTGTGAGTACGAGGAGCCACGGCAGCGCTTTCTGGACGAGAGGGTACGAGACACCATCGTCTTCTTCGGATCAGCGCGCTCGACAGACGGGGAGACCGCGCGAGCGACGCTGGAGACCGCCCGGGAGAACCTCGCGGCCGCCACCGACGCAGAGCGCGCGACGGCAGAGACGGCGCTTCGGAAGGCGGAGAAGGGGATCCTGCTCTCTCGCTACTACGACATGGGGCGCTCGCTGGCGGCGCGACTCACCCGATGGGATCTGGACACCCATGAGGCGGGCGGGCGCTACATCGTCTGCACGGGTGGCGGTCCCGGCATGATGGAGGCGGCCAACCGCGGCGCGGCCGACATCCCCGGGGGCCGCAGCGTGGGCCTGGGCATCTCGCTGCCGTTCGAGGAGAAGGTCAACCGCTACGTGCCCGAGGAGCTGGCCTTCGAATTCCACTACTTCTTCATGCGGAAGTACTGGTTCCTGTACCTCGCCAAGGGCATGGTCGTGCTGCCCGGCGGATTCGGGACGCTCGACGAGCTGTTCGAGATGACCACCCTGCGACAGACCGGGAAGATCAAGAAGCCCATGCCGACGGTCCTGCTGGGGGGCGAGTTCTGGCGGCGGATCATCAACTTCGATGCGCTCATCGAGTGGGGCACGATTTCCCCGGCAGACGTCGAGCTGTTTCATATCTGCGACACCGAAGACGAGGCGTTCGAGTACCTCACAGCAGCGCTGGAGACGCAGCGATGAGTCGGTTCGGCCTGCGCAAGCGCCTCCGGGGGCTGGTCGGCGGGCGCGGGCGCCCAGATATCATCCGGCACCCCGTTACGTTCATCCTGCCCGACGGTCGCGAGCAGGTGGTGGAGACAGAGGAGCACTACACCCTGCTGATGACCAGCCAGATGCTCCCCGCGCCCATCGGCACGGGGCGCCGCGCCGGGAGCCCCTGCCCGGACGGCGCGTGCGGGTTCTGTCGCGTGGAGGCCCTCGATCCCACCGGCCTCAGCCCGCGAAGCGACACAGAGGTAGCGGCGATGGAGGCGCATGCGCGCGGTGAGCCCCACGAGGGACGTCCCCGGGAGCCGGGCGCGACGCCTGGTCCGAAGACACGCCTCGCCTGTCACGCGCGCGTGCTGGGGCCCGGCGCGCGGGTGAAGGTGGACGCGCTGGTGGACTACGACGTGCTCAAGGGCGAAACAGAGTAACCCTGTTACAGGCCTTGTTTCGGGGGAGAATCGTCAGGGATTCTTCACCGTGAGTTCACCGCCAGCCTTCAACGTGAGTGACGCCTTCCCCTCGCCCATCGTGCCCGTAACAGAGGTCTCGGTGGTGTCGCCCATGACCATCGGCTCCACATCCACGGGGTTTCCACGGGCCGAGAACCGCCCCTGGTAGCTGGTGGGGAGGACCAGGAGCAGGTCGCCCTTGCTCGCGGTGATGCCGCTGCTGCCCGAGAGCTGGGATTCATCGGTCATCCGAACCGTGACATCGCCGCTGCCCGACGTGATGGAGACGCGGCTGAAGGTGCCCTCGTAGGTGCCGCCGCCGGAGCGGTTGCTGGCCCGGACCGGTCCGCTGCACTTCAGCACGTCGACCGGACCGCTGCCGCCGGTGATGCGGAGGTCGGCGCTGGGCGGCATGTTCACCGTGAGGATGATGATGGCCTCCTTCACGGAGGACGGGCGGCCGGGGGTGCGGACCTTCGCCCAGCCGCTCGATGTGGTGGCGCCCGCGGAGATGCCCACGCCGTTGCCCATGCGCTCCAGGGCCGGACCGTCGGTGCCGGTGAGAACATACGAGACGCGCGCGGTGAAGCCGTCCCGATCGGAGCAGCGCACCGAGATGGGCCCGCCGCTGTGGGAGATGGTCATGGGCTTGCCCGCGACGTACTTTGGGGCGGAGTAGTCGGTCCCCCCCTCGTAGGTCATCGTCGGCTCGGCGGTCTCGCCGAGGTCGAAGTCGATGTCGATGTCGAGATCGCCGAAGCCCAGCTCCTCCTCGGCGTCGTCTTCCTGCGCGTGCGCGCCGGACAGCAGGAGGGACAGGCAGAACAGGGACTGGATCATGGTCTCTCCGGTGATCGATTTCGTAGCCGGACCGGTTACCCGGGCCGCATGAAACCGCTCTGTGATCTGCATATCCATGTGGGCGCGTCCGTCGCCCCCCACATCCTCTGGTCAATCGCCCATCAGCAGGGCATCAAGCTCCCCATCAAGGACTACTGGGAGTTCGTCGAGACCGTCACGATCAACCCGCGGAAGGTTCGAAACCTCGACGACTACCTGCGCATCCTCCACGACTGGACGGAGCGGATCCAGTCCAGCCCGGCGGCCATCGAGCGCAGCGTCTACGAGATCATCGGCAAGGAGTACCGCGGCTCGCGCGTCGAGCAGATCGAGCTGCGCTTCAACCCGATGAAGCGCAACCTCAAGGGCGAGCGCGACCTCGACCACATCATCCACGCCGCCATCCGCGGCATGGACCGTGCGTGCCTGGAGTACGGGATCCACGCCGGACTCATCTTCTGCCTGGGCCGCGAGTTCCCCTTCGAGCTGAACGAGATCCTCGTCCACAAGGCGATCAAGTACCGCCACCGGGGCGTGGTGGGCATCGATCTCGCCGGCACCGAGAAGAACGCGATGGAGCGGGGCGACTCGGACATCGAGAAATTTGCCCGACTGTTCAGCCTGGCGCGCGAGGCCGGCCTGGGCACCACCATCCACACGGGTGAGACGCCGAACACCAGCGGCGAGGGCGTCATCCGCGTGGTCCGCGAGCTGAAGCCGGCGCGCATCGGGCACGGCGTCCGCGCGGCCTACAACGAGGAGGCCCTGAAGGTGCTGGCGGATACGCAGACAGTGCTGGAGATCTGCCCAACATCCAACCTCTACACCCGCGCGGTGCGTCACCTCGAGGAGTTCCGGTTCATCCTCGGCACGTTCGTCGACGCCGAGGTGCCCATCACGATCAACACCGACGGCACATACCTGTGCAGCACCAACCTCCAGCGCGAATTCTCGCTGCTCGAAGAGGCGAACATCCTGTCGGTCGAGGAGCTGGAGGAGATCCGGCTGCGGGCGTTCGAGAAGAGCTTTCTGTCGGCGCCGGACTGACAGCGGTGAGCATCTGAAGAGTCACGCAGACCCAGGCTCAGCGTCGACACAGCTCCCGCCAGGCGGTCTGCACGACCGGATCCATCTCGTCCGTCCAGTCGGGCATCCCCAGCGTGGTCGCCCGCTGCCGAGAGACGGATCGCCCGCAGGCCCGCCGCCACGGTTCCCCGCCGTCCACCCTACCCTTCACGACACTGCCCGTCACGACACTGCCCGTCACGACACTGCCCGTCACGACACTGCCCGTCACGACACT
>CAYXGP010000090.1:8387-29453 GCA_964464515.1 uncultured Enterobacterales bacterium
TCACGACACTGCCCGTCACGACACTGCCCGTCACGACACTGCCCGTCACGACACTGCCCGTCACCACCTTCACCCGCTCGACGTAGGCGTCTCTGCACAATTCCTCGGGCGCGGCGCCGCAGGTCTCTGCAGAAAATGGTGAGTGCAGGTCTCGGGCAGCGATTCGCGCGACCATCCAACGTCGGGAGCGACGCCCGGCCTCCCGTCCGCCGACAGCCGCGGCGTGAATCGCCAACACCTCTCGGGCGATCTCGGGCTCGCGACCCGGACCGAGGCGCCGCCACGCCTCCTCGGCGGCGCGACCGATCGCGTGCCCCTTGCATTGGTATGCCCAGCGCCCAGCGGACTCACAGAGCTCGAGCGCCGTCCCTCCCTGGAGCTGGAGCCCATCAACGACCAGGAAGTAGCACTCCTCCCCCCACGGAGGAGCATCCGTCTCTGCACAAACCGAGAGGGCGTCCATGGCGAAGCCGTCCCGAGCCAGCTCGAGGGCAGAGAACGCGCGGCACTCCCCACGCAGCGCGGGATCGACGAGCTGCGCGCAGTCTCGCGGATCGACCCGCGCGGGCGGCCCGTCGCAGCCGATGAGCGCGAAGCTCAGCCTCAGAAGCGCATGCGCAGCGTTAGCCCGTGCCAGGACCGAAACGACTCCTCCTGCCCGACCACCATGCGGAAGCCGTAGTCCACCATCGCCCCCTCCTCGCCGAACGAGAGCCCGGCGCAGACGGCGTCGATCGAGGCCTCGCGATCGCGCTCGAAGCCCCCGCGCACCGGCACCTTTCCCGCCACGAGCACCTCGCCGCCCACCGCGAAGCCCACCGCGACGTCGCCTTCGATGGTGGTGAGGACGTCGGCCTCCAGGCCCGCGCCGTCGGTGGGCTGCCAGCGCAGACCGGCCCCCGCGCGCAGGGGGGCGTCGGCGAAGTCGGTGGGGATGAGGTTCTCTCCCGCCACCGTGAGGATGACCTGATCGGCGAGGTGCGCGCCCGCGGAAGCGACGGCGTTCCAGTCGTGGGTGGGATCATCGTAGTTCGAGCCGCGCCAGCGATACACGGGGCCGGCGGCGAGGCTCACCGACCGCCCCAGCCACGCCCCGCCGACAGCGCCGCCGACGGTCCAGCCGCGATGGGGATTCTCCAGCTCCTCTCCTGGCTCGATCCACCCCGGGAGCTCTCCGGTGGTCGGCGCCGCGTTCGAGCGCTGGTGCTCGAGGAGGAAACCCATCGCCACCGGACCGGTCATCGAGTCGACGGCGCCGGCGTGGAAATTGCGCCCCTTGTCAGGCCCCAGACGCAGCCCAGCGGAGACATCGTAGCGCGAGACCAGCGGGATCACGGACGGCGCGGTGAGGACCGCGCTCAGCGAGCGGAGGTTCGCGCGCGAGGTGCCGGCGGCGCCCAGATCGGTGGCGAAGCGGGCCTCATCGCCAGCGAGGGCCAGGCCAGGGAGGAGCGCGAGGAGCAGCAGGGAGTGCATGGGGTACCGGAGAGCGGTGGCGGTGGCCTTAAGGAAGGAGACCGGGGAGGGCAAGCTTGGGGATGTGCTTTCCTCACTGCTTGAGAACGAGTGGAGCGGACCAACTCCACTCCATGGAACGGAGTTCTGTGCGACCTGGCCCGCATCAGCACTCTTTGGAAGAAGCGGTAGAGTATTCATCAGGGCGCGGCTATCGCAGACGGTCCATAACACGCTGAAATGACGTAGGGAGCCATGCTCTGGCCGCGGCCACGGCAATATCTGCTCGGCTCCCGGTCGGGTGGCCAACCTCAGCCTCTGCCACCACACATCAACCTGCTGAAATAGCTAGAGGTCCAAGGGGGGGGCTGATGCAGACAAGACTGCCCCCGTGGATTCCCCGGGGCCGCGAGCGTTCCCCCCCGATTTCGCGACAGTGGTCTTCTGGCACCCCTTCCTGTCTTCCATCCTTCCCCGTGGGTCCGGTAGGCGGCTCGCCACGCAAATGGGTCAGTCAGCCCCTACCAGGTGGGCGAAAGCCGAGGGGCGGGTTGCTGTGGTGGGGGCGCCGCGGTACCGTCACTGACCGGAGGAGAAGTAATGCTATTTCCAGCAACCTGCTCGCACCCTGAATGTGCGCCCTTTGACTCGCAGGTGCTTCCATTTTGCTTCTCATGCGGACGTCCCCTTGACTTCCCTCAGATACCACTCGCCCGAATGGGTTCACATGGACAGGCGGAAGCAACATGGGCTCCACTCATATCGCAAGACCTGGGTTCCCTGGCTACATCAGGGATGGAGTGGGTCGGTGCGGCCTGTGGCGCCTTGATATTCCGACGGGGAAGCCAACTACATGCGATCAGTCTCAGCGAAAACGGCAGCTTGGAAAGCCGGAATCTGTCGAACGTCTTCGGGTCAGTTGGTGTCCGGGCTCCGATCGAGTTGGGAACGGTCGGGCCCTGGATCGTCGTACGCCACCGCGCACAGGACGATCAAAGTGATCTCCTCACCGTCTTCTCGTCCGCGTTGCTGAGAGCTGACATAGATCCCCCCAGCGGGCTACGCCTCGCTCATACAACTCAGATAGGTATCGCCCCCAGGTTTCCGTCCTCTCGTGAGAACCGCAGACTGTCCTCGCTGGTGGGAATGAACGGCGCAGTATTGTGGATCGAGAATGAAGCTCGCGACTCCTCTGTCGTTCGCGGGTGGTCACTGACTCGGGAGGCCGCGGCCCCATGGCTTGTGGAGTCGCCGAAGGGGCGGTTGCAGGATGTGGGGCGCCTTGAAGGACGCGACTGGGTGTTTGATCGGCTGGGCTCCCTGGGGGTGCCGGGAGAAGGGCTCTTCCACCCAAAGGGCCAGGTAGCTCAGGTCGTATCTGAGAATGGGCTCCCGGTATTGAGCGGAGTGGTGCGTTGGAACGGAGAGGTCCGCGGGATTGCCCGGGACGGTCGCCGAAGCGGCCTGCTGATGGGGGCCGATGCTCTCGGTCATACCTGCTGGGTGTCTTTATCGTTTCCATGGCAGGCACGTCCCGGACGGCATCTACCGCTCCAGGTGAATGTCCCGAATCCGGTCTGTGTTTATCCGGCCTCGGTTCGAGGTGCCGTTGAGTTGTCCGTTCGGGCAGCCACCGGGCAGGTTCGGCTGGACCGCACGGCGCTACGATTCAGGAGACTGGGGGGCCACCAGCCGCACATCCAACAGTCTTTACATATCGGCCCCCAGGGACTGGTGTTCCGCTCAAGCGAGCGTCAGCTCTGCATTGACAGCCCGCTCGGAAAGGGGATCATCACTCGGGGTATTCCGCCCGGAAGCAGGTGCCTCTGCGTATTACTGGAGTGGCCCCGCCTGTGGACCGTGTGGAGAGACCGGCAGGGCCTTCACTCCGTGATCTGCTTTCACCGCTCCGTTGGTGGGGTGGAATGAACTCCAGCGTCAACACAATCTGGCTGCTCGGCGCCTTGTTCTTCGCAGGGCGAGCAGAGTCCGCTGAAGTCCAGATTCTGGTGGACGGATCAGGTTCCATGCGCGGATATGTGCAGACGGAAGCGTTGGCGAACCTCGTAGAAAGATACGCTCAGCGAGTGGAGGTATCTGCGAACACGTCAAGTTCCATTGACGCATTTGTGACAGGCAGCAGTGGGACGACGACCCTTGTGAGCTTTGAGCACTGGGTCTCAAGTCCCAGCTACGGATATCACACCGATCTGGAAGCAGCGCTGGGAAAGCGTGACGAAGATACCAGGCTCCTGGTAATGCTGACAGACAACGTACATGACCCACTCGGCTCCGGAAATTCCCCGGAGACTGATGACTTCTACGCGGCGCTCCAGCACCTTCCAGTGACACGCACATGGTTGGTATTGCACCTGGTAGAGTTCGACGGTCCGGTGGAGGTCCCAAAGGTTCCGGGGTTACCGTCGCAACAGACTGCGTTGAGGGAGCTCATCGAGCGAGACACCCCGCCCTCACAAGGAGTGGTATCCAAGCTCTCTGAACGTACGCGCTATTGGCGGGCGGTCTATTCGGGGAACCGGGCTCTTGCCGCCTACGTCTTTGCCTTCTCGGAGACAGCCGCTGTAGTCGGTGAGGAGCTGGTCGAGGCGCTGGACGGACCTGGAGATCGGCCGTTGCGCATCAAGCCGATGGAGCAAAACACGCTGAAGCTGACCCAAGCGAAGGAATTCAGGCCAGACCCTTCGGCGATGCGGTGCCAGACAGGAAAACCTCGTGATCCCGTTTCGACCAACTTGACGTTGGTTCACGACGATACTGGCCTCCGGCTGACGCCTGCCGAGGGCTTCCGCTATGAGCCCGCGCTGCCGGTGACTTTGGGAGTGAACATTCGTTACTCCTCGAATGAGGACCATATTCAGGTCGGCGAGCTGGGTGGTCTCGATGTGGATTGCGACAGGCTGGCGCGCGTCTCCATTGAGAATCTCCGCATTCACGTCCCAGACGAACTGATGGGAGTCTTGACCGCCGAGGCACGCGAGGCCTGGGTGTCTCCGAACGTCATCTCTGGGGACCTCTCAGCAGCGGAGGGAGCCTCCTCCGCCCAGGTCGCCATTCATGTCCCCCCCCTCGTGGGGCCCGATGTCCCCGCATTTATAGTGGGTGATGACATCCAACTCTCGGCAGACCTCTCCGTAGTCGTTCCAGGGGAGAGCTTCCGCCTCGATTCAGATATATGGGGCACATACTTCACAGACAAGACCACCGATCTGACCCGCCTGTACAGCCCCGCAGATCCGGTGAGTCAGTTAGCATCGCGACAGGTCACCCTCCAAATTCCGCTTCTCGTCCCCTCGTTTTCTCCTCCCTGTGATGGACCGGAGGGGCCACCATGTTCGCCGGAGCGGTCCTCCTTTCTCGGTTTCCTGCTCGGCGGGGCCGCGTTGCTTGCTCTGCTACTGGCTTGGTACATACTCCAGCCGTTGGGGCTGAAGGTACAGCTCCAGTCGAGAAGATCTGACGGGGGCTGGCACACGCACCATCCACTGATGGTCGGAGGGATCTCGGCACGAGGTGAGGTGCCACTACGCGCAAAGAACGGAGTCATGGTATCCGTCCGGCGGGCTGTTTCGTTGCGGTCAACGCTGGTGCTCTCCGTGGAAGGGGGAGAGCCCACCCGGGTTCGGAGGGGTGGGACCGCAATAATCGGCGATGAAGGTGAAAACGCCGTAGAATTGCGCTGGCCTCGCTGAAGGATTAGAGCCCTCGTCCTGGAGGTCAGCATGATGAGTACCATACGCTGCTTTCGTAAGAGGTGGTGTCGGGCTGCGCTCTTGTGGGGGGTTGGGGTTTCCATGGTTGTCGCTGGTTCCGTCTTCACCGATGCTGAAGCTTCGGATTGGAAGGGGCTCGCACCAAACAGCGCTGAAGAGTCCACCACCACCAGCAATTCCAACGGAACAACTGAGCAGTTGGCATCCACGTCGAGCAGCGTCCCAATATCGACTTCCACACGAGAGGGCAGCGGGACGACGGTCCAGACAACGCAACTATCCCAGTACCGTTTCCTGACCAACGAGCTCCCCCCTGATCCTCGTGTCAGGTGGGCGCTCGCCCTGGCCGCCGCCATCCTCCTCTACCTTCCGCCGCTGGCGCTCCAAGCCATGCTCATCCGCTCTCGTTGGCGGCCGGGAGCGGCCACGGCAGTGAGCCTCTGCATGGTGGGGCTGTTGACGACCGCGACGAGTTTTGTGCTTCTCTCCGAGGTTTCGGTGTCTGACTATCGGGACGGGTTCGCGTTACCTTGGTGGCAGGACTGGACAGACTGGCTGATCGCCCTCGGCTGCGGCAGCGTATTTTTTCTGAGCGGTGTGGTCGCCTGGGCTCTCTCGCGCTCCAGCGCGCCACGAAGAGTGACGGAGGAATAGATGAGGGGCACCGTATTTGGGCGAGATGATGCAGCTGCGCGAACGCGGAACTACCAGGCGTTTCGCACAATCTATGTCCTCCTCGGCGGGACGGGGATGAAGGTCGGGCTACGCCTCCGACGTCGGATCTTCGAGGTCCACGGCACCGGCGAGCTGCCGTTTCAGCGCTTCATCTGGCTCGACACCGACAAGCGCGACATGGAGAGCCAGGTCCAGGAGAGAGACCTCGAGATCTGGAATCGACTGCGATTCAAGGATCGTTCTCTCCTCGACCTGAGCCTCCAGTCGGCCGCCATCCGGGGAATGCGCCGCATGCCCCAGCGTTATCCCTGGGTCTGGTCTTCGATCTCGCCTCGAACGCTTGCAAACATGGGGGAAGACGCAGCCGCGACCGACGGCGCGGGGCAGATGCGCGCGCTGGGTCGGCTGGCGTTTGCCGCGCACAGCGATGAATTCATGCAGCGCTTTGAGCGGGAGTATCGCCTGTTGAGCGAGCCAGGCGTAGACGCAGACGCCAGAAGGCTCAACTTTGAGCTCGAATCCGAAGTTGAGGTCGTGTTCGTCTGCTCACTGGCAGGAGGGACCGGATCGGGTTGCTTCATCGACGCAGCGCGCGCGATCAGGGATCGGTTCCAGGACATCAACATCTCCGCGTATCTCCTGATGCCCAATGTCTTCCGGCATGTCTTTGCGCGGAAGCCACAGAACTGGCAGGACGTTCAGGCAAATGCGTTCGCCGCGCTCCGGGAGCTGTGCGCACTCTCCGCCGCCAACAATCGCAGTGGACAGGGCCCCCCCCTGCGCCTGCAGGGAAATCGCACAATCGAGACGTACGGTCTCCCCTTCAAGGAGGTCTTCCTCATCGACTCAGACAATGAAGATGGAGTACATCAGGCCGATCCCAACGACACGTTCGAGATGGTCGCGGATGCTCTCTTCCTCGATCTGGAGCAGAGTGAGTTTGGCACCCGCAAGCGGTCGGACCGCTGCAACAGCAGGTATCACCTGAGCGGCTACACCCAGTACCCCATCCCCGTAGACAGAGAAGACTACTACGCCAACCCCACAGAAGCCCCCAGATATGTGTTCCTGTTGCCGAATGCCTTTGCTTCTTTCGGGACGGCACGGATCGAGTTTGATCGGCATCGGCTGCGCCGTGCGATGGGTGCGTGGCTCGTCAAGGAGATGTTGGGTCTTCTCGTCCGTGAGCGAAACTCACTGACGCCGGACGACATCCGAACGCTGCTGCATGGTCGGCATGGGAGGCTGGACGGTCTGCAGATCACCGACTTGACCCGCCAGTTGTTGATCTCAGGCTCCGGGAGGGCCTTCTACGATGAGGCGACGACGTCGCTCTCCGAGCAGTTCAAGGGCCTCGCATCTGATGCCGAGAAGAGGCTCTCGACGGAGGGGATGCGGCCAGTGGAGTCGCTGCGCGTGCTGAACCGCGCAGACCAGGTCTACGACGAGTTCAGCCGTGAAGCAGAAAAAATTGTCACCAAGCAGATCGAGCGGGTGTCCACCCTCCTGAATTCTGGGCCGAGGCGTGCGGCTCAAGGAGAACACTACCTCTCCATCCTTGGACTCGTCAGGAGAATGCGCGAAGCCTACGAGGAGGCGGTGGAAGAGCTGGCCTTTCGTCTCCTCGCCGATCCCGTGGACTATGGGTTCTCCGCACTCGAAGACGTCCTTGACCTGCTCGAAAGGGACTTCAGGAACGAGGCAGGACAGCGGGAAGAGAGCATCCAGCGCCCGAGCGTTCAGCCGCCCAACGCGACGCTCCCCCATGAGCTCCGGGAGTCGCTGGACCATCTGGCCGAGGCCGAGGCCCTCTCCATCATCCCCATCTATGGCCGGGCGGCTGTCTCGGTCGTGGGTTCTCTGGTGGAGAACGAGCTGGAGGAGACCGCCTTCACGCTCCGTTCGGGTCTGCTGAACTACCTCCGACAGGTTGAGGACACGACAAAGGACTGGATCAAAGCCCGCTATGAGCAGGCAGCACGGGATGTCGCCCGCAGGTTGTTCAGCGACCTCGCTCGGCACATCGGCGAGGTCAAGGTCGAGAGGGGACAGGATGGGGAGCAGCGACTGATTCCCAGCGGACTTCGAGCTCGCTTCTCCGGTTTTAAAGACATCGTGCAGGAGACGGAGAGGTTCTTCTTTGCACTGTATGAGAGCTATCGAACCCGCACCCACTCCGCTCGAAACGGCACCGACCTGAGCAGAGGTCTCGACCTCGAACAGGAAGCACGCCGCGCCATCGACCCGCACATCGACATCGATGAGCAAGCAGCCCAATCCTCCGAATATCTGGTCACCGCTTGGCGGATACTGATCGAGAGGAGAGGACTGGTCGCACGGGATGGAGACGGGGATCTCCTTGAGCAGGGGCTACGCGAAGTGGTCCAACGCGCGCTGGAGAGCGGCATCGACGGCAACGCCTGGTTGGATCTGAGAAACAAGATGGAGCAGTGGTCCGTCGAGTACTTCCGGAATCTGGGGCTCTTCCAGGGAATGAGCGCCCAGGGCCGCCTTCAGCGCAACAAGCTCGGGGGAGAGCTGAACCAGATCTTCGGCTCGGCAGCGCCGTACTGTCCCTTCCATGACAGCGACGTCGAGGACCTACGCTCGGCGGCGAATGTCGTGGTCGGAGTTACGAACGTCAGCGATCAGGCGCTACAGCGCTGGAAAGAGGATCACACGGGAGTCCAGCCCCAGGAGAGCGAAGTGGGATCGATCGTGGTGTATCGGGAGAGGATCGCGTTTCCTCTACTCTGCTCCCCGGTGATCCAGGACTATGGCAGGGCCTATGCCAACCAGATGCTGGAGAGTCCGAGGAGGGCCCGCCTTCGGCACGCTGTCCGGGATCCGGAGACCCTCCCCGTGATCAACCCCCCAAGAAGCGAGGAAGAGGGTTCGCTCTGGTTCTGGGCCGATGTCACAGCGCTTGAGGCGACGCTGCTTGGCCTGTTTGCACCGCTTCCCCTACGAGACGATCCAGATGGGCGCTTCGCTTCCTACACCTATCTGCAGGGAGAAACCCCGATCGACAACAAGTTCTCACGGAGCCTCCGTGCCGTGGGGGCGCGCATCCGCGCAGACGAGACGTTGAGGTTGAGGCTCAACGACGAGGTCGCGGCGCGTCTGGATGACCTCCTCAGTCCTCCTCCTGACGAGGACCCGATTCGAGCACGCGAGACCCTCGCTCTGGCCCTATGGACCCACATACGCGTCTTTCCCCGTCCGATGAATGACGGGGGGATTGAAGGCGGCGCGAGCGCAATATTCCTCGAGCACGAGACATCGAAGGCGCTAAAGAACAAATGGAAGGCTGCATGGATCAACCGATGGATACACAGCGGACGCACAACTGAACAGCTCGAGCAGGAGTTCGGACAGATCGCAGCGCAGGTTCTACACGCCCAGCATCCACCAACTTCCTCGACTTCACCGATATCAAGCGCGAACGCCTCGAATTCGCTGCCTCTGCATACCCTGGTGAGTTGAGGTCTTGATGACAGCGTGTCGTCGGTGCGGGTTCCAGCGACCTGATTTCGCTCGGTTCTGTGGGGTCTGTGGAGAGGCGGCGACCCAGGTAATCTCCGACCCCGATGATGCCATCGTGGTACAGGCGGAATCCAAGGGTGGAGGGTATCGCGGCAGGCTGAGCCTCCGACTCCACCCCTATCCGGTATCGTGCGAGGTCCGGGTGCGCGTCCCCCCCGGGCTGGCGCGTCATCTATCGCTGGCGTACCCCACAAAGCGCGACGCGCCGCGAGACTACATCGCTACCCAGCTTGGTCCCCAGCAGACGAGCGTCGAAATCGACGTGCTGGCAGCCAACATATTTGTGCTGAAGCGCAGGCCCGAGATCCGGATAGAGTCCCTGGTTCCGATCGCGCAACCAAGGCTCCCGGTCATCGGCGGAGGCAGCCCTCGGTTCAACTTCCCTGAGTTTGGCCTGGACGTGTATCCGGATGGACACAGTGGTTCTGGGCTGACCTGGACGGTGACGCTCTCCCTCCTGGAGGGGGTCGCGCGATTGCGAGGCATCTCACTGGAGTTGATCGACTCGGACGATGTCGATGTCCTCGCCGAGCACGTCGGTCGCTGTAAGCTCGTCGATCACACCCTGCCCAGCATCGTCCGGGAGGGAGACCAGCTCACGATTCAGGTCTATGACGTCCCTCACATCGCTACCGACTGCAAGAAGGTCTTTCTCCACCTTCAGAGCAATGACAGCGACCTCGGGGGAGAGGTTCGGCTCTGGCGACGCGCCCCAATCGACATCCATCTGAGCTTGCACCAGGCAAGCGCAGAGCACAGAGCGTATGACACCCGGCAGGACAGAACCGAGCGTCCCGTCGCATTCTGTGAGTCTTTCGCCACGGTCATTGAGATCGGGGTGGAGAACCGCGGCTCACGACCAACCCAGATTATCGATCTCAGCCTTCCAGCATTCGCAAAATTGCACTCATTCGACCTCCAGGTTCCGACAGAGAGTGGGGGTCCCCACTCAACGATTGAGATCAGGCCATCGCCAGTGGAACCAGACAGCGTTCCAGGCGATGTACAGGACGCCCTCATCCCCGGGGCATCCGTCGATGAGAATGTAAAAACACTCGACAAGATTCGGATCGAGTGCCGGGGCGCCGAGCGCTTCATCAGCGAGCAGCGGCTGCCGATCCCGGTTGAATTGACGGTACGCGACGAAGAGGGGACCATTCGCTCAGTCACCCTGATCCCACAGGTGCTGGCCCGACGCGTCGAGCCCCTGCCCGGCTACGACGATGACACCGAAGAGGTCGATGACGACGCCAGCGGCGAGCTAGCCATCGACTACGGCACCGTAAACACCTGCGCCTGCCTTTATGTGGATGGGCAACACCCCGAGCCGATCGGCCATCCGGAGAGCGGCCGGATCGAGACCCAGCTCAAGTCCTGCTACGAGGTCGTGTTCTGGGGTTCTCAGCGTGGGGTCCCGCGGGTGATGAACATCGGACTGACCGCATGGGATGTGCGCCAGTCCCCGTCCGTCGACTACGTACCCAAACTTCGGTTGGGCCGGCCGCAGACCATCCAAGGTCGCCCCAACCCCCTTCGATACCGCCACATTCCCGACAGCAGATCTGATTTCCAACGTATCGACGGGGTCCAAGCCGCGCGAACCCTGCTGGCCCACGTCCTCGAGCAGACTGCTCGTCAGAGTGGGTGGCGACCCCAGCGCGTTCTCCTCACGCATCCGGTCGCGTTCGAGCAGGGGGCGATCGATGACCTGCGAGCTGCATGTCTCGAGCTGGGGATCCAGGACGTTCAAGTCGCCTCACCCGAGCCGGTGGCCTACTTACGGGGCGTGATCCAGGATCCGGACTGCCTCAATGATATTCTCGGCGTTCTCGAAGAATGGCGTGCGCATTTCGAGCTTGATGATGCCGGACTGGAGCAGTTCCCGATGCCCGGGGTCGTCATCGACATGGGTGGAGGCACAACTGACGTCACCATCTTCCTTGCGTACGGAGATGACCACTTCAAGGTAGTCACGAGCTTTGGTTACAACTGGCTCGGCGGTGAAGCCATCACGATGTGGATCGCCCACTTCATCGTCGAGGGATTGATCGCAGCCCACCCGCCCTCGAGGGCCGTGCTGCCTGAACCCTGTTCACAGCCTGAAGAAATCTGGGAGTGCCTCCTCACGCCGGAGCGCAGTGAGTCAGTACGAAACAACGTCGAGGATCTGCGGAGGATCGCCGAGGGTCTGAAGACGGCGCCGATTGATACGCGAGCATCGACGCACTCCCTCTCATTTCAGTTGGATGGACTGGGGGGAGGGAGTATCGACGTTGTGATCACAGAAGCAGATCTCGAAGAGCATGTCGAACGTTTTCTCGCCCGTGGATTTGAAGATGTCATCGATCGACTGCGTGTCCTGGCTGAGTTCGGAGTCATCAACACACCGGTTCCCGGCGTCCTGGTCATAGCCGGGAACGGGGGAAGGCTGTGGTGCCTCGGAGATGTCTTGGACCGCTGCTTCAGGAATATCCTGGGCGACCAGCGACGCGAGTCCGAGAAGGAGGAGACCTGGCAAGACAAGATCTGGCTTCTGGGCCCGCCGAATCTGGAGACCGTCCAGCTCTCTGGCGGAGGGGCTGCACGAGTCATGTCTCCGCAGTGGGATCTCCTCGCGAAGCAGGCCGTGGTTCTGGGCATGGGAGAATCGGAGAGTGAGGGGGCCGATGTCGAGCCGCCAACGACGGACGGCCGCTGGTGGTACTTCATGACGGGGCGGAGGTTCTATCACCTCGCGCTCCCCGCCGGATTCGGCGTGGATATCGGTTGGGGCGACTCTCCCCCAGACAGCTGTCAGGACCTCCCGCCCGGCTATCGCACCCACCAACCTCCGTTCGCTGCCTCGCGCGGTCAGAGCGGAAACCTGGTTCGCGTCAGAAGACGAACCGTGTATTCAAGCGTCTCGGTCGGTCAGCTTCAGATCGATTCACTCGATGCGCCCTCTGGAGCCCGCTTTACCCTGGAGGGAAGGATCGTTCCTCCCGCCGAGTGGACTGGACGAATGGGGCAGTGGGCCTTTGGATTCCGAAGACAGGAGAACAACCTGGGATTCGGTGCATACGTTCGGATACATGGGGGGGGAGCTCAATTCTCCGAGTGGAGATGGCTGCCCGTCACGAGGCGGAGGCAGCGCCGAGGCGGGGGGCAGAGATGAGCCACCTCGTCTATGGCCGTCTGACGTGTCCTGTCTCCGAGCGTCGTTGCATTTCGTGGTTGCCGATGGCGTGGTCTGCGGAGTGAATGATGGAACTCGTTCCTGGTTCCGAGGTTGTCGTTGGGGTTGTCGTCACCTCTAAACCAATCCGATGGTTCACCATACAATCAAGCGATTACAACCGTCGCAACAACCCGCCGTTCACTTTAGAATTCACCGACCTGACAAAGATACCGGGAACGGAACACCTCATCGAGGCAGATCTGGCTGTTCACCTCGCTCCCGAGGGGGATAAGGCCCTCATCCGACAGATTCCCGGCGAGTTCATTAATGTCAGATTCCGACTCATGCCCACACATGCCTGTGGCAACATCGAAAGCTGCCCTGTTGATTCAGAACATGACTCAGCAAAGTTTGCACTAATCTGGACAAACATAGTCGACAAACTATGGGTTCCGCCTTTGAAGACCAGGTGGTGCGGACCGCCCGAACTCAAAGGGTATGTTGCGGGAGTCACCTCGGGGCCTTTCGTTCGAGATGAGGATTGGAAGCCATTCATGTACCTGCGGGTAAATGTGCGGGAGATGCCCAATGCGCGGGACGATAGTCTCCGGCGTGGCAATCATGCCCAGCAAAGAACTCCGACTGCGAGGCGTGACTCGACAACCTCATCGACCGCAACAGACCACGCTGTTTTCGACACCGACAAAGTGCGCCCCCTCCTCCCCCCCAACCGCTCAGCCAACAGAGGCGGAGGAACCGACACAACCCAACGCTTTGGAGGGGCCGCAGACGTCGCTGCGATTCAGACCGACGTTCGTCGTTTGACCGCCGAATCCAAAGAGCTGGGGAAAGGCCACCAAAGTCTACTCGGTCAGGTTCGAAGAATAGAAGCGTTCATTGACCAGATCGAAGTCCAGCTGAATGAACTCAAGAACGCCTCAAGGACTCGAGGCACAGACCGCAACACGGAGCAGCGCCTATCGACACTTGAGTCCAAACTCAACACCATGCGGGCGAATATCCGTGAGCTAATGGTTCGGGAACGAGTGCCCTTCGATCTGAAGTCCCCTCCCCCAGGCTTGGAGGAGTTTATCGAGAGAAGGTGCGCCTCTTTCATTGGAAGGCGTCCTATGGTTTCCCGGTCCGAGCTCACCGAGTTGAGCCAGAAGATCGTTTTTCTAGAGCGGCAGATAGATAGCGCCAGAGCAAATACAACTGGAGATTCAGATCAAACGAAATTGGAGAATTCGCATAGGACACAGTTCCAATCGCTAGAAGGTAAGGTCAGCTCGGTGGAGCTCCGGCAGGAGACCCTCCGAAGTCAGCTCTCACGGCTCTCATCATCCCTTGAGGAGCGGTTGGACTCCGCAGTCCTTGGCCGGGACACCGTACTGGAGAAGCTCTCCTCGATGGAGGAAGCTGTCCGGTCACTGCGTGGTCCCAAGGGACCCTCCTCCGGGGCGGACTTGAACCGAAAGCTCGATGCGATCGCCCGTCAGATCTTTGATCTGCAGAACATTGTGATGCGGGAGCGGTGATGGAGCTCGCGCTTGGTTCGGAGGTTTACATTACGGTGACTGTCAACTCCAGGCCGACCCAGACATCCACCCCTGTCCGGTGGGTGACCATACAATCGACCGATCACAACCATCGCAACAAGCCGCCTTTCACTCTAAAATTTACCGACCAGACGACGATACCAGGGACGGAGAACCTCATCGAAGCCGATCTAGCTGTTCAGATCGCTCCTGAGGGAGACAAGGCACACATCCGACGGATTCCCGACGAGTTCATCAAAGTCAAATTTCGACTCATTCCCACACACTCATGTGGCAACATCGAAGGCTGCCCAGTTGATTCAGAAGACGACTCAGCATTTCATGTCCTGAACTGGTCGAAGGCAGTAAACAAACTCTTCCCCCCACCCTTGAAGACCAAATGGTGCGGACCGCCGGAACTCAAGGGTTATGTTGCGGGAGTCACCTCGGGGTCTTTCGTTCGGAATGAGGATTGGAAGCTGTTCATGTGCCTGCGGGTAAATGTGCGGGAGATGCCCAATGCGCGGGACGATAGTCTCCGGCGTGGCAATCATGCCCAGCAAAGAACTCCGACTGCGAGGCGTGACTCGACAACCTCATCGACCGCAACAGACCACGCTGTTTTCGACACCGACAAAGTGCGCCCCCTCCTCCCCCCCAACCGCTCAGCCAACAGAGGCGGAGGAACCGACACAACCCAACGCTTTGGAGGGGCCGCAGACGTCGCTGCGATTCAGGCCGACATTCGTCGTTTGACCGCAGAGTCCGAAAATCTGGGGGCCGCTCAGCAGACCCTGCTTGGTAAAATTGGGCAAATAGAGGTGTTCATTGACCAGATCGAAGTCCAACTGAAGGAGGTCAAGAACGCCTCAAGGACTCGAGTCACAGACCGCAACGCAGCACAGCGCCTGTCAACGTTGGAATCCAAACTCACTGCCATGCAGGCGAATATTCGTGAGCTAATGGAAGGGCAAAGGCAGGCGAACACAGATCGTGTTGTGCCAGTCGGAGCGTCCTCCCGACCGGATGATCTTTCCCATGAATTGTGGAGCCGTATCAGAAAACTGTGTAACGACCTCATCTCCCAGTCTGAGAGACGGCATAAGCAGACGGCCAGCCCGGATTCTCTTTCACAGAAGCTCAAGCCTCTCGATAGTCGCATTCAGTCTATCGCGAAGAGAATGAACCAGGTCGAGAGTAGAGTGAACCAGGTCGAGACCGCCTCGCGACTCCGTCAGCCCTCGAAGTCATCTTCGACCCGAGAGGGGCTCGTGGCTCTCTTCCAGGAGGCTGCACAGGATTGGAGAAGTGCTCTCAAGGAGCACCCTTCAGACCCCCGCGTGCGGGCCCTACGAGCACTCGCTGGTGCACTGCACGCGGGGAAGCATGGCGCGCAGGCCAGCCGGATCGCTGACTGGCTCGGACCGGATGCGGACTCGCTCATGCATCGCCTCGACACAGCGCTGGCGGCCGAGAACATCCCGGAAGCCCTGCTGGTCTACTCTCAGCTAGCGCAGGTCCGTCCTGGCGAGGCCA
This sequence comes from uncultured Enterobacterales bacterium, assembly GCA_964464515.1. Classification (GTDB taxonomy): domain Bacteria; phylum Myxococcota_A; class UBA796; order UBA796; family UBA2385; genus CAYXGP01. The sequence continues at coordinate 24,026 of CAYXGP010000090.1, forward strand.
AGCAGGCTCTGCCTGACAAGAAGCAGGTGGGCGAGTTCCTGCATGAAGTAGGAGGGCTGGTGGGCACCGGGGACCAGAGGTTGGACCCGCTATATCACTCTGTGCTAACAGAATTCGGGCTACGCGAACAGCGCCCCAGGCCCGGCGAAGCGTTCAACCGTAGCTGGCAGCAGACCCGTGGCCGTCAACCCAATTCGAGGTTCGGACGAAACAAGGTAGCATCAGTGGAGCGACCAGCCATCATGGACGGTGACATGGTTCTGTTTTACGCACACATTCGGACAGGGGGCTGAGCAGGATGGAACTGATCGTCGCCCTGCTCCCGTTCGTCCTTGGAGGGGCCGCTGCCCTCCTGGGTCTCGCACTTCTGGTTCAGGAGGAAGCGCTCGGACTTCGACGGTGGATGACCAGGGAAGGGTCGCATCGGGCGATTGTCACGGGGACTTTCTGTCGAGCGAGTGCAATCGCAGTTTTGATCGGTATCGGTCTGATCTGGAATATTCACTATTTAGAGCGATCGACCGTGCAAGAGGGTGTGGCGGCTTCGAGCGCGCCTGCGGTCTCTCCAGATGTCGTTCCAGCGATTGTGAATATTGAATGCGACCTTCCGGACATCCCGCCACCGAAGGTGATGAGTGATGAGCTGGCTCGATTCCTGCTGTCCTGTGGGCAGCTCTCTCAAGATGCCGCTCGTTTCATTGAAGCACGACCAACCAGTGTTTCCCAGGCTAGTGGCTCCCAGGGCGGAGCCTCGCCCCTGAAAGGGGCGACGGGGAAGTTGACAGCCCCGTGGTGGTTGCTGCCCAGCGGACTGACAGCTCTTTCACTGGGAATTCTGAGCGTTCTGTTCGGAATGGTCTCGCTCTCCACCGAGGTCTTGAGGACCCTGGACAAGAGGCGGCATGAAGCACTCCTCAGGGAACTGAGGCGCCAGCAATTGCTGGCCTCCAAGCAGAATGAAGCGTCCAATATACAGATCGATCGCGTGATGAGAAGCGTCCGAGAGCTGGAGGGAGACATGGCTGGTCCGATTTGTACACTCATCGAGTTGCTACACAGGACCCTCTGCAACGACTCGAAGAAAATTCAGCAGCCCTCGTCCAGTCAACTCCCCCCGCCGGATGCTCGGATCTCCAATATTCCTCCAGGCGCGGCAGAGGGGCTCCACCGCTTGGCGACCTGTCTGAGTGAAGCAGCGGTCAAGCGGGAGCTCTCGCTGCCTGAGCAGGCGATACCACAGGTTCGAAAGGCGCTGCGGCAGCTCATGCAGTTGCCGACTCCGGAAGGATCCTCTGCTGCACGAGATCTGGGCCGTCGGCTCCCCGGCAACGCTGATAGACAGCTCGCTGCGTTAGAACGCTCTCTCGCCGAAGGAACCCTCACAGACTGCATTACAGCCATCGAGGCCCTCACCCGGTTCTCTCAGCAGCCCACCCTGGGTGCTCTGGAGCTGACCCGTGCCCTGGCTGGGCTCGCGGTCTCAGCCTGGGAGGCAGATGGCAAACGTATCGCAGATTACAGTCGAATGGCACAGGTCATACTCAACCCCTATGAGATAACGATGCAGGTGCCTCGCGTCGGTGAGCGTTTCGATACAGGGAGGCACTATCGCAAGACCGTTGAGCACGGTTCGGGGTACTCCAATAGACACATCGCAAGGGTGATTCGTCCCGGATTCTCGCGAGACGGCAAGGTATATGAAAAGGCAGAGGTAGCGATCGGGGGGTGAGTTGGTTCATCTGCCCGTCGACGGGTCCCTGGTCACCGATTTCAACCCAGGTCGCGTCTGTGAACGCATGTGGTGGAACGAGAGATGTCCGATGTTGTGACAGTCGATCTGGTATTTGTATGGTTTGAACATGCGTTGGCAGAACCGATCGCCGAGTACTGGCAGGTTCTCCTTGTCCCCTGTCTGGCGTTGGGCATCCTGCTTCAATGTTGGAGTGCGGTACTGGCCCTCCAGGATCGATTCTATCTATGGCGCCTGCGGAGGCTGCGTCAGGAAGACGACGCGCCTTGCTCGGAGCACGGGTTGCGGAACCGAGGTGTTCGTGGTGTCGTCGCTGAGATATTCCTGCGCGGAAACGGCGGCCGAAAAGTGGTGGAGCCTGCGCACATCAGGGTGCTGACCTCGGGTCGTTATGGTTGGTGCCTTGAGTTCGCGGACTCGCTCCGATCTGCATCGACGCTCATCGGGCTGTTGTTCACCTTCGTGGGTCTCGGGCTCGGACTCTATGAACTCCAGGGGACCATCAACACCGCCCTCAGCGACAGCGATGCTGATGTCATCGAGAAGGTCCTTTCGCAGGTGGGTGACGTCCTCCCAGGATTGAGCCTGGCGTTCGTCAGCAGCATCGCGGGGGTGTTCAACGCCGTGGTGTTGGGTCTGATGGGGGCGGCGATCGAGGTCTGGACTCTATCCACCGAGGACGCCCTCTGTCGGTTTTCCGTCTTCGAGCAGAGCAGCCTGAAGGAAGATGGGGAGGGTCAGGACCTGCACGTGGTGCTTGCGAATCTGGCCCGCGACTCCCGGGACATGCAGGAAGTCCTCAACGATCTGAAGACAGCGCTGGACGCGCGCGGCGAAGCGGATGTGAGGGAGCAGACACGAGACGAGAAGCTCCTCGCCGCACTGTCAGGTCTTGAGACCTCCATGACGGCGCTCCCCAGGATGTTGACGGCATCGCTGGGGCAGAGTCTCCAGAGACTATCCGCCGCCGCTCAGCGGTCGGCCGAGGTGCTGGAGGCTTCCGGACGCTCCGCCGGTGAGGCCATCCGCACTGGGGGAGAACACGCTGGGACCTCCCTCCAGGACGGTGCAACCGACGCAGCAGCGACATTGCGCTCGGGCGGACGGGAGACCAGCGGCCTCGTCGGTGAGGGGATTGCGGCAGCGGCGGCGCTCCTGGTCGCGGGTATCCACGAGTCGCGCAGCGGCTGGGATGACCTCATGCAGACCGTAGAGGCAACGACGACCGGTGTCTCCGACCTCTCAGGTCAGCTCGTGACCACCACGACCGCGTTCCGGCGGGAGCTGGAGCGTGTGTCGCGCACATTCCAGGTGTCTGCAGCTCAGATCAGCGCTCTACAACAGACGAGTGAGCGCTTCATCACCGCGATCGATTACATGCAGGAGCTCGTAGAAGAATCGGACCACCATCAGCGTTCAGTCTCTTCAAACGTCGAGATGACGTTCGCACATGTCCGCCCGATGGCTGAGCAGATGCTCAAGCTCTCCACAGCGGCGACGACTGCAGCCAACAACCTCGGCGAAGTGTTCGGTGGGGAGGCGATGCGGTATTTTCTCTCCGAGCTTCCCCGTCTGACTGCGCTGGTAGAGGAGGAACGGAAGACGCGCACGTCGCTCCTCGAGGCCACCCGCTCGCTGGGAGAGATCGGGAACACAGTCGCAGCGGTCAACCATCAGGTCCAGGAGCTGGGAGGTCTCGTGGGGGAGTTCTCTGCCGTTTACGACGAGCTGCGCGGCGCTACTTCAGCCCTCGCGAAGGGGCAGCTCACACCAGCGATGGAGGCAGTGGTTCGAGTCGCCGTGCAGGGGGCGTCCAGTGAGACTCTAGCGGCTTTCGAAAGTGGCTGGCTGCCGGTGATTGAACGTCAGAATGATCAGATCGAGAGAGCCCTCGTCGCATTGGGAGAGTCGACGCAGAACATGACTGCAGTGACCGCTCGATTGATGGAACACCCCCAGGCGGTTCCTGCATTGATCGAGGAAGAGACGCTCTGGCGTCGGATCAGAAGCACCCTCAAGAAGAGGCTGTGGTGAGGCGTCGGCGCCGGCGGAGCAGCGAAGATGGCGGTTTCGACCGAATCGCGGCGGATCTGTTCGCGGGCTTCCTGGTGTCGGTGCTCCTCCTCCTGGTCATTGTCGTACTGCAGACGGTTGAGATTCGCGAGCTCCGGCGTATCAACTCGGTGTTCAGGAGGGCGCTGGATAGCGTGGCTGAAGGTTCGAGTGCCATCGAGCTTGTTGATGGCCGCCTCGTGGTTCTCGCCGAATCCCTGTTTGAGACTGGAAGCTGGGAGATCAACCCGGACGATCTCGATGCTCAGTTTGGTCAGGTCCGTACAGATCTGGCGAACGCAACCGAGCGGCTCGACTCAGATCTGGACACCCGATGGAGGACGACGGACGCCACCGCGTTCGTTGAGATTCGCGTATTGGGACACACGGACTGTCGCCCTTATCGGGCAGGCATCCTGGACAACCTGGACCTCTCATCCCTGCGCGCGGTCGCTCTCGCTCGCTACCTTACGCAGTCGTGCGTTGACGATTCAAAGGCCTATACATGTTGCTCGGACGGGAGCTCCTTGTGCGGCGCCGATGGGCCATCAAAGCGCCTTGATCCGACAAAGTGGGTAGTGCTCCCCGTCGGACGCTCCGCTCTCGAACCACGAGAGTTGCCGCCCGAGCTCACCTCGGAGTACCCCACAAATTGTGCGGATATCGACGAGCGCTTCCACGAGAGGCAGCGCCGCGTCGTCGTAGAGATCGTTCCGCGCCTGGATCGCCTGCTCTCAGAGTGACGAGCGGGGCGCTTTGATGGAGGACTCGAACTCGCTCAATACCCGTTCGATCTCCCCCTCAAGTCGCTTAAGGTTCATAGAGACACACTCCGGATTGTTCGCTGCGGCCTCGACAGCGACCTTCGGAAGCGCCCCAGAGTATCCGCGGAGCATCGAGTCTGATGCCAGCCCCCGGGGATGATCCTCCACACAAATCTCAGATGCGACGACAACCCTCGACACGTCAACGATACTGGCCGGCCGCACGACAAACACGGTCGCAGGATCCAGACGGCGCAAGTGCTCGGCCTCTATGTCCAGCGTCGCGAAGACGTCATTGGATCTCGGCGCGAAGCCGACCTCTCGAACCCTGCCGATTTGAATCCCCGACAGTGTCACGGGGTGACCTGGTTCGAGGCCATCGGCGTTGGTCATCACGAGGTGCACCTGGGGGCGTGAGGAAACCTCTCCGCCCCCGAGAAACAGCGCCACGATAACGATGACCAGAGCTACGACAACGAACGCCAAGACTATCGGCGCGACAGATGGCTTGCGGCGCAGGCCGGCGGTCTTGTACGGCCGTCCGGGATCACTCATCTGAAATCCTCACAAGATCAATGTGAAAAAAGCTTCCAGGGCTACAAGGGCTACGGTCCCGTGAACCACGGCTCTGGAAACAGCCTGGGAAACAGCGCTGGATGTTCGCTCGCACACCACCCCTCTCCGAAAGCAAATTGTCGCGACACATGAAGAGTAGACGACCATCTTGAATAGAGCCTCAACGAGCAGATCATGCAGCGGAGCAGCCAGGATTGCTGTGCGCAATTGGAGAACATCACCGTCGAACATAGGGAGGTCTATCAGACACTTTGAGGGGCCCACGTAGCCGCTGTTCTCGCCGAGT
>CAYXGP010000091.1:0-29367 GCA_964464515.1 uncultured Enterobacterales bacterium
GCCGTGACGGCCGAGTCCACCGCGGTGGACGCCTCCACCTGGTACACAGACGCAGACGGCGACGGCTACGGCGACGCCGATGACGCGACGCTGGCCTGCGAGGCGCCCAGCGGGACCATCGCCACGGGCGAGGACTGTGACGACACGAGCGGGTTCGTCAACCCGGACGCCAGCGAGATCTGCGACGGCATCGACAACGACTGCGACGACGAGACAGACGAGGACTCTGCGGTCGACGCCTCCACCTGGTACACAGACGCAGACGGCGACGGCTACGGCGATCCCCTGGTGTTCGCCCCGGCCTGCGATGCGCCCCTGGACGGGGTGGCCTTCGGCGATGACTGCGACGACACGGACGCCGCCGTGAACATCGACGCCGATGAGGTGTGCGACGGCGTCGACAACGACTGCGATGACACGATCGACGAGTCGGCCGCCGTGGACGCGACGACCTGGTACGGAGACGACGACGGCGACGGGTACGGCGCCGACATTCCGGTGATCGTCTCGTGTGAGGCGCCCATCGGCTTCGTCGCGGAGCCTGGTGACTGCGATGACACGAACGCTGATCACAACCCGGAGGGCACCGAGGTCTGCGACGGTGACGACGATGACTGCGATGGCACCATCGACGAGGCCGACGCCATCGACGCCTCCACCTGGTACGCAGACGCCGACAGCGATGGGTTCGGTGACGCAGAGTCGACCACGGAGGCCTGCGATCCACCGCTGGGGTACACCTTCGACGACACCGACTGCGATGATACGGCGTCCTCGACGTTCCCAGGCGCGGAAGAGGTCTGGTACGACGGAGTCGACGCTGACTGCGATGGCGGCAGCGACCATGACGCGGACAGCGACGGCTGGGATGCAGAGAGCGCCGGCGTCGACCCGTTTGACTGCGACGACGCGGACGCCGGCGTGAACCCCGACGCTGAGGACGTGTGGTACGACGGAGTCGACGCTGACTGCGACGGGGCAGGGGACTACGACGCGGACGCCGACGGGGTTGACAGCGATCTTTACGGCGGCGACGACTGCGACGACGCAGACGCAGCGACCTATCCAGGCGCGCCGGACACCCCGTACGATGGGGTGATCACCGACTGCGAACACTCCAGCGACTACGACGTGGACGGCGACGGGTACGACTCCTCCGATCACGGCGGCGACGACTGCGACGACGGGAGCGCATCGGTGAACCCCGCGGGGGTGGAGGTCTGGTACGACGGGATCGATCAGGACTGCGACAGCAACGACGGCGATCGCGACGCCGACGGCTACGACGGCACCCCGGGGGTGGGGGACGACTGCGACGACGGCGACGCGTCGGTCCACCCCGGCGCCGTGGACACGGCCTCCGACGGGATCGACCAGGACTGTGACGGCAGCGACGGGGGGACCACGCTGGTCTACACGGGCGGCGGCCTCGCCTGCGCCACCCCCCGGAGTGGTCGCGCGCCCCACGCGCTCTGGCTGACGCTGCCCCTGCTGCTCGTGGCGCGCCGTCGGGAGGAGCGGTCATGATCGGCCTCGTCCTCTTCGGCTGGACCGCCGCGCTGGCTCAGCAGGCCCCCACCGTCGACGCGCAGAACTACCGCCCCACGCTGGACGGCCGCGCGCTCCTGTGGACCGACGACGCCGCGGTGGGGGCCGGAGCGGGGGTCGGGTTCAGCCTCGGCTACGCGCGGAATCCTCTGAAGTATGAGATCGTCGAGACGGGAGAGACCGGCAGCGCCGTCGGTGATCTCCTGCAGCTCGATCTGCTGGGAACCTACTCCTGGCGGTTCCTGCGGGCGGGGCTCGACCTGCCCATCGTCCCCGCGAGCACCGGCGATCTCTCGCTCGGCGGGGGCGGGCTGGGAGACGTCGCCTTCGAGCTGAAGGCGATGGCGCTCGACCCGGAGGCGCGTCCGCTGGGGCTCGCCGCAGGGCTGCGCGTGACCGCTCCGACCACCACGGGGTCGGTGCCCGTCGGCGCGCAGGGCGCGGGGGTGGGGGGACAGCTCATCGCCTCGCACGTCAGCGGTCCCGTCACCCTGGCGATGAACCTGGGCTACGACAGCCTGCCTTCCACGTCGCTCGACTCCTACACGATGGACGACCAGATCACCGCGCGGCTGGGGACCGGCCTGGGGGTGTCCGACGCGCTCGCGTTCTCCATCGAGGTGGTGGGCAAGACCACCCCCAGCGCAGCGCTGCTCGACCCCTCCAACTCCCCGCTGGAGATGCTGATCGGCGCGCACACCCGCCTGAGCGATGACCTCGTGCTGCGGCTCGGCGGGGGCGCGGGGCTGACGTCGGGCATCGGAGCGCCCGCGGCGCGGCTGGTGGCGCAGCTCTCCTGGTCGCGCTCGGCCGAGGGCGACGCAGATCTGGATGGCCTGCTGGACAGCGTCGATCGCTGCCCGGACCAGCCTGAAGACGCTGACGGCTTCGAGGACGCTGACGGCTGCCCGGAGGCCGGCACGCCGGTGCAGATCGTCATGCGCGACCCGTACACCGGCCTCGTCGAGGGCATCACCGTGACGGTGCGCGATGAGCTGGGCGCCGAGTCCACCGGCGGAGCGTCCTTCTTGACCTCTCTGGAGCCGGGGAGCTACGCGCTGGAGGCGCAGGCCGAGGGGTACCACCCGCTCGATGACGCCTTCACCGTGGAGATGGGGGTGCCGGTGCAGGTGGTGAAGGTGCTCTCGCCGATCGTCGAGCCCGCGCGCATCACCGTGACTGATGAGCGCATCAAGATCGCCGAGAAGATCTACTTCGAGACCGGCTCCGATCGCATCCGCCCCGAGAGCTTCGACCTCCTGGACGCCATCGCCCAGACCCTCGCGGCGCACCCCGAGCTGCAGAAGGTGCGGATCGAGGGACACACCGACAACCGCGGCGACGCCGACTACAACCTCGCGCTCAGTCAGCGGCGCGCCGCGGCCGTGCTGATCGAGCTGGTCCAGCGGGGGGTGTCCGCGGACCGACTGGCGAGCGGCGGAAAGGGGGAAGGCGAGCCCATCGATCCGCGAGACGAGGAGCCGGCCTGGGAGGTGAACCGCCGGGTGGAGTTCCTCATCGAGGGCCGCACCCCGTAGGGCCTCGGACGCGCCGCGAAGCGCCTGCCAACCCTCCTCGACCCCGTCCTCGGATCGCACCGTGAGGTGCGCCTGAAGGGGCCTCTGCGCGAGCGGTACCAGGCGACCGCCTGTGTTTTTTTGGAAATTCTGCTCGGTTGACTTAAACTCAGAGGGAAACGACCGATATGGCGGGTCGAAGAATTGTCCTGAAACGAGCATCGACCACGGAGCGCAGATGGCTGTCACCCTCGCCAGCAGCACCCTCGGAACCATCAACCAGCTCACACTCAACCAGCGCAACCAGCAGCTCACGCTGGGCCAGATGAGCTCGGGACAGCGGATCACCAGCGCCGCGATCGACCCCGCCAACGTGTCGATCCTCGCCGAGCTGGGGTTCCTGGATGTCTCCACCCGGCAGGCCGTCAGCAACACCAACGTCGGGATGTCCGTGGTGCAGACGGCAGAGGGCGGCGCGTCGTCCATCTCCGACACCCTCTCGCGGATGCGCGAGATCGCGGTCGCTGCGTCCTCCGAGACGATCAGCGAGAGCCAGCGCGAGGCCCTGCAGGACGAGTATGACCAGCTCGCCTCCGAGATCGAGCGCGTGGCTGTCGCCACCGAGTTCGACGGGCAGGAGCTGATCTCCGGCGGCGCCTCGGACATCGACGTTCAGGTGGGCGTCACCAGCGGCGCCGAGAGCCAGGTCACCATCGCCGCGGCCGATCTCACGCTGGGTGGTCTCGGCCTCTCCTCGACCGATCTCTCATCGGCCGACGCTGCCCGCTCTGCCCTCGACGACATCGACGCGGCCCAGGAGGCCGTCAGCAGCGCGCGCTCCGACTATGGCGCCACCCAGAACCGCCTGGGCTCCGCCATCAGCAGCAGCACCTCGAGCCTCGAGGCCAACGCCGCGGCGGCCAGCAGCATCGGCGACTCCGACTACGCTGAGATGGTCTCACGGCAGTCCAGCGAGCAGCTCCAGCAGCAGGCGAGCCTCGCCGTGCTGGTCCAGACCGCCAACATCAACCGGACGGCGGTGCTCGGCCTGATCGGCTGATCTCGAGCGCGCCCACGCGACGACTTCACCCGGATACCACTTGCGGCTCAAGCCTCCCGGCTTGGGCCGTTTCGGCTCTCAGCGGACTGACAGCGGTGAGCGTTCAGGTTCAGGCCGCTCCAGGAAGAGAGATGTCCAATGATCGGCGCGTAGGCTCGGCCTGTGAGACCCGGGTCCAGTGGCGTTCGTCGCCTGCGCGGCCAGGGCTCGCGTTCGTATCTGGCCCACTTCAAGAGACAGGGTTCGAGAGCGTCGCACGCCGGGGGAGCCTCACAGACAAGGGCGTCCGCGTGGGACCGCCCTCAGGTCGAGGGGGGAGAGGGCTTTTCATGGAGCGGCCCAAGCGAGGGGCCAACAAACCAGGGGGGGCAGGTCTACGGCTGCCCCTTGGCCGTGGCGGCGTCGTACAGCGGCACCGGCGTGCCATCTCCGCCTGGCACCAGCGGGTGGTTGCCCGTGTAGTGCGCCTCAACCTCTGCGTTCGCCAGCGCGTCGAGCTCGACGAGGTGCTGGTCGATCAGCCGGCCCATGTACTCGGCCACCAGCCGCTCGGGCACAACGCCGCCGAGTGAGAACACCGACACCCCCGCCATGAGGGTGTGGTCGTCCGCCAGACGGATGAATGCCCAGGCGCCCGAGTTGGCCCGCACGGGGATGGCCCGGGAGAACTGCTCGCCCGTCAGCTCGGGGATCTCCTCGCGCTCGACCATCGCGCGGACTTGATGCAGCCCCGCGCCGTGGATGCGCCAGGGGTGCTCCCAGAAGACGTTGTCCGAGTCGCGGGCCATCGCGTGGTTGTTCCAGTTGGTGACCACCCAGTGCCGGTCGGTCCACGGACGCGGCAGATCCAGCAGCCCGTACCAGGTCTGACGATCTCCCTCTCCCGAGACGAACGCCTCGATCACCTGCGACTCCCCCGCGAAGTGGGGGTCCTGGCTGGCCAGCCAGAGCGCGTCGCGATCGTGGGCGGCGATCCGCATCCCGAAGATCTGAAACAGACCCTCGCCGATGGGGCGGACCATCTTGACCGTGTCGCCGGACAGCAGCCGCCCCCGCTGGCGCGGGTTGAGCAGCGGCAGCGGGCAGTCAGCCCCGGCGTTGTATCGGGCCAGGACACCGATGAGATCAGCTTCGTCGAGCGGCGCCTCGTCTGCGCCGGCGATTGGTGCGGCGGTAGCGAGGCCGCCGAGGAGGAGGAGATGAGTGAGCCCCATGCAGGCAAGATAACCCCCCATGACCCCGACCGATCGGGATCTGAGCGGCTTCGGGTCACCCTGCATGGACGCGCGCGCGTCCTCATGCTGTAGAATGCGCCTCCACTCCTCGGACGGACCCATGAACGAGCGGTTCTGCTTCGCCGTCATCGCCGACTCGCACTTTCACCCCGCCGACCGCGCCCATCGCAAGCGGCAGTCTTCCTACGCCTCCGATGGCACCCACAACGAGCGGAACCGCTCGGTGGTCGCGCAGATCGCTGCTTCGCAGGCGGAGCTGGTGATCCACCTGGGCGACGTCCCTCACCCGGTGCCCGGCCTGCCCGAGCATGCAGAGGCGCTGGACGTCGCGGAGGAGACCTACGCGGGCCTGTCGGTCCCGCTGCACGTCGTCCCCGGCAACCACGACGTCGGCGACAAGCCCGCGCCGTGGCGCACGGCCCCGCCGGTCGACGCCGCGCGGCATGCGGTGTTCGAGGCGCGCTGGGGCCGCCCGTGGCAGAGCTTCGATCATCGCGGCGTACACTTCGTGCTGATCGACGCGCCGGTCATCGGCAGCGGGACCACCCTGGACGCCGCGCAGCGCGCGTGGCTCGAGGCGGATCTCGCGGCGGCGGAGGGGCGCAGGACCTTCGCCTTCATCCACTACCCGCCGTTTCTGTGCGACCCGGGCGAGGCGGAGCACTACGACAACCTCTCCGTCGCCGCCCGCCGCTGGCTCCTGGATCTCTTCGCGCGGCACCGCGTAGAGGCGCTGTTCTGCGGGCACGTCCACAACTTCTTCTGGAATTCAAGCGGCGAGACGGACATCTACATCCTGCCGGCGACGTCGTTCGTGCGTCCCGAGTACAGCGCGCTTCGGCCGGTCTCCCCCGGCCCCGAGTTCGGGCGCGACGAGGTGGACAAGCTCGGGTTCGCCTTCGTCCATGTGATCCCCGACGGGCATCGCATCGAGCCGGTTCGCATGGACGCTCCCGCGGCGCTGCCGCACGGACATCGCCCGCCGCCACCCAGCCCGCTGGGGGTGACGCTGCGGCAGGACTGGTGTCGTCCCCGAGATGTCCCGCTGGGGGGACTCGACCCGTTTCGCCGCAAAGCCGCGCGCGACGATCTGCCGCTGTGGTCGCTGTGGGATCTGGGCATCATTCACGTGCGGGTGCCGCTGCTCGACCTGGCGGATCCCCAGCGAGCCCGCCGGATGCACGCGCTGGCGCGGCTGCGGGGCATGCGCTTCACGGTGTTCTCGCTGGGCGCTGCCGCGGCTGCGCAGGCGGCGCTGCTGGATGCCCACCGGGAGATCGTACAGGCCTGGGAGATCATCACGGCCGGGCCGGCGCCGACCGCCGAAGCGCGGGCGGCCATCGCAGCGGCGGGGGTGACGACGCTGATCTCCGCGGTGGGCGCGCAGCGCGCCTCGGGCGGGCGGTACTTCTCGCACTTCCCGCTGCACGGCTTCGCGCCGGAGGACGACACCGTCGGTGAGACCCGCGCGGCCTGGGGATGCAAGGGGTTCGTGGCGCGCCTGCCCGCGGACGCGTCGGTGGTGGAGGCCGTCGGGGCTGTGGCGGGCCAGGCGGCGGCGCTGGGGTGCCCCGCCCACGCGCACCTCGGCCTGCCGCGGCGGGGGGAGGGCGAGCGGTACACAGACGATCGCGCGAACGCGCAGCGGGTCTGCGCGGGTCTGCTCGCGGCCCGAAGAGCGCCGGCGGTCCGGCTGTTCATCGATCCACTGGACGATATGGATCGCGGCTATCACCCCCGCAACGGGCTGCTGACGCGCGGCGGAGCCCCCCGTGATGGCCTGCTGGCGCTGCGGAACCTGTCGAGGCTGCTGGACGACACCCGTGAAGGTGGAGCGATCGATCCGGGCCGGCTCGCGCTGGAGGGGGCTGCGACCGCGGGCTCGGCGTGGCTGGATCTGGTCAGCGGACAGACGCACACGGCAGAGGTCCCAGCACGGGCGCCCTGCTTGCTTCTCTGAGATCCCGCTCCTTCTCTGAGAAGCTGTGTCCGAAGATGCTGTCTTCCAGGATGCCGTCACGAGCGCTGAGCCTCGTGACCGAGAGCGGGTTGTCTTCGGAGGACGCCCATAGATTGGTCCCACTGTTGAGCGGGGGCGTCACGACAGACTCATGTAGAGAGGGTGATCTCGACAGGGCAGTGGTCCGAGCCGTGGATGTCCTGCCGAATGCGCGCGTCGGCGACCCGACCGATGAGGCTCTCCGAGACGCAGAAGTAGTCGAGCCGCCAGCCGACGTTTCGGGCGCGGGAGTTGGACCGCATGCTCCACCAGGAGTATTGCTCGGTCGCGTCGGGATTGAAGTGCCGGAACGTGTCGATGAAGCCGGCCTCGAGCGTCTCGGTGAAGCTCTCGCGCTCCTGGGGGGTGAAACCCGGGCTCCGCCGGTTGGCGCGCGGCCGCGCGATGTCGATCTCCTGGTGCGCGACGTTGAGATCGCCGCAGAACACCACCGGCTTGCGCTGCTCCAGCTCCTTGCAGAAGGCGCGGAAGGCGGGGTCCCACCGCTCGACCCGGTAGTCCAGCCGCACCAGCCCGCGGCTGGCGTTGGGGGTGTAGACCGTGACGAAGAAGAAGTCGTCGAACTCCGCGGTGATCACCCGCCCCTCGGTGTCCAGCTCGTCTATGCCCATGTCCATCCGCACCGACAGGGGCTCGGTGCGGGAGAACAGCGCTGTGCCCGAGTAGCCGGCGCGCTCGCCGGGGTTCCAGAACGCGTGGTAGCCGGCGAGCCGCAGCCCCGCCTTCGCCTCGGAGGCCTTGGTCTCCTGCAGGCCCAGCACGTCGGCGTCGAGGGTGGCGGCGGCGTCGACGAAGCCCTTCCGCATGGCCGCGCGGACCCCGTTTACGTTCCATGAGACCAGGCGCATCGTTCCTCCAGCGGTGGCAGGCCCCCTAACCAGCCGGGGACCCCGACCATCGCCGCAGGCCGCGGGTTACCCGCAGGGCTCCCCCCGCGCTGGAGCCCAGATGACCGCCGACGCCCGACTCGAACGGCTGGAGGAGATGAATCGACAGGCCGAGAGTGGGGGCGGGCCGCGCGCTGTCGCGCGTCAGCACGATCGCGGGAAGCTCACAGCTCGCGAGCGCCTGGACCTGCTGCTGGACCCCGGCACGTTCCGGGAGCTCGATCGCTTCGTGGTGCATGACTGCGCGGACTTCGAGATGGGCGACAAGCGCATCCTCGGTGACGGCGTGATCACCGGCTATGGCCGCATCGAGGGGCGGCTGGTCTATGTGTTCGCCCACGACTTCACCGTGTTCGGCGGGTCGCTGTCGCGGGCACACGCGCGCAAGATCTGCAAGGTGATGGATCTGGCGCTGAAGAACGGCGCGCCGTTCATCGGCCTCAACGACTCCGGCGGCGCGCGCATCCAGGAGGGGGTCGTGAGCCTGGGCGGTTACGCCGACATCTTCCTCCGTAACACGCTCTCAAGCGGCGTGATACCGCAGCTATCCGCGATCCTCGGCCCCTGCGCGGGCGGCGCTGTCTACAGCCCCGCGCTCACGGACTTCATCGTGATGTGCCAGAAGACGGCCCACATGTTCGTGACCGGTCCCGACGTCATCAAGGCTGTTACGCACGAAGACGTCACCAAGGACACGCTGGGCGGCGCCGACACCCACACGCAGATCAGCGGGGTCGCGCACTTCGCGACGCCCTCGGAGGCGGCGGCCCTGGCGCTGCTGCGCGAGCTGCTGTCGTACCTCCCCCAGAACAACCTCGAAGAGGCCCCCCGCCGCGAGACGAGCGATCCCGCGGGGCGCGCCTGTCCCGAGCTGGACTCCCTGGTGCCCGACAACGCCAACAAGCCCTACGACATCAAGTCCGTGGTGACCGCGGTGGCGGACGAGGGGCGTTTTCTGGAGGTGCAGGGAGGGTACGCGCCCAACGTCGTCGTCGGATTCTGCAGACTCGGCGGTCGGAGCGTCGGGGTGGTGGCGAATCAGCCCGCCCACCTGGCCGGTGTGTTGGACATCGACGCGTCGCTGAAGGCCGCGCGGTTCGTGCGTTTCTGCGACGCGTTCAATATCCCGCTGTGGGTGATCGAGGACGTGCCCGGGTTCCTCCCCGGCGTGAACCAGGAGCACGGCGGGATCATCAAGCACGGCGCCAAGCTGCTCTATGCGTTCTGCGAGGCCACGGTGCCCAAGGTCACGCTGATCACACGCAAGGCCTACGGCGGCGCATACTGCGTGATGAACTCCAAGCACATCCGCGCCGATCTCAACTTCGCGTGGCCCACGGCCGAGATCGCCGTGATGGGCGCTGACGGCGCGGTGAACATCATCTTCCGGCGGGAGCTCGCGAAGGCGGAGGACCCCGCCGCGCGCAAGGCCGAGCTGACCGAGGACTACCGAGAGAAGTTCGCCAACCCGTATCGGGCGGCGGAGCTCGGGTATGTCGACGAGGTGTTGGTGCCGAGTCAGACCCGGGCGAGGCTGATCGAGGTGTTCGATACGTTGGAGAACAAGCGGGACTCCAATCCGCCGAAGAAGCACGGGAATATTCCGGTGTAGCTCGGCCATGCGTCGCTCACGGAGGTACATCCGGTCCCGACGCCGTCACCTCCCGCTCCGCTTCAAGATCATGGCGGGGGCGGTGGTGTTCGTCATCGTCGCTGTCGCCGCGGAGCTGTTCGGGCGCGCGTACGCGCCGCAGGGTCCGGGTTGGTTCGGCTCGCGGCGGGATGGCATGGTGCTCGTCGGCCATCCCACTCGACTGTGGGGGCTGGAGCCGGGCGCGCGTCGGGGCTTTGGGGTCATCGCGACGATCAACACGCTCGGGCTGCGAGGCCCGCCGCCGGAGCTCCCCCGCCCGAAGGAGCGCGCGCGGGTGCTGGTCCTCGGCGACAGCAGTCTGTTCGGCCACGGGGTCTCCGACGAGCGCACCCTGTCCCGGCAGCTGGAGCGCGCCCTATCTACACAGCTGTCTACACGGCTGTCTACACGGGGACTCAGCGCAGACGTCGTCAACGGCGCCATCCCCGGGTACACCACCGAGCAGTCTCTGGTGCTGATGGACGAGGTGGGTTGGGACCTCGAGCCCACGCTGCTGCTGCTCGGGAATCTGTGGAGCGACAACAGCTTCGATCGTTTCTACGATCGGGACCTGTTGCACACCCAGCGGCGGTTCGCGGTCGGCCTGGCGAGTCACTCGGCGTTCTTTCGGTGGCTCGCGGTGGCGCTCGACCGATTCCGCCCCCGGGCCCGCTCGCGAATCGTGACGTGGACCACGTCCAGTCGGCACCGCGTCGGTGGCGTGCGCCGCGTTCCGCTCGACGACTACGCCCGCAACCTCGACCTGCTGGTCCGAGAGGCTCGGAGCCGGGGGATCGGCGCGGCGCTCCTGGCGCCCTCCAACCGGGAGACGGTCAGGGAGGGGCTCGCGCGCCGCACCGCCTGGTCGGGGTACTTCGACGCTCAGGCCCGGGTGGCCCAGCACCACGCTGTCCCTCGGATCGACAGCCTCCCCGCGTTCCAGGCCGCGGTGGCGGGGGGGGCGACCCTCGACGACCTGTTCCTCGACCAGATGCACCCCACCGTCACCGGCCTGTCGCTGACTGCTGACCTCGTGGCGGGCGCGCTGATCGCGGCGGGCTGGCCGGCGGAGGCGTTGCTCGGCTCGGACGCTCCGTACACGCCCACCGATCTACGGGATCGCACCGGCGGCGTGACGGACCATCCCGTGCCCAGCACGCTCCAGCTCAGCCTCTTTGAGGGGCCGGGAGTCCGGGAGTCGGACGGTTCTGGTTCCCGCTGATCATCGGGTTAACCTGAACGAAACGACAGGTCCCAGCCCATGTCTCCCACCCTCCCCGACACCTTTCAGCCCACCACCCGCGCCTGGTTTCGCTCGGCGTTCGCCACCCCCACCCCCGTCCAGCTCCGCGGCTGGGAGGCGATCTCCACCGGGGCGCACGCGCTCCTCCTCGCGCCCACCGGCTCGGGCAAGACCCTTGCAGCGTTCCTGTGGTGCCTCGATCGCCTGAGCCGTCCGGATCCCGACCGCGCCCCGGGCGTCCGCGTGGTCTACATCTCGCCGCTGAAGGCCCTGGCCAACGACATCGAGCGCAACCTCCGCGCGCCGCTGGCCGGTCTGCGCATGGCCGCCCCCGCGGCCGACGCGCCTGAGATCCGCGTGGCGATCCGCACCGGCGACACCCCACAGAAGGAGCGCCGTCGTCTGCTGCGCGATCCTGCGGAGATCCTGGTCACCACCCCCGAGTCTCTCTACCTGCTGCTCAGCTCGCGCTCTCGGGAGGTGCTGACCACCGTCGAGACGATCATCGTCGACGAGATCCACGCGATCGCCGGCACCAAGCGCGGGGTGCATCTGGCGCTCTCTCTGGAGCGGCTGTCTGCGCTGACCGAGCTTGATTCAGCGGGGATCGAACCCCAGCTATCCGACCCGCTACCATCCAAACTGCGGCCAGCCAGATCAAAGGGATCCAGGCCGCAGGGTTGCAAGGCGCGGCGATCCGGTCCGCAGCGCATCGGGCTCTCGGCCACCCAGCGTCCGCTGTCGGAGATCGCGTCGTTCCTCGGCGGCGATCGCGAAGTGGAGATCATCGACGCCGGCGAGCCCCCGCGCATGGATCTGCAGGTGGTGGTTCCCATACCCGACATGGAGAACCCTCCGGTCCCGCCGCCGCCGGAGCCCTCGATCCTGGGCTACGAGAACCCTCCTCCCATCGAGGCCCGGTCGCTCAAAGCGCAGGGCCCGCCGCGCTCGTCTCTGGGCGGCGATCGGGCCGGCATCTGGCCGTCGATTCATGCGCGCATCATCGAGCTGGTCGACAGCCACTCCTCCACCATCGTCTTCGTGAGCAGCCGGCGGCTGTGTGAGCGGCTGGTGCAGCGCCTCAACGAGATGGAGGCCGAGCGGAACCCCGGCGGCCCCGAGCTGGCGCGCGCGCACCACGGCTCGGTGTCGCAGTCGCAGCGGCGCGTGGTCGAGGAGGCGCTGAAGGCTGGTGAGCTGCGCTGCATCGTCGCGACGGCGTCGCTGGAGCTGGGCATCGACATGGGCGCGGTCGATCTGGTGCTCCAGGTGGCATCGCCAGGGGCGGTGTCCAGCGCCCTGCAGCGCATCGGGCGCGCCGATCACACCGTTGGCGGTCGCAGCCGTGGGCGCATGCTGCCCCGGTTCCGCGGAGAGCTGCTTGAGTGCGCGGCGGTGGCCCGCGAGATGGTGCGCGGCCAGGTGGAGCCCACCCGCGTGGTGCGCAACGCGCTGGACGTGCTGGCCCAACAGATCGTCTCGATGTGCCTCTCGCGGCCCTGGGGGGTGGACGAGCTGGAGACGCTCGTCCGGCGGTCGCATCCCTACCGCGAGCTGACGCGGTCAGCGCTCATCGCGGTGCTGGACATGCTGTCGGGAAAGTACCCGCTGCGGGTCGCTGCAGACGCGACTGCGCCCGATCCGGGGGACTTCGCCGATCTGTACGAGACCCACGGCCTTGCCGATCGCGGCTTCGAGGAGCTGCGCCCCCGCGTGGTGTGGGACCGGACGACGGACGTCCTCACCGTGCGCAGAGACGCCCGACTGGCCGTGCTGTCCAGCGCGGGCACCATCCCCGATCGCGGGCTGTTCGCGGTGCACCTCGCGCCGGACGGTCCGCGGATCGGCGAGCTGGACGAGGAGATGGTCCACGAGTCGCGGCGGGGGGAGGTGTTCCTGCTGGGGGCCAGCTCGTGGAGGATCGTGGAGATCAAGCGCGACCGCGTGCTGGTCACGCCTGCGCCGGGAGAGCCGGGCAAGATGCCGTTCTGGCGCGGTCCCGGGCCGGGCAGGCCGGTCACGCTGGGGCGCGCGATGGGCGCGCTGGTGCGCGAGGTCGGCGAGCTCTCCCCAGAAGACGCGCGGTCGTTTCTGCAGGAGACCTGTCACCTCGACGACTTCGCGGTCGACAACCTGCTGCGACACATCGAGAGGCAGCGTGAAGAGACGCAGACGCTGCCCACCGATCGCGCGATCACGGTGGAGCGTTACCGCG
Organism: uncultured Enterobacterales bacterium; assembly: GCA_964464515.1. Lineage (GTDB taxonomy): Bacteria > Myxococcota_A > UBA796 > UBA796 > UBA2385 > CAYXGP01. The sequence goes on from CAYXGP010000091.1 coordinate 13,359, forward strand.
ACGAGCTGGGGGACTGGCGTATCTGCATTCTCGCGCCGCTGGGGCGGCGGGTCACCGGTCCCTGGGCGCTGGCGCTGCGCGCGCGCCTCGAAGACACGCAGATACAATGGACGGACGACGGCATCGTGCTGCGCCTGTCCGAGCACGCCCCGCTGCCTCCGCTGGAGGACCTGCTGCCAGAGCCCGAGGAGATCGAGGATCTGCTGATGGAGCGCCTGCGAGACTCCGCGGTGTTCGCGGGCCGGTTTCGGGAGGCGGCCGTGCGAGCCCTGCTGCTGACACGCAGCCGCCCCGGGCAGCGGACGGCCCTGTGGCTCCAGCGCCTGCGGTCGCAGAACCTGCTGGCGACCGCCCAGCAATTCCCCTCGTTCCCCATCGTGTTGGAGGCGTACCGGGAGTGTCTGCAGGACGTCTTCGATCTCTCCGCGCTGGAGGAGACGCTCGGGGCGATCCGTCGGCGGGACATCCAGGTGGAGTGTGTAGAGACGGACTCCGCGTCGCCGTTCGCCCGCGGGCTGGTGATGAGCTTCGCCGCGAGCTTCCTGTACGACGGCGACGCCCCCGCCGCCGAGCGGCGCCTGGCCGCCCTGACCATCGATCGCTCGCTGCTGCGGGAGCTGCTCGGCGACGACGATCTGAGCGCGCTGCTCGACGTGGGCGTCATCGACTCCGTCGAGGCGGAGCTGCAGCGCTTGCCGCCGGATCGCCGCGCGCGCAGCCCGGACGGCCTCCACGATCTCCTGCGGCGCCTCGGCGATCTGAACAACACCGAGCTGGGCGCGCGCTGCGCCGAAGACCCGGGCGGGTGGCTCAAGCAGCTCTCCGCGCAGCGGCGGGTCCTCCGCGTACGGGTGGCGGGCGAGCCGCGCTGGATCGCCGTGGAGGACGCGGGGCTGTATCGGGACGGGCTCGGAGTGGTCCCGCCCACCGGCACGCCCTCGGCCTTCCTCGAGGACACCCGGCAGCCCTTCATCGCGCTGGTCGCCCGCTACGCGCGGACGCACGGTCCGTTCACCGCTCGCGCGATCGCCGCCCGCTGGGGGCTGCCCGCGGCCCAGGTCGAGCCCGCGCTGGGCACCCTGCAGTCGGAGCGGCGCGTGCTCCCGGGGGCCTACCGGGCCGATCTCGCGGGCACGCAGTGGTGCGATCACGAGGTGCTTCGACGAATCAAGCGGCGGACGCTGCGTCAGCTCCGGGGGCAGGTCGCCCCGGTGGTCGCCTCCGACTTCTCCGTGTTCCTGCATGATTGGCAGTCTCTACACGACGGCCGGTCCCGTCGCGGCGCGTCGGGGACGTTCAGCAGGCTGCTCGATACGTTGGTTCAGCTCGAGGGCTACCCGGCGCCGTTCTCCGAGCTGGAGGGGCGCATCCTGCCCGCTCGCGTACCGGGGTTCCAGCCGCGAATGCTCGATGAGCTGGGCGCGCGAGGCGATCTGGTGTGGATCGGCCGCGGCTCGCTGGGCCCGAAGGACGGGCGGGTGGCGCTGGTGCGTCGGGATCGGCTGCCGCTGCTGATCGAGCCCGCGGAGGGCGAACCCGAGGGCCCGGTGCATGCGGCGATCTGCGCGGCGCTGGAGCGGCGGGGCGCGATGTTCCTCGATGAGGTCGTGCGGGCCGCCGCGCGGCTGCTCCGGGAGCGGCAGCTTGAGCTGCGTGAGGCGGGGGAGGGGACCGGGCCGCTGCCCTCGCGCGCCGACGTCGAGTCTGCGCTGTGGGATCTGGTGTGGGAGGGGCGCATCACCAACGACACCTTCCACCCGCTGCGGGGTCTGCGCCAGCGAAAGCGCCGCGCGGGGCGGCGACCGCGATGGTCTCCGCGCTCCGCGGCTGGTCGGTGGTCGCCCGTGTCTCATCACCTCGAAGACCGCCCCGCAGACACGGAGCGATTGCATGCGCGCGCGGTGATGCTGCTGGAGCGCTACGGCGTGATCGGTCGCGAGATGGCCACAGCCGAGGGGATCCCGGGGGGCTTTCAGTCGATCTATCAGGTGCTGCGCGCGATGGAGTCCACCGGTCGGGTGCGGAGGGGGTGGTTCGTCGAGGGGCTCAACGGCGCGCAGTTCGCGCTGCCCGGGGCGGTCGATCGACTCCGGCGCGCGCGCGATCGTGCAGAGTCTCCACGCGGCTCCGAGTCATCTGGGAGCTATGAGGGGCCACCGGTCTCGGTGCTCGCCAGCGTCGATCCCGCCAACCCCTACGGGGCCGTGATCTCCTGGCCCGAGCAGGCAGACGGGGTGCGGTCGCCGCGTCGCGCCCGCGGCGGCACGGTGGTGCTGATCGACGGTCGCCCGGCGCTCACGGTAGAAGGGGGCTCAAAGAGCGTGCTGTGTTTCGACGCCATCCGCGATCCGGGGCTCGCCAGCCGGTCGGTGATCGCGCTGCGGGATCACCTCGAGAGTCGCGGGGAGCGGAGCCTGCTGATTCGGAGGGTGGACGGCGCCGCGGCCCGCGAGGCGGCGCATGCGCCCGCGCTGGTCGCCGCGGGGTTCGGCGCGGCGGGTGATGTGTTGGAATTGAACGTCCCGCTGTAGGGTCGCTGCAGGGAGGCGCCGACAATGCCCGAAGGCGACAGCATCGTGAAGCTGGCGAACACCATGGCCCCGGCCCTGGTCGGTGAGCCCCTCACCCGCGCCCACCTTCGCCGCGAGCCCGGCGCCGCGCGCCTCAAGGGGAGGGTCACCCAGGCGATCACCCCGCACGGCAAGCACCTCGTGTTCTCCTTCAGCTCCGGGGTCGGTCCGCCCGTCGGCCTGCGGGTCCACCTGGGGCTCGACGGCGCCTGGTACCTGCTGCGGCGGGGCGTGCGATGGCCCCGCTCGCCCCGCCACGCGTCGGTCATTCTCTCGACGAGTCTGCACGACGCGGCCTGCTTCGACGCGCACTCGCTGGAGCTCGCGCCGCTGGAGTCGCTCCTGCTGCGTCCGCCGCTCGCCACGCTGGGGCCGGATCTGTGCGTCGGCCCGCCGGATCCCGAGCGGATGATCGCGCGGGTCCGCCCCCACGCCGACCGCGAGATCGCCGATGTGCTCCTCGATCAGCAGGTGGCCGCGGGGATCGGTAACATCTACAAGTCCGAGACCCTGTTCATCGAGCGGGTCAACCCGTGGACGCTGGTGGCCGACCTCGATGACGACACCATCGATCGACTGTACGCGCGCGCCAGCGAGCGCCTGCGGGCGAACACCGGCCCCGGTCCGCGGGTGACCACGCGACGCGCGGCGCCGGGCGGGGGACCTGCGAAGGGGCTGCCGAGGTTCTGGGTCTATGGGCGCGGCGGTCGGGGGTGCGTGCGGTGTGGCTCGATCATCGGCAGCCGCGTTCAAGGGCCGCAGCGGCGCGTGACCTTCTGGTGTTCGTTCTGCCAGGCCTGACAGCGGTGAGGCGCGAAGCAGATCGCGCGTTGTTATTGGAGGATGTGCGATTGGAGTATGCTGGAGATCAGCGCGGGAGGGTGCCATGAAGCAGACCAGCCAGACCACCGAGAGCGCGACGTCTACCGAGGCGAGCGCCGAGACCTCCGGGCCGCTGCAGATCATCCAGCAGCTGTACGGAAACGCCTTCGCGAATGAGCAGGCCTGCGCCGAGGCGGAGCCGGAGGGCATCTGGACGCTGCCCGTGCTGAGCTGGATCCATGGCCTCCTGACCGGCGACGAGGACTGCCAGCAGGCCCAGGAGATCGAGCAGGCGGCCACAGAGGCGGCGCAGACCGGCGACGACACCGCGCTGGAGCAGGTCGTGGAGGGAGCCGTCGCGGACGGGGAGGTCGAAGGGAGCACCCCCGCCACGGTGGAGGAGGCCGACGAACACTTCATCACCCAGTTCACCACCGAGTGGAACCCCACCGGTCCCTCGTCGAGCACCAACTGCGGCCCCGCGAGCCTCGCGATGATGATGAGCGCGAAGGACGCGATGCCGTCGGGCCTCACCGAGGAGCAGCAGGTCGATCACGCGCGCGCCCTGATGTACCCCGATCACCCGAGCATCCAGACGATCACTGCGGACGGCGTCGACGTCACCGTCCTCGATCGCGATCACGATCTCAGCAGCATCGAGGCGGCGATCTCTGGCATCGACGCCTCCGGGGGGACCGGCAGCCACGACAGCGGCTGGGCCAACCTCGACGCCGTGCTGGAGGCCGAGGGGGTGGTGATGGCCTACGGCTACCTCGACGACGACTGGCGGGAGAAGTTCGACAGCCGCGTGGGCAGCGGCGACATCGCCCACTTCAACGCCATCCTCGGCAAGACCGAGGGCGGCAGCTACCTGGTGTGCGACCCCATGCACACCGGCGGCGCGGTGGAGATGAGTCAGGCGGATCTCGCGGAGTTCTTCACCGATGGGGTGCCCGACTTCGTCGCGTGGCGTTGACCCGCACAGGTCGATGGTCCCGGCGCGGGGCCGACGTTACGACTCCCGGCAGCACGGCGGCCCAGGGAGTGAACAGTGAGCCCGAAGGGAGCGGCCACGCACCTGCTGATCGTCGATGATCATCCGGTCATCCTGCAGATCCTCCGGACGGTCTTCGAGGACGAGCCGCTCCGGCTGACCGCCGTGGGGTGCGGCCGCGACGCCATGGCCGTCATCGAAGAGCAGGGCTGTGATCTCCTGATCACCGACAAGAACCTCCCCGACATCGGCGGCATCGAGCTGCTCAAGGCCGCGAAGGCGCGGAACCCGCTGGCCGAGGTGATCATCATCACGGGGTACGCGTCGATCCGATCGGCGATCTCCGCGATCGAGCACGACGCCTTCGACTACGTGGTGAAGCCGCTCGACAACGTCTTCGATATCCGAAAGAAGGTGCAGCGGGCGCTCGAGAAGCAGTCGATGGCCCGCGAGAACCAGCGGCTGCTCGCCGAGCTGCGCGCCAACAACGCAGAGCTGCAGGAGGCGCTCGCCGACGCGCGGCGCCTCCGCGATGAGCTGATCCAGTCCGAGAAGCTCGCGGGTCTGGGTACGCTGGCCGCTGGCGTGGCCCACGAGATCTCCAGCCCCCTGTTCGGCGTGATGGGACTGGCCGAGGCGATCACCATCGAGGACGACCTGGAGATCGCCCGGGAGCACGCGCGGGAGGTCGTCGAATACTGCCAGTCCATCCGCGACATCGTGGTCGATCTGTCTGGATACTCGCGCGCGGCGGCCACTGAATTCCCCACCTCCGTGGGCCTCGCGGTGCTTGTGGATGACGCGCGGCGCCTGGTGGAGCGCGCCGGGGTCAGCGCCCGCTTCGAGCTGGACATCCCCGAAGACCTCGAGATCACCATGCGGGCCGGGGAGGGGCGTCAGGTCTTCGTGAACCTCCTCAAGAACGCCGCGGAGGCGGGGGGCGAGCGCCACGGCCCCGCCGGAGGCACCGTCGAGGTGGCGGCGAGCCTCGCTGACAGCCGCGTGCTGGTGACGGTCACCGACGACGGCTGCGGGATCTCCGAAGACGACGTCGGGCGCGTGTTCGATCCGTTCTTCACCACCAAGCCGCCCGGCAGCGGGACGGGCCTCGGGCTCAACGTCGTCTACCGCATCCTCACCAAGTACCGCGCCCGCATCCAGGTCGAGAGCGCGCCGGATCGGGGGACCCGCTTCACGCTCTCCTTCCCCGCGCCGACGTGAGGTGCTCGCCGGGGCGCCGGACGTGAAGCTCCGCGATCACCTGTTCCTGTTCGTCGGCGTGACGTCCCTGGTGCCGCTGGTGATGCTCGGCTGGGGAGCCACCCGCATCTCGTCCCAGCTCCTCCAGGGCAAGATCACCGATCTGCAGTCGAGCGCTGCCGTCGGGCTGGCCGATCACGTGGACACCTGGGTGGGGCTGCAATTCCGCCTGCTGCAGCAGCAGGTGCAGCTGTTTCCGCTGGAGCGCCTGCGGCCCGACCTGCTGTCCAGCTACCTCAAGCTGGTCTATCGACAGAGCCCCGAGGCGCAGATCGTCAGTCTCCAGACGCCAGGCGGCGAGGCGGTCGTCCCCGCGCTCTATCGCGCGCCGGACACGCGGGAATTCTCACAGCGCGACGGCGTCTCGCTGGCGCGCCTCGCTGCCTTTCGCTCCGCGCTGCCCCTGGACGAGCTGAACGATGCGCTGCGCGTGCGCCCGGAGGGAGTGGCTCTGCGTCCCGTCGCGGGTGCCGCGTATGTGCCCGACAGCCGCGCCAACCCGGTCCTCCCCGTGGTGGTGCCCGTGCCCGGCGATCGGGCCCTTACCCTCGGGCTCGAGCTGGCCCTGGATCCGCTCGCGCGGCGGTTTGAGCGACTGACCGAGCAGGGGATGGACGCCGCGCTCCTGGGCGCTGACGGCGCGCCGATCCTCCCCGGGCCCAGGGGCCTGGTCGATCCCGAGACGCTCCGCCCGTTCCTCGCGGGGGTGCTGGCCGACGACATCCAGTACGAGACCCCAGACGGCCAAGCGGTCATGGCCGCGTGCGCGCCGGTGCCGACGACCGGCTGGACGGTGGTCATCGCAGAACCCATGTCCATCAGCGAGGCGGTCGTGCGGGAGATCCAGCTCCGCACGGCCTGGGTGGCGCTCGTGGCCGTGGCGCTGGGCCTGGTGCTCTCGCTGTGGTTCGTCCGTCAGCTCAGCGGCCCCGTGCTCATGCTGCAGGACGCCGCGATGGCGCTTGCGGAGGGCGATCTCTCGCGTCGCGTCGAGCCGGTGGGCTCGGATGAGCTGACCGATCTCGCGCGGGCGTTCAACCACATGAGCGAGCGGCTGCAGGAGTCCGCCACACAGCTCCGCGAGCGGGCGGATCAGATCCAGCAGCAGCAGGACGAGATCACCCGCTTCAACGCTGAGCTTCGGCAGCGCGTCGCCGAGCGCACCGCGGAGCTGGAGGAGGCGCACAGCCGCCTGATCCAGTCCGCGCGCCTCGCGGCGGTCGGTGAGATGGGAGCGGGCCTGGCCCACGAGCTGAACAATCCGCTGGCCGCCATCCTGGGGATGACGCAGATCCTGGTGGCCCAGGGCTCGCCGAAGGTGGAGCTGCTTCGCTCCATCGAGGAGCAGGCGCTCAAGTGCAAGGAAATCGTTGCACATCTGCTTGGGTTCTCTCAGGAGGTGCGGATCTCTTCTGGGTCGTCCAGCGCCGGGGGGAGCGGCCCGCTGACCCTGGACCGCGCGCCGGCTGCCGTGGTAGATCTGGGCGAACTCCTGGGCGAGGTCCTCACGCTGATGGGGGGGCCTCTGCGGGAGCGGGGGATCGAGGTGGCGATTCGTGAGGTCGAAGGCCTCCGCGCGCGCGGCGATCGGGCGGAGCTGGGGCGCGCCATGGCGCAGCTCCTCACCAGCCTCGGGGCCACGGCCGGAGAGGGAGCACGCCTGGACATCACCGGCGAGATCTCCGAGGGGCATGTGGCCGTGTCTCTGCTCCTCCGAGGCGACGACCTGCGGACCGGCAGCGATGACTGGATGGCGAGCGGGATGGGGTTCTGGATGGCCCGCAGGGTGATCTCCGCCCACAGCGGGCACCTCGAAGAGCCCACCATCGACGGCCCCTCCAACAAGAGCAGAGACAGCGCGCTGTGGCGCGTCGTCCTGCCCGCGGCGAGCTGACCGCGTGCGCCAGCACGTCCAGCTCCTCCTCGCGACCCTGCTGGTGCTGATCGGCGGGTACGCCGGCTACCAGCTCCTGTTCGGGATGGACTCGGGCTCGAACGTGGTCATCCAGCGCGCCCGGGGAGAGGTGCTGCACACCACCTCAGCCGGCGCCACCTCCGCGGTGGCCGTCGGCGATCGGATCGGGCTGCGCGATCGACTGCGGGTGGGTGACGACAGCTCCGCGACCGTGGGCTTCGGAGACGAGACGCGCCTGCAGCTCTTCGCCCGGTCGAGCATCCAGGTGCTCGACATCGACGGCAGCGGCGTGCGGGTGGAGCTGGAAGAGGGGCGGGTGCAGGCCCGCGTTCGGCCCGGCTCCCCCGGGCTGGGTCTGAGCAGCCGCGGGCGCGCGGTGCGGGCGGAAGACGCCGAGTTCGAGATGGCCGTGGACGCCTCCGGGGTGGTCGCCGCGCGCTCGATCGACGGGGAGATCGCCCTCGAAGGGTTCGGCGCGACCACTCAGCTCGCGGCCGGGGAAGGGATACGAGCTGCGGAGGACGAGCCGGCCGTGCGGCTGGAGGAGGCCCAGGAGCTGCTGCTTCAGGTGGCCTGGCCCGAAGGCGTCGTGCGCGCGCACGAGGTGGCGATCCAGGGCCGCACCGGACCGTTTGCGTCGGTGCATCTGGTCGCTGGCGAGACCGAGCGGACTCTGCGCGCCGGCCCCGACGGGCAATTCCGCGCTAGCGTGCCGCTGGCGGAGGGCAGCAACTCCGTCCTCATCACCGCCACCGATCCCCTCAGCGGCGAGACCTCGAGCAGCAAGGAGGTCGCGCGTGACAGCACCGCGCCCTCGGTCACCCGCACCGAGGTGATCTGGGGCCCCTGATCAGCAGGCGTCGCTTCGGCGGCGCTGCAGTCAGGCCGTTCCATGAAAAGCAAGTCCCCCCCTGAGGGCGGTCCCACGCGGATGCCCTTGCCTGCGAGGCCCCGGACCCCCCGGCGTGCGACGCTCTCGAACCCTGTCTCTTGAAGTGGGCCAGATACGAACGCGAGCCGGGCCGCGCAGGCGACGAACGCCAGTGGACCCGGGGCCTCGCAGGCCGAGCCTACGCGCCGATCATGGGACCTTTTCTTTCCCTGGAGCGGCCTCAGAGTCAATCAGTCCTCATCACCGTCAGCGCCGCCGACCGCCTTGAACGCCAGGGCCGCCGCCGCCCCGCCCGCGAAGTTCGCCACCAGGAAGATCCAGATGTTGCTCCACGCCGAGAGCCCCATCACGGAGATCCCCACCGCCACCGCCGGGTTGAAGGCGCCGCCGGAGACCCCGCCGACCGCGTAGGCGCCGGTCATCACCGTCAGCCCGATGGCGAGTCCGTAGAAGGAGTTGCCAGCGTTGGCCTTCGCGGTGGCGCTGTGCAGCACCACCCACACCAGCGCGAACGTGAACAGGAACTCGGCCAGCAGGGCGGGGACGATCTCGGGCGCCCCGGGCTGCACCGCCGGCATGCCCGTCAGGAACATCGCCGCGCCCGCGCCCAGCCCCGCCCCGACGACCTGGGACGCGATGTATGGTCCCACGTCTGCCGTGGGGCAGGCGCCGCGCATCCACACGCCCAGCGTGACGGCCGGGTTGTAGTGCGCGCCGGAGATGTGTCCGCCTGCGTAGACCATCACCATCAGGCAGGCGCCGATCGCCAGCGGCGCCATCGCGTCAGCGCCGGGCGGCAGGACGGTCATGCCGATAGTGAAGACCAGGAAGAACGTGCCGATGAGTTCGGTGAGGAGCTTTCCCATTTCGCCTCCGCGGGCGGGGGTGGTTAGCCCGTGAGACCGGCACTGGTAAGCGCGATGATCGAGAAATCTGCTTCTCAGGCGCCGACTGAAGGGGCCACCCGCGCAGGGACTTCTCTTGCCGGCGCTTCTCTTGCTGGGGTCCCTCTCGCAGGGGTTTCTCGCGCGGCGCTCCGGGTGGCGCGGATCGCTCTGATCGCTCTGATCGCTCTGTGGGTCGCTCGGCCCGCCGCGGGCGCTCGCCTCATGCCCACCCACGGTCCGCCGCGGGCGGGGACCGAAGCGGAGCTGCTGCTGGTGGTGCCCATCGACGTCGGCGCGCCGGTGCTGGAGGCCGACGCCGGCGCGCTGCTCTCGGAGCCCGAGCAGATCCGTCCGGGGGTGTGGTCGGCGGTGTGGCGTGCTCCCCCGGAGTCGGGCGCGGCAGCGCTGGTCGTGCGGACGCGCGAAGGCGAAGAGGCGCTCACGGTGCTCGTCGCCGAGGAGCCCGAGCCCGGGTTCGCGATCCGCGGCGGGCTCGACGCACCCGCGGGCGCGCGGCGGCCGGTGTCCATCGTGCTCGCCGGCCCCGACCTCCCGCCGCCGGATGCGCTCAGCGTGGAGATCGCGGAGGGGGAGATCACCGCGCGCACGGCGACAGCGGGCGGCGTGGTGCTGAGCTGGCAGCCCCTCGCCGAGCCGTTCCCCCGGGCGGTGCCCATCGCGGTGTGGGACGCTCGAAAGCCCGGCGCTCCTCCGCTGAACGCGGTGATCTCGCTGTGGGCGCGCCCGCGGATCCCCGTGCAGACAGAGCCGGGTAACACCGTGACGTTGCGCGTGGGGGGACGCGACTACGGACCGTTCGTCGCCGACGAGGCAGGCGTGGCGAACGCCCAGATCCAGGTCCGCGCTGGCGACGAGCTGGCGACGGTGGAGGTCTCGGACGCCGCGGGCAACGTCCAGCAGAGCCTGCTCACCCTGGGCGGAGATCGCGCGCCGAGGATGCTGCTCCTGCCCTGGGGCCGGGTGGTCCCGGGGCTGCCCGCGCCGCCGATGGATCTCCTCGTGACGCAGGTCAGCGGGCGCGCGTGGCGCGGTCCCACGCCCTCCTGCACCACCGCCGAGGGCGTCTCCCTCCACCTCACGCAGCTCGAGCCGGGCCGCTGGAGGATGGTCCCACCCGCCGAGCGAGAGACGTCGAGCCTGCATGTCCGCTGCGCGCTGGGCTCGGCGGCGCGGGTGGAGCGCTGGATCACCGTCGAGGGAGGGATCCCCAGCCGCCTGGCGCTGCAGGCGTCGCCGGACCAGCTCTCGGCAGCCTCTCCCCGCTCGCTGGTGCAGGTGTACCTCCAGAGCGCGCTCGGCGATCGTCTCCCCGTAGGCAACATCAGCGTGGAGGCGGATCGCGGCGAGCTGCAGGTGGCGCCGCTGGAGCCTGGCGCGACCCTCCTCCGGGCCCGCTACGACGGCGTGGGGGCGATCCCCGCGGGGAGCGACGGGCTGCGGGCGACCTGGAGCCGCGAGCCGGGCGCGGGCGATCCCTGGTACGTCGCCCTCTCAGGGGAGTGGTCCCCGGCGGGGATCGCCGTTCGGGGTCGTCCCCTCGATTCCCGCGGGCTGCCGCTCGCCGGCGTCACGGTGTCGCTGGAGCTGGAGGGGGAGCGGGTCGCGGTCTCGTCCGATGCCTCCGGATGGGCCGAGGCGGTGTTCCCGGCAGGGGAGCGCGCCGGAGACGTGCCCGCGCTCATCGGTGCCCGCTGCGGATCCGTGATGAGCCGGGACTTCCTCACCTACGGCGAGCGACGCGGGGCGGTCCCGGGGCGACCCGATCTGGAGACGACCCTCACCCTGCCGATCCACAGCAGCCCCGTCCGCAGCGTCGAGCTCACCACGGAGCCGCACTCGCTGATGCTGGGGCGCGACGCCGGCGCCCGGGTGATCCTGCGGCTGGTGGACGGCGCGGGGCAGCCGGTGGCGGGCGAGGACGTTCGGCTGGTGGCCTCGGAGGGGACGATCACCGCGGCGCGGCAGCGGGCCGACGGGGCCTACGAGGCGTTCTACACCCCTCCGGTTCGACCCCTCGCCGACGCGGTCCGCCTCACGGCGCAAGGGGAGGGGTTCTCAGACACCACCACAGAGCTGGCGGTGATCCCCCGCGACGTTCGCCTGGCGCCGGGCATCGCCGGGGGGGTGCTGCTCGGTCGGCGCGGGCTGCGCAGCTCCGTGGTGGGGCTGGAGACCGACATCCGGCTGCCGCTCGCGGAGCGCGATCTGCACGGGCGGGTGAGCATCGCCCTCTACGGCGAGACCGCCACGGCCACCGACGACGTGGTCGATCGCGACGTCACCTTCGACATCGAGCTGCTGCCGATCGGGGCGGGGGTCGTGGCCAGGCAGGAGCGGCGCAGCTTCACGGGCTGGGTGGGGGCGACGGTGGTGGTGGCGCCCTACCGGATCCAGGCGGTCTTCGGACAGTCCGATCCGACCGGCGGCTGGGGCGTCGTCGCGCCGGGGTTCAGCGCGCTCACCGGCGCCGGCTGGCGCACCCGGAGCGGGGAGCTGCAGCTACAGGTCGCGTACCTCTTCCTCGCGATGGACGAGGCGTGGGGGGGCTGGCAGGGGCCGATCGGTGGAGCGATGATCACCGGGGGATACAAGCTGCTGTACTGATGGTCGATCTCTCGGCCCTGCCCGCGCTGCTGCGTCTGCGATCCAACCGGGCTGTGATCCCTCGATAGAGACTCGCTGACCCCGTCAGCGGGTGCCGCTATGCTGGGGGTGTCGCCTCTTCGGTGGTCCCATGGTCCCCATCCGCCTACCAGGCCCCCTGCTCCTTGTCGTGCTCGGCTGCGCGCCTGGGCTGCCTGCGCCGACCATCACGGGCGTGACCCCAGACTGGGCGTACAACGGAGAGGAGACCGACATCGTCGTGGAGGGGCGGGGCTTCTACCCGCGCATCGAGATCTCGGGCGGCGACGCCTCGTCGATCGATCACGAGTTCCGCGTGTGGCTCACGGCAAGCGCCGGTGAGCTCGAGCTGGAGGCGGTGACGATGCTCGACTACACGCGCCTCTCCGCGCGGGTGCCGCAGGGCTTCGCCATCGGCGACTACGATCTGCTCCTGCGCTCTCCCACCGGCGAAGAAGATCACGCGACGGGCCTGTTCACGGTGACCGATACGCGCGCTGATCACCTGAGCGCCTCCACGGCCGCGTCGACCGCGCAGGTGGGGGCCCTGGTCCGCATCGATCTGGCTCTGCGCGATCCGGACGAGGACGTGGTCCCCGCCGCTCTCGAGATCGTCGTGGCCGTCCCCGAGGGCGCGGGCGCCGCCCCGCTGCTGGTCGCGGAGCCCCGGACGGATCAGGTCGCGCTGACAGACGGCGTGGGGGTGACCGGTCGGCTGGGGGCAGGCGGAGAGGGGAGCATCACGCTGACCAGCAGCACCCCGGCGGACCTGCAGATCGAGGTCAGCGCGGTGGACGACCGCGTGGTGGCCCCGGCCACGCTGCCGCTGAGCTTCACCTCGGGAGACGTATCGAGCGTCGCGGTCCTCCTGCCGGAGGGGAAGATCCCGCGGGCGGGGGAGCCGCTGTCCATCGACCTGGAGCTGCGAGACGGGCTGGGCAACGTCACCAGCGGGGTGGGCGCGGCGCTGCTGGTCTACGAGCGCTGCGGCGACACCGACACGCGCTTCGAGGAGACCATCCAGATGGTCGACAGCGCGACGCTCGCCAACGTCGTGCTCACCGGAGCGACCACGCGCACCGACTGCGACACGAGCTGGATCGAGGTCTCGGGCACGGCCTCAGGTGTCTTCATCGACGGTCGCTCGGATCCGTTCGACGTCGAGCCGGGAGGGGTCGTTGGGCTCGAGCTCAGCGCCAGCCCCACGACGGTCGTCGCCGGCGAGGAGACGATCTTCCTGTGGGTGGTCGCGGCGGACGACTGGGACAACCCGGTGACGGACGCGCCGGATGACCCGCTCGAGGTCACCGACTCTGCGGGTGGACTCGACGCGGAGACGGGCGAGCAGACCTGCGGAGAATTTGAAGCGGGGGTGGCGCTGTGCGAGGTGCGCCCCTGGACGGCGGGTGAGGACATCTCCCTGACGGTCCGCTCCGGCGAGTCGCTGTCGGGCACGATCTCCGGCATCACGGTCGTCGCGGGTGCGCCGACGACCCTCCAGGTGGTGCTGGACGACACCTGGCTCGTGGCGGGGGAGACGGTCGGCGTGGAGCTGTCGGCGGTGGACGCCTGGGGGAACGCCGTCGCGTTGGACATCAACGGGATCGACGGCGCCGACGAGCTGCAGTTCGAGGGCAGCCCGCAGACCCCCAGCTGCAGCTTCGACAGCGCCGACGCGGAGACGGCGCGGTACTCCTGCGCCCTCACCTTCGCTGGCGAGCAGCAGACGTTCCAGGTGTCGCTGCCGTCCCATGATCTCTCGGTGACATCTCCCGAATTCGACGTGATCAACGGGGCGCTGGCGCAGGCCTCGGTGGGCATCGGCGGCGCCAAGGCGATCACCGCAGGAGAGGCGCTGAACGTGACGGTCACGACCTCCGACGCCTGGGGAAACCCGTACGCGGTGCAGGTCATCACCGAGGTGGAGCTGACGGATCTGTCGGGGGACATCGCGCAGAGCCTCACCCTGGACGCGGGCGGCGTCGGGGCGGCCTCGGTCGTGCCCACGACGGCGCGGGACGACAACCAGCTCATCGCCGCGGCGGGCGGGGTGGAGCTGGGCAGCTCCGTCGTCTTCCGGGTGGAGCCTGGGGCTACCTCTGCGCTGGAGGTGACGACGGCGCGGCCCTACGCGTGGCTGGGGGAGGCGCTCCCCGTACAGGTCGTCGCGGTCGATCGGTACGGAAACACCATCCCCGGCTACACCGGCGCGGCCACGGTCACGTCCAACGGCGGGCTGGGCACCGCCGCCTCCATCACGACGTTCACGGATGGCGTGGGGGAGACGGAGTTCACCTACGACACGGCAGGTCTGGAGGACACGCTGTTCACCCTCTCGGGGTCGTTCTCCGGCCTCAGCGATGCGGTCGATGCCCTCGACGCCGACTGCGCCGCGGGTCCCGTCGCCGAGCTGCTGCTGGATGGCAAGGACGAGCTGGTCCACTGCCTGTCGGGCGGCGCGACGCCCAGCACCAGCGCCTCCATGGCCGGCAGCACCGCGGGGGACGCCAGCATCATCGGCATCCACGTCGATCTGGGACCGGACGGGTGGACCTCCACCGGGACCATGTCCGTCTCACAGACCTGGACGGACGTGGGCGCCTGGACCCTCCGAGGCGTGGTGGTGGGCGCGGACGCCTGCGGCGCGGAGGACTCGGCTGCGCTGTGGGTGGGAGAGGCCGACGGCGAGCCGGTCGGTCCCGTCTCCGTGAGCGCCACGGATACCATCCTGCAGGCGGCGGATCCGATCCAGGGCGTGACCACCGTGGAGATCTCCGCGACCGATTGCGCGGGAGATCCCAGCGTGGGCGCGGTCTTGCTGCGCGCGGATCTGGGGGGGCTGGTGTCTGCGGGGACGACGGTGATCGCGACCGGCGCGGGCCTGACGGCGCCGCTCGACCTCGACGGCGACGCGCAGGTGACGTGGTCGGTGGCGGGCCAGTCGTATGCGACCGACGCGACGCTGCACGTCGGAGCCCTCTCGGGGGCGGCGTGGGGAGCGCAGACCCTCTCCGTCATCGGAGACGCCGCGCCGCCGGTGGTGCTGCACACGAGCCCTGTCGGCACCACGGACGAGACCTTCGACGCCGTGATGGTGCAGTTCTCCGAGGACATGCGGGAGCAGAACGCCACCGCGACCACCATCCGGCTCATCGAGCCTGACGGATCGGAGGCGGGGATCTCCGGCGTCACGCTCGACGGCGATCTGGTCGAGATGACGCTGGATGAGACCGCGGACGCGTCCACCGGGGCCTGGACCCTCACGGTGAGCGACGACGTGCGAGACACCTTCGGCAATCGCCTGGATGGCAGCTACACCGGGAGCTCCTCTGATCTCACCCTTGAGTTCGGCGCGGTGATCGACGGGGCCCCAGACGTCATCGCGTGTACGCCGAGCGTGGAGAGATTTCGCCCCGACGGAGACCCGGGGAGCGGCGAGGAGGCCGACGCGCTGGAGATCGCGGCGTCAGCCACAGGGGCTCCAGCGTGGTGGGAGCTGTGGGTGACAGACGCGTCCGGTGAGACGGTGTTCTTGACGAGAACACTGGCCAGTGGTTCAACAGAGACGATCTCCTGGGACGGCCGCGGGCTGCATGGGGCGGTCGCAGACAACGGCGACTACGACGTTCTGGTAGCGGGACTCGATGAATACTGGAATGCTGGTAGCGATTGCGCGGTGAGCGTGGCGCTCGACAACAGCGTCGTCCCCCCGGAGGCGAGTCCGTGACCCCCGATACCGATCGCTGGCTGGAGACCGGACGGCTCGCTGAGCTGGGCCGTCAGGCCGCCGACATGGTCCACGAGCTTCGCCAGTCGCTGTTCGCCATCAAGGGGCTGGCGCAGGTCGCTGAGTGCTCACCCGATCCGGCGACGCTCGCGCTGATGCTGCGGCAGATCGAGACGCTGGAGATCATCATCGAGCGTTACTCCCGCAGCGCGCGTCGCCCGGGAGAGCAGATGGCGATGCTCCTGTGGCCTCCCATCGAGGCCGGCGCCGAGGTGATGCGGGCGCGGGCGCGGGCGCTG